>NZ_CAMZMY010000015.1:0-119162 GCF_947311895.1 Pseudoalteromonas sp. PAR1 | reverse complement strand
GATCATCTGGTGATACAGATGGTTCACTCATTAAGCGGTGAACAGCGCTTCATACGACTTCACGTCGCACGCCCCAAGACGTGTTTAGGCGAATTACTCAAAAGAGCGAACTTCGGCCATTCAAAATTGCTTTTCTATTTCGTCAAAGTATATTGCTTGCATAGTCAGGAAAGCGACCCAATCGCTCTTTTTTGTCCTGAGACAAAAGCTAGAACTACTGCATTTTAGTCTTAATGGCAATTAGTTAAGAAGTTTGTTACAAATGAGTCATTCAGAAAAGCGAGCGACACTGTGTTAGAAAAACGCGCGATTCGCTCGCTATAGACATGTCATGTTTCAAAGGGAAAAGTTGACTTATGAGTTATAGATTTGGAAATAAACTACTTTTTATTTTATCCGTTATAGTTTTTATTTATAGCCTGTTCAGTATTTTCGAAATGCAATTTTCAGCATTTGGATTTAGCGTTAAACTTAATGAAAATCCTGTATTATTTTATTTCATTGTAGGTGGCTTATTAATGGCCTCAGGCTTTACGTTACTAATAAAGACCTTAGAATTTGCCAAAAGCAAAACTCAACGAGTTGAAACATAACAAGCCATTGCAGTGCGGGGCGCTATAAAGCAACGAGGCATCAGAATTTTGGAAATGCATTTTGTATTTACTTCCTCTAGAGGACTAATTGAATCAGCAGAATATCTGCCGGCACACACTGAAGATGATGATGCATTCTTCAATTCAAATAAATACTCCTTTATCTTAGTTGCTGCCGCTTCATTGGAAAGCTTGCTTAATGAAGGCATCATCTCATGGGCTTTTCGTCATTTCCCTAAAGCTGATCACAAAAGACATGCAACAGCGTTTCTTTCAATGAACTTAAGTAAAAAGTTAGATGTATTAGGGTTCCTTTTATCATCTGGTAAGCTCATTACAGACAATGAAAGTAAAATTTATCAGACTTTGATTAACTTAATAAAACTCCGAAATGAAGTGGCACATAGCAAGGACTTTTATAAAGAAACGGACATTGATTATGGTGAGCTAGATAAAGATGGTGGTAGAAGTTTCCTTTTAGCTTATGATATTTCTAAATTAATGAATAATCACCCTCTAAGTATTGAGCAAGAAAAGTGTCAATTCATTGTGTCGTCATTGAAGCACTCTGCAAGATAACTTTAAACATTCAAAATGTGGTCATTAATGAACGTAATGACCACAAAATTAATCCAAGTTTCATTCATTATATTCAACTCGATTTCTGCCATTTTTCTTTGCACGATATAGAGCTAAATCAGCACGTTCAATTACTGTTAGCGTATTATCATCACTGTGATTAATCGTCACTCCACAGCTGACTGACAATCTTTTTTCGTGAAAATAAATACCATTTATATCTGTAATAATGGTCGTTGCAACCTCTTTTGTTTCATCTAAGGTTGCCCCTTCAATGATGATTACAAACTCTTCGCCACCCCAACGAGCACATAACGCTTTACTTGGAGATACTGACTTTAATTTATTTGAAACAATGACAAGCGCTTTATCGCCTTCCAAGTGACCATAGGTATCGTTTATTTCTTTAAAATAATCAATGTCTAGTAGTATGAAACCAAAATTCGAGCTTTTTAGTAAACTTGAAAGCGTTCTATCTAGTTTTTCTCGATTAAACAATCCAGTGAGTTTATCGGTTTCAGCGAGTTTTTTCATAGAAACGAAATAAGACAATGTGAGCAATGGCAACTTCAATAATATTAAAAACAGAGCCAAGGCCAATTTTAAGAGGTTCCGGATTCTGTGAGTGTTCATAAACTATAAAAGCACACACTGCAAAAGCAAACGCACTAAGTAAACTTCCCCAATTTCGACCTACTAAATAAAATGAAAATGGAGGAATTAATGTTGCCCAAAATAATGAATAGGCCGCGCCGTTAATTGAGATAATAAATGTCAGTATTAAACTGTTAATCAATAACACCACAGCCCATGAAACCGCTTTAATTTTTGAGCTTTTAATGAACCAAACATATAGTAAAATAGACAAAGTTAGCCCAACCGCATCAAGCAAAGCGAGTTCATAGCTGTTGAATTTAAAGATATTGATAACAGTCAGTACAAAGAAGTACACAGTACATATCAATAAAGAATGGGCGATCAAACGGCTTCGCCAAAATAGCTCAGGACTATTGTGGTGTGCTGGAATGTTTTTATACCAATATTTGAGCATAGTAAATTCTGTTTTTAAATTATTACACGCGAGCTATGCTCTCAAGCAAAGGCCCAGTCCTGTCACTCTATCATAGAAAAACGTGCTAGGACTGAGCGAGGTTTTTCATTATTTTTTATCGCCGTTTATTATGTGCAAATCACGTTGAGGGAACGGAATAGTAATCCCTTTGCTCTCCACTTTATCTTTAATTTTACGCTGTGTTTGCCAATATATATCCCAGTAATGTGGTGTAGCGACCCAAGCACGAAGCTGCAAGTTCACAGAGCTATCTGCTAATGTGTGGACTAAATACTGAGGGGCTGGCTCAATCAAAATTCGAGATTCTTCACTAACAAGCTCCCTTAATGCCGCAAGTCCATCTTCAATTGAATCACCATAAGAAATACCCACAGTTATATCCATGCGACGCTTTTCGTTTCTCGTAAAGTTTTTTATCGCATTTGCCCAAACCGTGCTATTTGGGATTGATACAAAAACACCATCGGCGGTTTCAAGGACAGTGGTAAATAGACCTAAATCTTTTACACTCCCTGTATAGCTTGACACTTCAACAAACTCTGCCTTTTTTAGAGGCTTTAAGAAAAGTAGCATGACCCCCGCAGCCACATTACTGAGCGTATCTTTTAGGGCTAGACCAATCGCTAAGCCTGCGGCACCGACGAGTGCGACAAGACTGGCCGTATTGACTCCAAATAAATCTAAAATAATCACAATTGCAATTAAATAAACCACATAGCCTGAAAGCGTGGTAAGCAGTTTTGTAATGATTTCATCTTGCTTGCTCAGTCTGTAAACACCTTTATGTACGGCACGTTTTAGTAATTTTGAACAAATATTTGCCCCAATAAAAATGAAAATAGTCAGCAGCGTATTCTTTGCTATTGCTATAAGTTGCAATTGATGCTCAGAAAAAAAGTTTATGATGGTGTCCATCGGTGATTTCCCTTTTAATATAAATAAAATATGCGCTTTGCTCTAAACAATTTAGCAATAAATGTTATTTAATGATACTGGTAACTAAGTAGCCATTGTAAGCAATATAGGAAGCAAGCAAGATACTACCTTCCCAACGATTTATTCTGCCTTGTCGGCCAAAACCGTAAGCCATAACCAATAACATGACGGAAAGTACAAGCATCACACTCCAATCTCTGTAAAGTACGTCTGTAGAAATGTGAGGGATAGGCTCAATAATACCAGCGATACCAATTACAGCTAAGATGTTAAACATATTCGACCCCACAACATTGCCAATGGCGATGTCATGCTCTCCCTTTTTAGCGGCAATAATAGAAGCTGCAAGCTCTGGCAAAGATGTCCCTAATGCAACGATAGTTAAGCCGATAATAAGGTCACTGACACCGAGCGCAGTTGCAATTTCAACCGCTCCCCAAACAAGTATGCGAGAGCTAATAATGAGTAATGTTAAGCCCACGGTGAGCCAGAAAATTGCTTTCCCTAAAGACATGGCGTGACTTTTAAGCTCAGTATCAAATTCTGTTTCGAGGGTATCACTTGGTGATTTCATACTTGAATAGACTGACCATGCTAAGAACAAGACTAATCCGCCCAACAACAGACTTGCATCAATCACTGATAAAGCGCCGTCATACAGCAAGTACCCACAAAAAAGTACGACAACTAATAATAAGGGAAGCTCGTTTTTAACAATTTTAGACTGAACAGTGATAGGGGCAATGATGGCTGTTACACCAAGAATTAAGCTGATATTTACAATATTGGACCCGAGTGCATTACCTAACGCCAAATCAGGGTTTCCATCACTTGCAGCCATTGCTGATACGACCATTTCAGGAGCCGAAGTCCCAAAACCAACAATGACCATACCAATTAAAATTGAAGGCAAGCCAGCATGGCCTGCTGTAGATGCCGCCCCTTCAACAAAGCGGTCTGCACTCCATACGAGTAAGGCAAACCCTGCAATAATAGCGGCTATAGCTAAAACCATGACTGAGCCCCCGCGATATCAATACCTGAAGGGTGTATGGCAGAGTTGTCTGGTCTATTTGCAAAATGAAGTGAACTTTGGCAGCGATGTAGTTTCATTATTTACCCTTAGGGCAGACTAGACTAAAAAGACAACAAACCATCTCTGCCCGAAATGACTCATTGCCTTAAGTCTTGTCAAAACCTGATACGGTTCGAAACTGCCACGAGCGATGTTGCCCGGAGACTGTTGACAGTTTCCTTGCTTAATGCAAGAGACTACTCCCCTAAGTTTTTCAAGAATAATCCATCCCTAATAATAATACAATTAGCTTGGCTCCCTTTTTTAAAAAATGATAAATATAAAGAATCATCAAAATAGGCCGATATAAAATTACATCACTAAATCAGGGACGTATTATGAAGGTTAATTCTGGAAGTTTACCGCAACCACTTAATATTCAAAATGTGACTTTAGAGTCACCTATAAATGGCAAGGCTCTTTTAGAAACTGAGCTTAAAAAATTGGCGGATGACGTATATCATGAAAGCGCGCCTCCAGAGCTAAACCAAACGTATACCAAACCGCTGACGATGACATCGAGCCAGATAGACATAACTAAAACAGTTGATGACTATATGCATGAGCTAGCTGTTGCTACTGGTGAATTATATTTGCCGGGAGGTAGTGTGCCTAAGGCGGTAGAAAAAATGCTGTCTCCCTATGACTCACTTCTTTCAGATATAAATCGGCAGAACCCTTCATTGGCCTATAAAAATTGGGGAATCGCTATAAACCAATCTGGTGCTTTAGAAGCGACAGGCACAATTACAGGTTTTGAAAAAGAATTCTTAGAAGAAAAACTAAATGATTCAAAGGAACTAGTAAGCACTATATCTGATTTTAAATCTAATTTTTTAAAATATATTGTGCCTGAAAACCGAGGTTATGGAAGGTATGATGTTACGGCTGATAATTTTCTAGGTGTTTTCGATTTTAGAGAAATGCTTGAAAGTTCAAGGAGCAATGACGACTTCAAAAAGACATGGGAATACGAAACTAATTGGTTAAAATTGAATGATAATATCTTGTCACAGTTAAAAAGAAACGCCACAAGTTATTAGGCTTAGTGCCCATATTGTGCTGAAATGAATTCACAGCGTTCCTTACTAAATACTACCATGTAGTGGCATACTTTTATGCCTTAATTTAGTCATGACTCTTCAAATATTTTAACGCGTTTATGTCCAAAAACGAGTTTATACACCATCTGCTTCTCACTGTTCGTAACTGCCTGTCAGATGAAGTCCAAACTTATTCATCGAAACTTGAAGATTAGATTAACTACTACAAATTAAAAGCAATGAAATTCTTCTTCAAAAGTTAAATTAAGTTTTATTCGATTTATTTAGCTGAATAATATTTTCTCTATTCAAATAAATTAATTTTTCTTTGACAGTTTTCAACTCAACTTCTAGCTTTTCATTATCTGACCTCGACTGCTTCAATTGCTCAGCTTGTTGTCTTATTAAATCATTGAACTGATGGTGTTCAGCGGCTAATTGTTGAATTGTGTGTTTTAGTTTCGTATTTTCATCTCGGTATTTTTCTTTTAATCTCTTTTCATTCGCTGCTTTAAATTTTAGGCCATCATTGATGTATTTAGTTTCTTTCTCCTCTATGTTTGAGCTTTTATGATTACTTATCAGTTTCCTTAGATCTGAAGTAAATTTTTCATAGTAATAGCAAGTACCGTTTCCTAAGTTTGCTTCTTCTTCAACAGCCCTTATACTTAGTTTTTTATGTTTGGAAATACGTTTGGGCTCTTTTGCTAAGATTCGCTGAAGTGCAGCCTCTAATCGAATGAGTGTATTCTCACTTTTACTCATAGTTGTACTACTTCTATAGGGTGTGTGTATGGCTCAAATGCAATGTTGAAATCTGTCATGATGGACTCTGCTGCACGGATTTGGATAATAGAGTGAGCATAAACTGAAGGTGATACATCTCCTTTATCCTTAAGATATGACGTGAATTTGTTGTGTATATCCTGCCAGTTTCTAGCTTGATTCTCGTCTATAATACTGCCCCCAGTTTACAATTAATACAGAATGCAGGATTTATCACTCCATCCATGTCGCAATTATATCCATTTTTGCAATACGCAGTCATAGTCCCATGCAATGACAGTGTCCCTTTTTTTACAGCAGCGTATATTACATCCCAGGAACTATATATAGGGGATATCTTCTCGCATATCCATAATTGCTTTACCATGGCTTCCAGATAAAGGTGAGTTACCATGAACCATAGAGAAAAATTTATTTGTGGTTTCTTCTAATTTTGTATTTTCCAGCAATTGCTGAAAGTCATTATCTATTTCTAAATCACTTAGCCTGCTAGCTATGCCTCCAACTGAATACCACTCTGTCATTTGAAGATAGGTATGCTTGAATTGTTGTTGTAAGGAACTGCAACTGCCCAAACGGTGTTTTATCGTATATAGTGCTAAAGAGCGTCTAAATTGATGTGGTTTTAAAGGCCAGCTTTTACTTAATATGCATAACTTATTTATATTGTCTAATGCATTTGGATTTGATTTCACCAACTCTACAAGATCTTCTTTTTTTATAACAGTCCCATAGGTTTCTGAAAAAAGTTGTAATCGATCAGGCCACTTGGATATAACTACAGGTAACTTAGATCGAGCTGTTCTATTTAACCACAGGTATTCACTTTCTTTCTGCAAGCCCTTTTCTAATAGCTCTTTTCGCCAATATTTTGTGAAACAACTCATAAGCTCAATTGCTTTTTGAGTAATTGGTGCGGTTACCCATGTTGTATCCTTTTCACCAAGCTTAAAAGTTTTTGAGCGTATAAAATGAAACTTTTGTCCATTAATATCATCACAGTAATAGCTGTCAGGTTTAAGTGCGCTTAGCTCTGAATCGCGCATACCTGAAAAAGCTCCACAACATATGTAACAGGCTGTTGTTATGCGACCATATAATTTTTTCCATTTTGGGACACTTTTTAAGTCTTTAAAAAGTGTCATGGAGGAATATCTAGATAAAATATCTGAGGTCTTGAAAGGTGTTACCTTACTTATTTCTTGAGCTTGCATATGATTCAATTTTGAGCTCTTTTCCTGTTTATCTAAAAACTTCCAAATACCAAGTTCTTTTTTTTGATTTACGATTTCTTTTCCAGCCAAATAATTTTCTTGCAGTTCTTTCTCAATAGTTGCTAGTAAATCCCTATGTGGATAAAAGTCTTCAACTAATTCAATTGCTTTTGCGTAAAGTTCATCTGCTATTCTTTCGGGGATAGATAATGTTTGCTGAGGGGATTTATTACTGAGTTTTAGAGCATGTTCGTAAGGTTTAGATAGCGATATAGGTAGGTCTAGATTTAACCATGATTGAAGCCGTATAATACTATTTATACCTGAAAAAACATGTTCTAAGGTGCGTTGAGCTAAGTCTTTATTTATTAGGTAGGTATCTAATTTTTGTGAGACTACTTTATTATTCAATTCAGAAATAGAGTTGTAGTTATTTTCATTTAAGAATATATATACTTTTTTTAGTGCGCTGAGTCGATTTACCAGTGTTTGGATTTTTACATGATTACTTCTAGTACTATTTTTATAAAAAATCCAGCCATATACAATTAACTTCAATTCTAATGTTAATTTTTCTGAGGAATTAATAAAACTAAAATCAAAGTTGGTTTTTTGTGACACTTGGAAGTCAGAAGCGTAAACGCCCATATACCATATATCGTCTTTAAAGAAGCTAATAGCTCTACCTTCTTCATCTCTACTTATTAAACACTTATCCAGTGCTACCCAGTCTTCTTTGTTTTTTAGCTCAATTACATTTGTGAACTCAACAGGGGAACCTTTGAAAGTATTATTAGAATTTTTAATTAAAGGGTGCATTAGAACCTCCAATTTGGAGTACATCTAATGTACTCCAGAGGGGGTGCCTACCAATGTTGTTTAATTTATTTTCGGCACCTATTAATATTTTTTTTGAAATTTTAGGAAGGATAGCTTCTTCTATATAATTTAAAGTTGAGGAGAAATTTTGGTTAAAATGTTTTGCATTTAGATGCAGATATATACTTTCCTCAATACACTCTTTGAAAGATAGAAGGCACCAAATATCTTCAACTGATTGAACAATTACATGATGCTCGCATCCAAAGCATCCTAACAAATCAGCACATGCTAACTTATTCTCATTAAAACCTTGGGAGTGAACTTGTCTATTATATTTTTTTGATTGTTCTCCAAATGGGTCTGAGCAATACGTTCCATGTGCTGATAATTTAATTTTTGGAGACATTTTTTCAATGTAATTTTCATAAGTAAGAACAGTCAAACCAAGGTTAGCTTTCGCCATTTCAGTTGTTGTTTTACTTTTAGCTTGCTCGGCTCTTATGTATGACGCTTCCTGCATCATTTTACTATTATCAAACTTATTCCCTTTGGAGTAATGACGTTTAATTGTGTCAGGGCTGTTGTTTAGCAATAAGGCAGTTTCAATTTCGTTACCATTAATTAGAGATATTTGACTGCCCGTTGCTCTAAATCTGGAATTGCTCAATCTAAGCTCTACTCCTTTAGCGTCAAACATGGGAAAGTGTTTTCGTAAAAATAAGTTATTAAAATCACGTAAAAATGCTCCACTCATTGGAGCGGTTTTACTTGCCCAGCAAGCCTGAATTAATGGTGCATTATCCGATTTATCAATTAGTTTAGAAACTGACAACAATGTATTAAAGAACTCCATGCAATATTTGGGAATATCAATATGATGTTCACCAATTTCTATATGAATAGTTTTGAATGCACGACGTTTAAAAGCAGGCATGGTATACCACTTGTCCTTTTCGTAGCTTATGTCTTTTGGTCTCTTGATATTATAAAGTTGGGTTGCATTGGTGTAGGTGTAATACGACATAAGAAATGTAGCAACAGCCATCATTTTGTTAATGGCTAAGTAAACAAGAACTGTTTTACCTTTCCATTTAAAATCCATTGGTGAAGTTCCTTTATTAGCCGCAATATATATTTTTGGAGCTAATAAAAACTGCGCTGAAATTTGCTTAAAAAAAGCTCTTAGAAAAGGAAGTAATTTCTTTAGATCTGAGTCAGAGTAGGCTTCATATGACTCGTGATCATTATTGGAGATAATCATTATAGAATCAAACCAGTTTATAGATGCGTCACCATATTCTAGCGAAGATAAAACTACCTTTAGACTTGAGGTGATAGTGATATAAGATCCGCTCTTAATTAATCCTTTTCGATAACGTTCGTAAGTATAGTTACAGTACTCAACTGTAGTCTGCTTTCGAATTGGATATTTTCTGTTAAAGTCGCACCATTTCAAATATGCTAAAAATCGTCCAAATAAATTTGATATGGTCGCATCTGATTTTTCTAAAGAGAGATACTCAAAGGTTCTTCGTAGCTCGTATACAAAATTATCGCGATTTGCATATTTAATACCTTTACCTGACTTTATTTTATGAGGCATAGGAATACCTAGAAACCGAATTCTATTGTAGTCCAAATAGTGAGGACTATTTGAACCACTTAAAACCGTGTTACATAGCTCCGGCCGCCAGTCATAATTATTATTAATCATTATTATAAGGTACCTTCTACTGCTTCATGCATTATCTTATCTAGTAGAACAAACTTATTTCTAATAGCGTTTTTCTGCTTTAAGTATCTGACATATTTCATTGTAGTGGCTTCGTCATTGTGTCCCATCCAAGACATTAAACAGTCGAGAGATTCACTGACATTGAGGCCAGCATTAAGGAGATCATTGAGTCTATATGTAGCGTATGTACTCCTTAAATCATGGAAGGTGTAATTAAAATCTCGATATGTTTTTTTTACTTCCTTTCTGAGGTTAGACCACCTTGCACTTATTGTCGCTTTTTTTGTAGGATTTCCATATTGACTAATAAATAATGGTTCAAATCTACTTTTATCTTTGAGCTTACTTGCTTTTCTTAAGCGTCTCTCACTGATAGAATAGTTTTTTAATTTTGACAGTAGTAATGCAGATACTTCGATTTTTCGTTGTTTTTTGAACTTAGTTTCAACACCTGTAGAGGCTCCCAATATGACCTCAAATCGACTATGGCTAGTCGTGGTGGGAATTGCACTATTTAGTGCTTCCATAGTAAAACCACTTGCTTCACTTATTCGTAAACCACTTGAAACGGCTAATAAGCATATTAATTGAAACTCAATTGACTCTTTTTTTAATTGGCTAGAAAAGCTTATAAGAGCCTCTTCAGTTAGAGGTTTTAGGCTATTTTCAGGCTTTTTTGGGACACGTATTTTAAGGTCTGCTGATTGGACTATAAATTTAGGTCTGAGATACGCTAATTTATCTGTTCTTATAACACTAACAAATTCAATTACAAACGGAGCTGTTTTCTCATCAGGTATATCTATTACTAATTCTTCTATTGCCCATATGTAAAATTGAATCACATGCTTAAGATAGTGATTGGCTGTGGAGTAGGAGAGCAGTCCTTTATCGACTTTATTTAATAAAAAGTGTTTAAATAAGTAGGTAGGTTTCAGCCTTTTTAAAGGAGGGAACTGATCCCAATGCAAAGAGTTATCTTCCAAGAAAGACCAGTATAATAATAGGGCTCTTGAATATGAACTTAGATCTTTAAGTTTTTCGATAGTAACTAGATCAAAAAACCAACTATTTACAACAGAAACAAATTTCCCATCTGAGTTATATAGAGTTGGTAATTGCCCTAAGCTATTTGATTTCAAATCCTCTACTTCTTGATCCCATTCTATGAAAACATCAGCTGAGTTAATAAGCTGAGCCATATTATGTATCCAAAAAAGCCAACTGTATTAGAAAGTATAGTTGGCTTGTAAAATTTTACAGAATTTAAAAAGGTGTTTATGTATCTTTTCTACATTAACCTGTCATGGTAACAAACTCTTCAGAACCCGTTGGGTGAATAGCCACAACAGCATCGAAGTCTGCTTTGGTTGCGCCCATCTTCATTGCAACTGCAAAGCCTTGGATCATTTCATCAACGGTAAAGCCAATGCCGTGTAAGCCAACAACTTTTTCGTTATCACCTGCACACACGAGCATCATATTACATGCTTGGCGGTGCTGAGTAACAGCTGTGTACATCGCTGCAAAACTTGATTTATAAACCTTTACGTTTTCAGCACCATATTGCGAAATCGCTTCTTGCTCTGTTAAACCAATGGTGCCGATTGGTGGGTGGCTGAATACCACCGTTGGTACTAGCTCGTAGTCCATTTTTAAATCATCAGGCAATTCTTTATTGAATAAGCGCTCTGATAAAATACGACCTGCTTTAACGGCTACTGGCGTAAGTTCGATACCGTTTTCGATGATATCGCCAACTGCATATACATTTTTAGCTGTGGTGTTTTGAAACTCGTCTACTTTTACATAGCCGCTTTCGTTCACTTCAACACCTGCTGCTGCAAGGTTGATCTTGTCTGTTGTTGGTGTACGGCCAATTGCCCAAATAACTTCATCAACGTTTTGGCTGTGACCATTTTCAAAGTGAATTGTTAGGCTACCGTCGTTTTCTTTAACCACTTCTTTAGGTGTGCACTCAGTGTGAAGAGTTGGGCCTTCTTTTGCCATAATATCGACAAGGGTATCAACAATGTATGGATCAAAAGTACGTAGTGGTTTGTTTTTACGAACAAATAAATGTGTTTCTGTACCTAGGCTATGAAGAACACCCGCAATTTCAACAGCAATGTAACCAGCACCAACCACAGCAACACGCTTAGGCTGTGCGTCTAGCTCAAAGAAGCCATTTGAATCAATACCAAGCTCAGCACCTGGGATATTAGGAATAGTAGGGCGACCACCAACAGCTACAAGGATATGATCAGCAGTGTATAGCTCACCGTTTACTTCAACTGTTTTACTATCAACAAATTTAGCAAAGCCATTAATAACCGTTACGCCGTTACTTGCTAAGTATTTATTGTAACCTTGGTGAATTCGGCCAATATATGCTTCGCGGCTTTCTACTAATTTAGCCCAGCTAAAGCTTTTAAGCTCAACATCAAAGCCATAGTCTGGTGCGTATGCATTAATTGCTTCAGCAACTTGTGCGCCGTGCCACATTACTTTCTTTGGAACACAACCCACGTTTACACAAGTACCACCCATGTGTTTTGCTTCAATAAGAGCGACTTTTGCGCCACGCATTGCAGCACGGTTTGCAGAGGCAATACCGCCACTACCACCACCAATAGCAATGTAATCAAAATGCTGAGCCATAGTTTGTCCTCAAAAATAGATAAATTTTTATTAATTAATCGATTTATTAATAAGTTGATAATAGCATAATAAAGACCAAGGTTAAGCCCCTTGTATTTCATCAATTCGCCCCAACTTCAAAATCATCTTCGCATAAAATTTGAGAACGAAAATGACAATTGCAGAAAATAACCCACTCATTGGTTTAGAAGGGCTTCCGCCGTTTTCTAAAATTAAACCAGCGCATGTCGTGCCAGCGTTAAAAGCAGCCATTGCTGAGTGCCGCACTAAAATAGACGAGGTACTGGCGACTAAATCGTACACATGGAATGATTTGGTACTGCCGCTAGAAGAAGCTGATGACAAGTTATCACGTTTATTTTCACCGGTATCACATATGAACTCTGTTGTTAACAACGATGAGTTACGTGAAGCTTATGAGCAATGTTTGCCATTGTTATCTGAGTACTCAACCTTTGTAGGTCAGCATCAAGGTTTATATGATGCTTACAATGCACTTCATAATAGTGATGAATTTAAAACACTTACTACTGCCCAGCAAAAAACCATTACCAATGCACTGCGTGATTTTGAATTGTCGGGTATTGCTTTAAAACCTGAGCAGCAAAAGCGTTATGGCGAAATCAGTGCACGTTTATCTGAACTGGCTTCTAAGTTTGGTAACAATGTAATGGATGCCACACTCGCTTGGCAAAAGCATATTACTGATGAAAGTGAGCTTGAGGGGTTACCTGAGTCTGCGTTAGCACTTGGCGCTGATACAGCTAAAAGTAAAGAGCTAGATGGCTGGGTATTCACGTTAGATTTTCCATCTTACTTACCAATCATGACTTATGCAGATAACCGCGAGTTACGTGAAGAGTTTTACACTGCGTTTGTAACACGTGCTTCTGATCAAGGCCCCAATGCCGGTGAGTTTGATAACTCAGCTATTATGACTGAAGAGCTTGCACTGCGTCATGAACTTGCTGAGTTACTTGGCTTTAACAGCTACGCTGACATGTCACTGGCGACTAAAATGGCCGAAACACCAGAGCAAGTTTTCTCATTCTTAGAAGATTTAGCCGATAAGTCTAAACCCCAAGCTGAGCAAGAACTTGCTGAGCTAACGGCTTATGCCAAAGATAAGCACGGTGTGACTGAACTTGCTGCCTGGGACTACGCCTACTACGGCGAAAAACTTAAGCAAGAGAAATACGCGATTTCAGACGAAGTACTGCGCCCTTATTTTCCTGCCGATAAGGTATTAAGTGGCTTATTCACTACAGTAAATCGTTTATTTGGTATTAGTGTTAAAGAAGTCACTGACTTTGATACCTACCACCCTGATGTACGTTTTTTCGAAATTTACGATAGTAGTAATACTTTACGTGGTCGTTTTTATTTAGATTTATACGCTCGCGATCGCAAGCGTGGCGGCGCGTGGATGGACGACTGTATGGGTCGTAAAGTACGTGCAAACGGCGAATTACAAACACCTGTTGCGTATTTAGTGTGTAACTTTAATAAAGCAGTTGGCGATAAGCCTGCGCTGTTCACTCATAATGAAGTGACAACCTTATTCCATGAGTTTGGTCATGGTATTCACCATATGTTGACCCAAGTTGATGCTGCGCCAGTTGCGGGTATTAATGGTGTTGCATGGGATGCAGTTGAGTTACCAAGTCAGTTCCTTGAAAACTGGTGCTACGAAGAAGAAGCGCTGAACTTTATTTCGGGTCATTACGAAACAGATGAGCCGTTACCAAAAGAGTTATTAGATAAACTCCTTGCGGCGAAGAACTTCCAATCAGGTATGCAAATGTTACGTCAGCTAGAGTTTTCGTTGTTTGATTTTACAATCCACCACGATTATAAAGCGGGTGAACCATGTAATATTCAAGCAACTTTAGATGCTGTTCGTAGCAAAACCGCGGTTGTTAAAGCGCCAGCGTTTAATCGTTTCCAACATGGCTTTAGCCATATTTTTGCGGGTGGTTATAGCGCTGGTTATTATTCGTATAAGTGGGCAGAAGTTCTGTCTGCTGATGCGTTTTCTAAATTTGAAGAAGAAGGCATTTTCAACCCTGAAACTGGTGAAGCCTTTTTGAAAAACATTTTAGAAAAAGGCGGTAGTGAAGAGCCTATGGAGCTGTTTAAAAAGTTCCGAGGGCGCGAGCCGCAAGTTGATGCATTGCTTAGACACAGCGGCATTGCAGCATAAAGAATATAAAAATATAAAAGCGTCGTAAGGCGCTTTTTTTATTAATATTTCTTCGCAAAATCACACGCTCGTACTATCCTTCTAAAAAAGAGTATATAGGAATTAAGCATGTCTAAACTGGTATTAGCCATTGATGATGATAAATACGTGCATCATGTGATCGAAGAATCGCTCGCGGGCTTTTGCACACTGCTCCATGCTAAAAATGGTGATGAAGGGTTAAGACAAGCAATAAAACATAATCCAGACATAATATTGCTCGATATAGAGATGCCCGGAAAAACTGGGTTTGAGGTTTGTAATGAGTTAAAAGCAAACCCTGAAACCAAAGATATTCCAGTGATGTTTTTGTCAGGTAAATCAGACTTACCAGACCGTGTTAAAGGGTATAACGCAGGTGCTGCTGACTACATTGTAAAACCATTTAATGCCGAAGAGCTTATGGCACGTATTCGCGTGTTATATCAGTATCGCCAACACTCGAAAAAGCTTAAAAGTGATGTTGAGCGAGCGCAGATCACCGCCGAAATTGCAATGACAGATTCAGGTGATATGGGGCGCATCATGCGTTACGTCGGGCAAAGCTATCATGCACATGATATTAAAGCCTTATCTGAGTATATGTTCGAATTTTTTAACCCCATGGAGCTCGATGTTGTTTTGGCGTTTTGGTATCAAGATGTTGGCGTGTTTTGTAGTGCTAAAGGTGGCGTATGCCCACTTGAACAAGAGTTATTAGAGCAACACCGAGAGTCAAATCGCTTTGTCGACTTTAGTCATCGCACCATCATTAACTACCCAAAAGTATCGATGTTAGTTAAAAACATGCCCTTGGATGATGCACAGCTTTATGGCCGCTACAAAGATTTGTTTCCGCATATTTTGGAAGTGACTAATGCGAAAGTGCAAGATATGGAAATAAACGAGCGAGCATTGACGCAGGCAAACCAAATAGGCAATGCTTTTAACGAGCTCTCTGAACAAATGCATCAAAACAGTGACTCTCGAGAGCATGCCGTTAAACAGCTAACAGTTCAGCTTGCTGAATTGAACCAATTAGTCGAACATAATGAGCAGTTAAATAGCAGCGATGTGGCTTTGTATTTACAGCAATTGCAGCAAACTCAGCAGTTATTTACCTCTTTAAACGACGATTTAACTCACATTAAACATCAGCTTAATCATATTATCGAATCGCGTAGTGAGTTATTGGTAAACTTACAAAAAATGGCTGAGCCTAGTCATACTGAAGATATCACTTCACAAACGGATATCGAGCTATTTTAAGCCATGCTATACTGGCGCCGAATAAAATAGCTCGGAGTTATACGTGGTAATTCATTGTCCTTTTAAAGAAATGCGTCCTTATTTAGATGCCATAGAGCAACGTTTTGGTTTAGCCAAGTGGGCTGAGCTTAATGCGGGCTTTTCGCTTCATTATGACGATCAGGGCTTGAGTTTGAAAAAAAAGGATGAGCCAAAGCTTGGTGCTATTCATGTTGATTTTGTAACGGGTGCTGCAGCTCATCGACGCAAGTTTGGTGGTGGTAAAGGGCAGGCAATAGCTAAGGCTGTAGGGTTAAACAAAGGTGCCACGCCAGTGGTGCTTGATGCCACTGCAGGCCTTGGCCGCGATGGCTTTGTACTGGCATCACTAGGCTGTAAAGTGATTTTGCATGAGCGCCACCCAGTGGTAGCTGCACTATTATTTGACGGCCTAGAACGCGCCTATAACGATGCTGAAATTGGCCCTTGGATGAAAGAAAACATGAGCCTAGTGTTTGGCTCAAGCCATACTTTACTAGCGCAGTGTAGTGATACACCTGATGTTGTGTACTTAGATCCTATGTTTCCTCATCGTGAAAAATCAGCCCTAGTTAAAAAAGAAATGCGAGTATTCCAAGAGCTTGTTGGCGGAGATAGCGATGCCGATGATCTATTAGAATTTGCTTATCCGCTTGCTAGTAAGCGAGTAGTTGTGAAGCGCCCTGATTACGCCCCATTTCTAAATGACAAAACCCCGAGTATGCAAATCAAAACCAAGAAGAACCGCTTTGATGTATACGTAAAAGCTGCAATGGTCTGATACCATCCGCAATATTAAGCGAATTGGTATTTATTTAACCCTTTTGGGTTAGTTGTTATCGCTTTTACCTGTTATTTTTTACGGTTTACATCAAACTGTCATAAAAGGTTAATATTCTACGCGCGTAACGTTACTTGGGAATATCGTTTATGCGCGTGTCATCATTTACTCGGCTATTGGCCGTTTTACTCACACTCGCCAGTATCTTACTGGCAGCCACTCTGTTCTGGTCAAGCCAAACATTAATAGGAATAGAGCAGCAAGATAACGCTTATAACAAGCTTAAAAACACCATCATAATTGATTTAAAAAGTTACCTAGATGACTATTTAGAACAAGGTGACAGCCAGTACTTAACTAAAGCCTCAGCACTGATTAGTGAGATTAAAGCACAGCAATTAGCTGGACTTCCCAATGAGTTAGCAGCAACACTGAATACGCAACTCACTGAATTAGATAAAGACATTAATGGTAAATATCGCGCTTTGGGCAAGTTGTCTGGTAACGAAATGGCTTTACTTGATAACTCGATAAGACAAATGGCCGGTTCTGCCTCATCGTTAATTGGTTATGCTAAGAAAGCAGAGCCGCAAACAGCGCTTGCACTTGAGTATTACCAACTTGCCGCTGACTATTACAGCGAAGTCACATCACTTGCTTTGTATACTTATAAGTTGGTTCTTAACTATGATCAAGATACTAAAAGTAGCCTTACGCAAACAGTTACAACACTGAACACACTCGCAGATAAAATCGACAGCCTTGATAACCTAGGTGTTATGAGTGAAGTTGAAGAAGATGCTTTGTTTTTTGGTGAAGAAGCTGAAGATTTAGCGGGTGATATTAAAGCAGAGCTAAGTAGCTGGCCTAAACGTTTTCCCCGTGACTTGGCATCTACTCTTGAACAAGCTGAGCAACGTCAAACGGGTATGCAAGCATTACGCGAACAAATCGGTGCGTTATCTGTAACCGTGCTCGGTGCTGAGCAAAAGCTAAAAGACGAACAAAGCAATCTTAAACAGCAAGTATTTATCGTGTTTTGTGTCGCTATTGGCATGCTTGTAGTGTTGGCGGGTGGTGTGTATTTTGTGCAGCGTAACCAAGTGCTTAATCCACTGCGTCAATTGCGTGATGGTTTTGCCTTCTTGATTGAAAGTAATGAACTTAAAAATATTGAGAGTAAAAACCCGAAAACCGAGGTAGGCGAAATTGCCAGTTACTTTAATCAATTAATAGAGCGTCAACGTGCTGAGGCTGAAGAGCGAGCACAAATGCTTAAGGTTATTAATGACTTTATGCTAGAAATGAGCGAGCACTTACATACCATAGCCCAGCAAACCGATGCCAGCCATTCTCAGGTAGAGCAAAACCAAGATTTACTGAGCGATATTCAACATATAGGTGAGCAAGTAAATAACATTAATAGCCAAGTCGCTGATAATGCTAAACAGACTTTTAATGCGATGGAGCAGAGCCTTGGTTTTGCCGACAGTATGTTAACGGCGAGCTCTCACACAGAGCAGCGAGTTGAACAAGGTCTTGAGAGTTTAAAAGAGTTATTAAAAGGGGTCGATGATGTTGGTCAAGTCATTGAAGTAATTAAAAACATTGCTGAACAAACCAACTTATTGGCGTTAAATGCGGCGATTGAATCGGCGCGTGCTGGTGAGCATGGTAGGGGTTTTGCGGTAGTCGCCGACGAAGTACGAAAGCTGGCTAGACAAACACAAGGCTCGCTTGATGATATTAACAACCAACTTAATCGCTTGAGTGAAAATTCAACGATGGTTTCAGAGCAAATTAGCGCACTGGCTAATGATGCTGAGCTGCAAACACAAAATGCTCAAGAACTTAAACGTAACTCAGAAGGCGTAGCCGGCAACGCGCAAGATGCCAATAAAGTAGCGTTTGATGCCATGGAGCTGGCTAAACAGCAAAATGCCTTACTCGAAAACTTTAGCCAATCAATGCAAAGCATGAAAGGGCAGGTAGGTGAGTCAAACTCATTAGTTAGTGATATTCAGCATCGCCTACAAGAGCAAATGCATACCATTAAAGCCAGCTTAGGTTTATAACTCTTCAAAGGGCGAGCAATGTAGTGCATTGTTTGCCTTTAAATCATGCGGTATTCAATTTTTTGGGTATATACTCTGTATTCTTATTTTATTTCAAGGAATCACGATGATCGAACAAGGCCAAACTTTACCTGCGGCAACCCTTAGCGAATTAACCAGTGAAGGCATGCAAACTTTATCAACAGAGGCACTATTTGCCGATAAAAAAGTGGTGCTATTTGCTGTGCCAGGTGCATTTACACCAACCTGCTCAAATGCTCACTTACCAGAGTTTATTACTTTAGCTGATAAAATTACCGCAAAAGGCGTTGATGCAATTTACTGTGTATCTGTAAACGATGCATTTGTAATGAAAGCATGGGGTGAAGCTCATAATGCTGAGCATATTCGTATGCTTGCTGATGGTGATGCAAGTTTTACCAAAGCACTTGGTTTAGATAAAGACACAGCTGGCTTTGGTGGTGTACGTTCAAAGCGTTATGCGATGATTGTTGAAAACCAAACGGTAACAGGTCTGTTTGTTGAACAAGACAAAGAGTTTGTAGTAAGCCGCGCTGAAGCTGTGCTCGAAAAGCTTTAATAGCAATTCGTTTTATTGATATAAGTACAAAAAAGCCGGACGTGAGTCCGGCTAAAAGTCCCTGGGGGTAAGGGGAGATCAACTATTAAGGTTGATACTGTGCATCCAATGTCAGACCTGAGAAGGTTTTGTATGCATTTAAGCTTAAATGCCAAGTACCTGCTTGTGGGTTACTGAATGTACATGTTTCTGCGTTACCGTTTTTGTACGGACGACAGTCATAGCTTGAAGTAGTTGGTTGGCTACCAAACTTAACAAATAAATCAGCATCGCCAGAACCACCAGACGTTGTTACTGTGAAGCTTGCCATACCTGCTGGCACGTCAATCGTGTAGTGTTTCCATTGACCTGCACTTGCAGAAATATCAGTTACTGTACCACCACCAGCTTGCGGTGCACCTGTGCCAGTACCTGAAGTTGTTAAATCGCCCACTAAGCTAACACCTGAATAAGCAGAGTAGCCGTTAAGCATGACATGATAAGTACCCGCAGTTGGGTTATCGATAGAACATACTTCGTTATTACCGCCTTCATACGGACGACAATCATAAGTTGATGTTGTTGGAGCGCTACCGGCACGAACGTAAAGGTCAGCATCACCTGTTCCACCACTCATAGTGAAAGTTACATTCGTTGCGCCTGCTGGTACTTCCATTGTGTAGAATGTTTGGCTGCTAGCTGAACCACTTAAACCAGTGAGTGCTTGGCCATCTTCTAACACGTTACCTGTTGGTGGTGGCGGTGTTGTGCCTGATGCTGCTGCAACAGCAGCTGCCGCATCAACAATACCTGTACCACAGCTAGTACATGTTGCTGGGAATGAACGCGTTGTTGATTTTAAGATGTTTTCGATTTCATCTGGTGTTGCTGATGGTTTCGCTTGTTTAATTAGCGCCGCTACACCCGCAACATGAGGTGCCGCCATCGACGTACCTTGCGAGTAGTGATATGAATCGCTGCTTGGGCCAGTAGATCCTGAGTTGTGTGTTGATAAAACACCTTCAGAGTCATTAGCAAAGCTTTGTGCGCCACCTGGTGCTGCAACATCGATGTTGCTACCATAGTTTGAGTAGTAAGCACGTCCACCGTCACGACCTACAGATGCAACGTTTACAACGCCATTACAGTTACCTGGGTTGTAGTTCGCAGAGTTATCGTTATCGTTACCTGCAGCAATTACGATCACAGAACCGTTGTTACGAGCTTGGTTAATGGCACTTTGCGTTGTTGAGCTACATGAGCCGCTACCACCTAAGCTCATGTTGATAACATCAGCAGGATTAGCATTCGCTGGTACGCCTGATACAGAACCACCTGAAGCCCAGATAATACCGTCAGCGATATCAGACGTTAAACCACCACATTTACCAAGTACACGAACAGGAACTACTTTCGCATCGTATGCAACACCGGCAACACCTTCTCCATTGTTAGTCACTGCTGCAACCGTACCTGCAACGTGAGTACCGTGCCAACTAGAGCTTTGTGCACTATGTGTGTAACCACATTCGTTAGCGCTGATTGCATCACCCGGATCGCGTGCATCGCTATCACGACCACCGCCGTCATTTGCTACAGACAGATTAGAGATCATGTCGTAACCCGGTAAAATATTGGCATTAAGGTCAACATGCGGACGGTAACCTGTATCGAGTACCGCTACAACTACACCACTACCTGTTGCTGTGTCCCAAGCGGTAGGTAGGTTTAAACCACCCGCTTGCTCGTAGTAGTGCCATTGGTCGTTATAACGAGGGTCGTTAGGTGTTGCGAATGGCTTTAACATTTGGTCGATTTCGATGTATTCAACATTACCTGTTGCAACCATCTCTTGCATGAACTCTTGCGCTTCTTCAGCAGAAAGTTTTTTATCAGCACGCATTACGTGGTGATTACTCATCGCCATAGCACGAACATATTGGGCTTTTACTTTGCCTTTTTTACTGGTGAAGTTTTTAACAAAGCCTTGAGCTTTTTTGTTCATCATAGTTGGCGATTGTTCTGCTGCCGACATCGTCATCATTTCATCACTGTTGTTTTTATACTTAATGATGAACTGCGTACCAAAGCCGTCTTGACCTTGTAGTTTTGCTGCCGTTTCCTGCATCGATGGTGTCATAAGTTGGTTTGGAGTCGCCATTGCTGCCGTCGTCCCAAACAACGCAGTCAAACTCAGTGCAATTGCGCACTTTTTCAAGTTGTTGTTAGTTGTCATAATGATCCCTAGATTGTTATGTTAATCTCCACGATATTTTTCGCGAAGGGGGACAAAGGTAAAATAAATGTAAATTAAGTTAAAATATCGTTTTATTATGTTTGTCTCTATTTTGGTTATAACTAAATGTATAGATGGCTAAATGGTGCTTTTTTCGTGTTTTTTTCGTTCTTTTCTAATTAAAAAGTTTTAATTTTTAGATTTTGAGTTTTTACTTTATTTCGTTTTTTGGTTTTATCTTTTTTGTAAAAACACCTCACAGTTAACACCTCATGTAAAATAACTTGTTATAATCAGCTAAATTTTTTTAGTGAGTATGAGTAATGACCCAAGTAGATGTAATTGTGATAGGCGCTGGCGCTGCAGGTTTGATGTGTGCTGCACAAGCAGGCTACCGTGGTCGCAATGTTACTGTGCTTGATATGGGCAAAAAGCCGGGCCGTAAAATATTAATTAGCGGCGGCGGACGTTGTAACTTCACTAATGAAAATGCAAGCCCAGACAACTACTTG
The DNA here is from genome assembly GCF_947311895.1 of Pseudoalteromonas sp. PAR1. Taxonomy (NCBI): domain Bacteria; kingdom Pseudomonadati; phylum Pseudomonadota; class Gammaproteobacteria; order Alteromonadales; family Pseudoalteromonadaceae; genus Pseudoalteromonas; species Pseudoalteromonas sp. PAR1. The sequence continues at coordinate 96,975 of NZ_CAMZMY010000015.1, read as the reverse complement.
TGTGGTAATCCTCACTTTGTAAAATCGTGTTTAAGCCGATACACCCAGCATGACTTTATTGAGCTGGTGGACCGTCACGGCTTGGCTTATCATCATAAAACACTGGGTCAGTTATTTTGTGATAACAGCGCGCAAGATATCGTCGATATTCTTCTAACTGAGTGCGAGTGGGCGGGGGTTAACATTACTCTGCGTAACGAAGTACTCAGCGTGACTAAAACCGATGCGGGTTATGAAGTTATTACCGAACAAGACAGCTATCAATGTGAGTCGTTAGTTGTCGCATCGGGCGGATTAACCATGCCTAAGCTTGGTGCATCGCCAATTGGTTATAAAATTGCTGAGCAATTTGGTTTAACTGTGCTGCCAACCATGGCGGCATTAGTGCCATTTACTTTGCATCAGCATGATAAAGATCGCTTTGACGGGTTATCGGGGATCAGTATTCCTTGTCAGGTTACCAGTGAAGATGGCACCCAGTTTAAAGAAAACATCTTGTTTACTCACCGCGGCCTTTCGGGCCCAGCGATTTTGCAAATCAGCTCATTCTGGCGTGCAGGGCAAACGGTGTATATTAACTTGTTACCAGAGCTTGATTTAAAACAGCAGTTCGAAGATTGGCGTCAAAGCCAAGGTCAAAAGTCATTAAAAAATACCCTTGCGACAATTTTACCAAAACGCTTTGTTGAAATGCTGCACGACAGCAAAGCAATTCCTGATTGCAATGTAAACCAACTAACCCATGCGCAAATCGACGCGTTACATGATTACATTCACAATTGGCAAATTAAACCCAACGGCACAGAGGGTTATAGAACAGCCGAAGTAACGCTTGGCGGTGTAGACACCGACGAGTTAAGCTCAAAAACCTTTGAAGCTAAAAAGTCACCGGGCCTTTATTTCATCGGCGAAGTCACCGACGTAACCGGCTGGCTAGGCGGCTACAACTTCCAATACGCCTGGAGCTGCGGCTTTGCAGCAGGGCAGTATTGTTGATTGAAGTTGCTAGTTGTTAGTTTTTAGGAGCTAGGAATTAGCTTAGCAAGTGTTTGTAGGTCGTGCTCTAGCGCGTTTTTTTATGACGCCATAAATGGCGACCTACATTACTGAAATCTAAGTTTTGGCTAATAAATAATCAAAGCATAATCACAATATAGTCTCTATTTATGTTTTCATCTCAGCTCTTTCTTGCGACTCTAATAACATGCTGAACCTTTTTAATAAGCTGGCAGCTATCGTAGATAAATCTTGATGAAGGCAAAACTCTTCAAGTATGTATCTAGAATCTTTATAGCCCTGCTGAGTTCCTTTTAATGGTATGGTATTAAAAAGGAACGTTAAATATTTCTTTGATTCAGCATCTCTACCGAATAGTTGTAATTGCCAGCCGCTAGGAGCTATAAACAAATCAAAGGCTATTTTGTAGGAGAAAAACTCAAAGTCATGAACAAGACAGGATTTAGAGTATATCCATTGCCTTTTGCATTGAGGCGGTTTTTCAATTTTTTGTTGTAGCTCAACGACTTTATTATTGAGTTTGGCTAAGAATTTATTTCTTTCTCCAAGTAGTGCTTCTATTTTTTCAAAGTTATCTAGAAAAAACTGATCATTTTCGTCAATTTTCATTTTGCTTCCAGCTAGTCCTTCAATGCTATTCATAAAATCTAGTAAGTAAAAGTACCACTTGTTTTTTGTGATTTGATAATGAGACATGCGTCTTCTTATCTCAGTAAATAGTTCTTCATAAGTGACGTTTACAAAACCATCACTTGGTTGCTCTTTTTTTATACTTAATACTATTTTCACTATCTCTAGATTATTCGGTTGAGCCCATTTTTTGAGCGCATAACTGTAGTCATTTAAATCATTATTAAGATGATGGAAAATTTTATTTTCTATACCTATTAGTAAGTTGTCAGTTTCAATTAATAAGTCTAACCGCTTTTGATTGAATGTAGATTCTTCGCGACTAACTAGAACATTTTTTAGATTCCTATCCTCAATGGCAACTTTGTTAAGAATGGAACTTAGAAGTAAATCTTGTAAACCATGTTCATTGTGAGGATTAAGATAAAATGCGAGTACATTACTTGCCACATTTTCATAGTGAGGGTAGCCAGATATATCGAAAATACTCATTTCTAGCTGACTTTTTGGCAGTTCCTCAAACTCGCTGAGTAATCTTTTGAAGTCAGCAGGTGTGTAAGTAGACATAAAACTAATTCCCTTTAAATATTCTTAAAGCATTTATAGTGAGGGTCGGTTAAAAATATTGTTTTAACCTCAAACAAAGAAAATGCATGCTTAATTTTTTTTACTATGTGCTTTTTAAATAGCTTTCTATCTAAGTATATATATGTAACTAATTCGTTGAAATTATATATGACCCTGCCTCTTGGGAAGTTGTAGTAATCGCTCTCGCTCAGATAGATATCAAATTGTTCAAAGATTAAGTTTTCTTCCCATTCTTCATGGTGTAAAAAGGGACTGTCAATTAGGCCCAAGGTGTCTACTTCTAAATTAGCTGTATTAATAGCTTTATAAATTAGCGTATTTTCAACATACCAAAATATTCCCACTTTGTTTTTAATCATAAGACTCTCCTGTTAAAGGTCCCATCAAAACTCGATTTGATGGCACTTAGAACCCTTTATGGAGCTAAAATGTAGGATGTCTTATGTCATATTTATTTAAAGTTAGAGTAATATCTAATGGCAGAATAAAGGGGGCTGCATAATGAAAATAGTTATAAGGACTGTCTCGCTAAAACTTGGCGCCATAAATGGCGACCTACATAATACCGCTTACCGATTTTTTCTCCCCTAAGCCGCTACTTCAACACAATTACGGCCATTACTCTTCGCTTTATACAATGCTTTGTCGGCAATGGTGAGTGTTTCTTTTATAGTAGTTGCGGCATGGGCTACGCTGTGAACACCAATGCTCACTGTAAATTTAACTGTTTGCGTATCATCAACATTAATAATGGTTTCTTGTGCTTGTTTGCGAATTCGTTCGGCAACCTGCTTGGCATCTTCAAGGTTACAATTAAGCAGTAATACAAACTCTTCACCGCCGTAGCGACAGGCTATATCCCCTTTGCGCTGCTTTGCTGTAAGTATATTGGCAAACTCAATAATAACTTTGTCACCAATATCGTGCCCATAGGTATCGTTTATATTTTTGAAATGATCGAGATCGGCAATCAGTAAAGATAATGGCTGATTATTTGTGGCTGTTGCTGCAATTAACTCTTCACTTTTTCTATCGAAGTAGCGACGATTAAACAGGCCTGTCATTGGATCTGTGTCGACTAAGCGAGTGAGCTCTTTTTGCTGCGCTTTTACTTTTTCAAGTGTTTTAATTCGGTATGAGAGAATAAACGCCATCATTAAAGCTTCGAGTAAAATGCCTATTCCCACGCCATGACTATTGATCACGTTAGCATCACTGATCCCTTTGTAATAAAGCACTGCCAACATATTGAAAATGACAAACATAGAGTGACCAAGTAAAAAGTATTTTGCTAGTGGGTTTCCTTTGCGCCATAGCGAAATAGATACCCCGAATGTCACCGTCATCATAAGTGCGGCTAAGCTACTAGCTGGCTTTAATGCGCCAACGATATCGAATAAGCTGTAGATAAAGTCGCCAACAAGCAACAATAATATAATTGAAAGGGCAATATGCTCTTTAGGGTAATGTTTCTTGGTCTCGAAAATGAGCATTACAAAGATCACCAAAAAGCTTGGCATACTGAGTAAGTTTGAGTTTAGTTGGAAAAGCTCTGCACTAAATACACCAAAAAAATTTGCCGCTACACCGTAAGATAACGCCACCCATACGGTGCCTGAAATCAAGTATAGGGCGTATACGATGTTCTCGATTTTTCGGGCCGATAAATACAAGAAAAAGTTATATATCATTAGCGCAAGCATCATTCCAACGAGTAGCGCAATGTAATTACCGTTACCGACTAATGCACGTTTAGAGTGCTCTTCGTCATATATATTAAGAGTAAACCACTGGTGTGAGTAAGTTACAGATTTCACATAAAGGATTTTTTGCTGAGCTGGTGCTAAAGCAAACGAAAAAACGGCACTCCCGCCAAACATATTGGCTTTTACCCCAGATTTATCTAAATAAACATCTGTTTGATTAATGAGTTGCCCATTGTGGGTTTCGTAAAATCCCACCTCTTCTAGATGGTAAGCATCGGGGTTGTGAACAAATAAACGTAAGCTATCGCTATAGTTATTTTTGATGATTATTTTTGACCAGGTCGTTTTTGCGTTAGTACCTAAAGTGAGCTCATTTTTACTGTTGATAAAATTTTCACTTTGTATCTCAGTGAATGGAGTATTGCCTTGCTTATCGATGAAATAGCTCATGTTGAATTGCGTAAGATTAACGCTGCGCTCGTTAATAGAGATTACAGAGTTAGCCTGATCCGCATAGCTGTTTTCTGTCACAATTAAGCATAGTAAATAGAAAACAATGAGCTGTGATAAGCGTGCAATCATCCTTAATGCCTACATCTTGATATTAATAATAAAGTGTTATTTTTAACTTAAAACACAGGATTGTCGAGCGAATTTTATCCAAAATAAAAAAGCCGCTATACTTAGCGGCTTTGTTGGTTGCGAAAATATTAACGTAGGTCGAAACGATCTAGCGTCATTACTTTAGTCCACGCTGCTACGAAGTCATCAACAAACTTCTGTTTAGCATCGTCAGAGGCATACACTTCAGCAATTGAACGTAGCTCTGAGTTTGAACCGAAGATTAAATCTACTGGTGTTGCTGTCCACTTAAGTTTGCCTGACTTACGGTCACGGCCTTCGTAAACACCTTCCTCAGAAGACTTAGACCACTTCGTTGACATATCTAATAGGTTAACGAAGAAATCGTTGCTTAATGTGCCAGGTTTTTTCGTGAATACACCGTGTTTAGTTTGGTCAGTATTCGCGTTAAGGGCGCGCATACCACCAAGTAGTGCAGTCATTTCTGGTACTGATAAGCTTAGTAAATCAGCGCGCTCAACTAACATTTCAGCAGGTGATTTCCATGCTGAGCTGTAGTAGTTACGGAATGCATCTGCCGTTGGCTCAAGTACTTCGAATGATTCAACGTCAGTCATTTCTAATGACGCGTCCATACGACCTGGCTTGAATGGTACTGTGATAGAGAAACCTGCGTCGCTTGCTGCTTTTTCGATTGCAGCCGCACCACCAAGAACAATCATATCTGCTAGTGAAATTTCTTTACCGTCAGATGCTTTTTTGTTGAACTTAGTTTGGATTTTCTCAAGTTTGCTCAGTACTTTAGCCACTTCTTTCGGATTATTTACCGGCCAATCTTTTTGCGGAGCAAAACGAATACGTGCACCGTTTGCACCACCACGCATATCTGTGTCGCGGTAGCTTGCTGCTGACGCCCAAGCAACACGCACGAGTTCAGATACAGATAAACCAGAATCTAAGATGCTTGCTTTAAGTGACGCGATATCTTTGCTGTCTACTAGTTTGTGGTCAACCGCAGGGATGTAGTCTTGCCAAATTAATACTTCTTCTGGCACTAAGTCACCTAGGTAACGAGCACGTGGGCCCATGTCACGGTGGTTTAGTTTGAACCATGCTTTAGCAAATGCCAGTTCGAACTCTTTCGGATCGTTTAAGAAACGCTCTGAAATCTTACGGAACTCAGGGTCTGCTTTTAACGCGATATCAGTTGTGAACATGATAGGCGCATGACGCTTACCTTTGATGTGTGCATCTGGCACTAGGTTAGATGCTTGACCATTTTCAGGGATCCACTGAGTTGCGCCTGCTGGGCTCTTCGTTTTAACCCACTCAAAGCTGAATAAGTTTTGTAGGTAGTTGATTGACCAACGTGTTGGTGTCACTGTCCATGCGCCTTCAAGACCTGAAGTAACGGTATCTTCTGAGTGACCTTTACCACATTTGTTTTTCCAACCTAAACCTTGTTCTTCGATAGCCGCAGCTGCAGGCTCTTTGTCTAAGCAGGTCGCTTTTTTCGCACCGTGTGCTTTACCAAAGCTGTGACCACCGGCGATAAGTGCAACGATTTCTTCATCGTTCATTGCCATGCGGCCGAATGATAAACGAATGTCTTCTGCTGCTAGCAGTGGATCAGGGTTACCGTGAGGGCCTTCTGGGTTTACATAAATTAAGCCCATCTCAACTGCCGCTAATGGGCCTTTAAGTTTGCCTTTTTTGTCACGACGTTCGTCAGTTAGCATTTTGCCTTCAGGGCCCCAGTATACGTAATCTGGCTCCCAATCGTCTTCACGACCACCGGCATAACCGAAGGTTTTGAAGCCCATTGATTCAAGCGCAACGTTACCTGTTAACGCCATTAAGTCAGCCCAAGAAATGCTGCGACCGTATTTTTGTTTTACAGGCCAAAGTAAGCGACGCGCTTTATCAAGGTTCGCGTTATCAGGCCAGCTGTTTAGTGGGTCGAAACGTTGTTGACCACCGCCTGCGCCACCACGACCATCAAAAGTACGGTACGTACCTGATGCGTGCCACGCCATACGGATGAAGAATGGACCATAGTGACCGTAGTCAGCAGGCCACCAATCTTGAGAATCAGTCAATACTTTCTCAATATCGGCTTTCACTGCGTTTAGGTCTAACTTTAAAAATTCTTTTTTGTAATCAAAGTAAGGACCCATTGGGTTTGATTCTGCGCCATGGGCACGAAGTTGGCTAAGATCTAATTGTTCTGGCCACCAGAATTGGTTTGATTTGATGTCGTTAGTCGCTTGTACGCCTGTTGCTACGAGTAAAGATACTGCAACAGCGACTTTCGACAACGCTGACGTTGATTTTTTAAACATTGTGTAGTCTCCAGTTAGAAGTTGGATGAAATATAGAGTTGTTCTGATTAACTTTCCACTTACAAACCGGGGTTTAAATCGATTGATAAAATCGAAAAAACAGATTGTTTGATTGATTTTATAGAACAAAGCCAGCAAAAATGCTGGCTCTGGGGGAGGTGTGCTTTAAGCTGAAAATCAGCTTGTTGCTTATTCTTCAATAAAAGGGATGCCGTTTTTGATCCAATCAGCAGCTGGCTTGCCTTTTAAGTAATGATCAAAGTATTCCATCATGCGCACCGAGAAATCCACTTGATTAGGGAACTTCTTCAAGTGATGTGGTTCACCTTCGTATTGTAAGAAGGTGGCATCTTTACCTGCGCGACGAAGCGCTAGATAGTACTGAACCCCTTCGTGCCAAGGCACAGCGTCATCTTTGTCACCAAACATAATCAGGATTGGGGTATTCACTTTGTCGGCAAAGAAAACGGGTGAGTTTTCGATGTACAGCTCTGGCGCTTCGAATAAGGTTTTACCAATGCGGCTTTGCCCTGTTTCGTATTGGAATTGACGCGCAAGGCCTGATTTTAAGCGAATACCGCTATACGCACTGGTCATGTTAGATACTGGCGCACCCGATACAACCGCCTTAAACATATCTGTTTGCGTGATCATAAAGGCACTTTGATAGCCTGCCCATGAGTGACCTTGTAAACCAATTTTGTCTGGATCAGCAATGCCTAAATCAATTAACTTTTGAGTGGCGTTGATCATCGTTTGGGTTGACGATTTGCCCGGATGACCAATTTCAAAACGGATATCAGGTAAGAAAATCGCATAGCCATTTGAGGTAAACATCGGGAAGTTAGGGCGATGATTTAGCTCCATTTTCGGGAAGTCATACATGCGTTGGCTCATATAGCGGTAGAAGTACACAACCACCGGAACCTTATCGCCTTTTTTGTAGCCCGCTGGCTTGATTAATACGCCTTGTAAATCTTCACCATCAAACCCTTTGTAACTAATAAGCTCAGGTTTTTCACCCCATGCAAAGTTGCTAATTTGTGGGTTTAGGTTGGTAACACGCTGTGGCTTTTTAAAGCTAAAGTCAGTTTGGTAGTAATCAGGGAATTGCTGATATGTTTGCGCTGTAAATAGGTATTTGTCGGCATTTTTTGCCTTTTTCACCACATCATAGCGCTTTTTACCCGATAGTACTTTGCTTACTTTATTGCTTGCTAAGTCAAGCTTGGCAATTTCAGTTTGCTTATCTTGCAGGTTGGTTGCGCTTAGCAATAATGTTTCGTCTTTGGCAAAGCCCACTTGGTCTTTATCTAGTTTAATAACACGATATTGGGTATTGGTTTCTTTACCTTGGGTTAGGCGCGTTGCCTTTTGTGTTGCGACATCAAAAGCCCAAATATCAAATTTGCTGTAAACCAGTACTTGGCTGCTGTCGTTTAACCAGCCCGCAAAACCATAACCCGGTTGAGGCGATGGATAGTCATGCTTATCATCGGCAAAAATAGCATTAATTGCTTTAGATAACGTTGAAACCTTGTTGTTACCTAAATCTTTTAGCTGAACTTGGCTGTCTTGGAAAAATGCTGCAAATTGGCCATTTGGCGCAAGGCTTGGTCTAAACGGATAGTCGCTGATGATAGCGGTTTGTTTACCAGTTTTAACATCCACGCTGAAGTAATCTGCGTAAAAACCGCCATACATAACACGTTCTAGGTAAGGTAGGTCTGAGTAACCTAATAGAGCTTCGCGATGAGTATTAAGCGAAACCTCTGGCATGTTTGGCGTGCTTAACTGCACAACGTGCTGACCATTTACATGATATACCGCTTGGTAGTGGCGCAGCTTATTGGCTTTGTTCCATTGCTGCTCTTCGCGTGGTTTTATTTCAGCGTCTTTGTTGTGCCAAACGTTTAGGCCTTTTTGGTCGCGAATGGTATCGAAATCATATAAAGAGGCTTCATCTTTGTATTCTTTTAAGGCAACTTTTGCAGCGAGTTTAGGGTGGTTTTCAAAGTATAAACGAGCGCCATCTTCAGACCATGTTAATGATGCTGTTTTGCCGATAGTCCAGCTGCTATCTGTAGAGTTAATGGTTGAAAGTGCGCCGTTTTGTAAAAGCTGTAAGCTGTGGTCGCGTCGGCGTGTATCATCATTAACGTAATTACCAACTAACAGCGCTGCGGTATTACTGTTTGGTTGCCATGCAATTTTATTTGCAACCACACCTGGCTCATCAATCAACACGCTAGTTGCAAAGCCATTATTAAGGTCAACTAACACTACTTGGTTGTCGGCACCATCACTGTAGCTTTGGCTTGCTAATAATTGCTCGCCAGTACTGCTCATCGCATAACTAAATACATTATTTACAGTGTGAGTGGTTTTGTCTTGTAGGTTAACAAGCACTAAATCAAAGCTTTTGTCTTTTTTGTCTGGCTTGATTTCGCTGCTGTTTTCGTCTTTTTCTTGGTCGTCTTTTTTATCTGCTTTTTCTGCTTTCTTATCGAGTCGGTAAGCAAGCCATACACCATCATCCGATAACGCGTAGTCTTTTACATCGTTAAACGTTTGTTGCTCGCCATTTTTAGTATTCACTAAAACTAGGTTATTTTTTAGCTCATCTTTTTTCTTGGTGGTTTCTTTTTCAAGCAGGGTAGGTACCTGAGTAAAAGCCACCCAGTTTGCTGCTTTATTAATAGTAGGGCGAGTACCGCGCTCAACGCTGGCAAGCAGGGTGTTATTGTTTAATGTATAAACCTGACCTTGTGCATTACCGCGATATGGGTCAGCACTAAAGGTAAGAATTTGGCCATCTTCAGAAAGTTGGGTGCCTTTTGCGTATTTAAAATCAAACACGTCTTTAAATTGCAGAGCTTCTTTCGCACTAACTTGTGCACTACCAAGGCTTGTCACCAAGGCTAAGCTCAAAAGTGATAATTGCGCTTTCATTCATCTTTCTCGTTGTTTTTAAAATGATGCACCCAGTGTAGCGTTTTAAATTAACAATTCGAGTAGATACGATAAGTGGCGTGTTTGGGGAGTTGGACGGGGAAGTTTCAAGGGAAAAGTTACAAGGGGAAAGTTACAAGGGGAAAGTTACAAGGGGAAAGTTACAAGGGGAAAGTTACAAGGGGAAAGTTAGAAAGCAACTCGTTAACTTTACTCTTTCCCCTAACAACTCACTACAACCAAATCTTTTGTAACTCTGGCCATTGTTTTTCAAATTGTGCACTTGGTTTTGCTTTAAAGTCGCTGCGCACGAATTGATTCATCTTACCTTCTACGTAGGCGAGTAAGAAGTTGGCTAGGGTGGTTTCGTCTGATTGAAATGCTTTGCCTTCGCGCAGTTTGCGCTCGCGTAGCACTTGCTTGAACTGAGTTTCTAGCTTTTCAAATAGGCCTTGTACACGCTCACGTAAACGCTCTTGTTCACCTTGCAAGGCATCACCGGTCAAAATGCGGGTAATACCCGGGTTTTTCTCAGCAAAGGCTAATAATAGCAGTAAAATATTGTACACACGTGTTTGGCTTTCTTTCTCATTTTCTAAAATGAGGTTAATGCGTGATAACAGGGTATCTTCAATAAACTCGATTAGGCCCTCAAACATCCGTGCTTTACTCGGAAAATGACGATACAACGCAGCTTCAGACACACCTACCTCAGCTGCTAGTTTTGCAGTTGTGATACGTTGACCTGGGCTGGTTTCTAACATTTGTGCGAGTGCTTGCAGAATCTGCTCTTTGCGATTACTTCTTTTTGTCGCAGGCATGACCATTCCTTTCTTATAATTTATTACTTGCGCTCTTAGGAGTCAGACAAGCCATTTTTTGTGCAAATGAGAGGCTTATGTTAATGTTTTATTCAGTTTCTTTCCAGCATTTTTACAAACGCTTGGCAAGCTCAGTCATCACGCTCATGGCCAAATCTTTTTTACTTCCCATCGCTAAATCTAGCTGCTCATTGTGCCAGAAAAGTGTTAAAGCATTATGATCAGAGTTAAAGCCAAGGCCTTCTTTTGATACGTCATTTGCGCAGATCATATCGAGATTTTTGTTCTTTAATTTACCTTGAGCATAGCTTGCAACATCTTGGGTTTCGGCGGCAAAGCCCACGGTATAAGGACGGTTTTTGCTAAGCGCTGCAACGTTTGCGATAACATCTGGGTTTTTAACTAAGGTGAGGGTTAGTTCATCACCTTGTTTTTTCATTTTTTGCTCATGAATTGCTGCTGCACGGTAATCGGCTACTGCTGCACAGCCTATAAAGGCATCTGATTGTACGGCTAGTTGCATTGAGGCGGTGAGTAATTGCTCTGCACTTTCTATATTAGTAAGCAGGGCATTAGCAGGTGCTTTAATTGTCACTGGGCCAGAAATTAAGTTGACCTTTGCACCTAAAGCAAGTGCAGCCTCGGCAAGGGCATAACCCATTTTGCCAGAGCTGTGATTAGAAATATAACGAACTGGGTCGAGGGCTTCTCGGGTTGGTCCTGCTGTTATAGTAATGGTTTTGCCGGCAAGTAATGGCTCTACTTCAGGTTGTGTACAAAGCGTGACTAACTCATGAGGCTCTAACATACGGCCTGCGCCTACATCACCACAAGCCTGCTCGCCTTTACCTGGGCCCCAAATAGCCACGCCGCGTTCGCGAAGTGTGGCAATATTTGCTTGTGTAGCAGGATGGGCATACATTTGCTGGTTCATGGCAGGTGCTACAGCCACTTTTGCAGGGGTGGCTAATAGAAGTGTTGTCAGTAAATCATCGGCAATACCCATTGCCATTTTCGCTAAAATATTACTGGTTGCAGGGGCAACTAAAATAAGGTCGGCCCATTTAGCAAACTCAATATGGCCCATTGCTGCTTCTGCTGCTGGGTCGAGTAATGAATCAGAAACAATTTCACCGCTTACCGCTTGCATTGTTAAAGGAGTAATAAAGTGTTTTGCCGAGTCGGTCATGACGACTTTAACTTCGCAGCCTTGATCTTTTAAACGGCGGACAAGCTCTGCACATTTATAGGCTGCAATACCACCACTCATACCTAGCAGGATTTTTTTATTTACTGATTTAGTCATTACGTGAAATTTAACTTTTGTCGATATGGGCTAACGATAGCAAATCTTTACCGATAGCATGAAGTTTTCTTTTTCATGACAGGAAAAAACTGGATTTTCTAGGTTTTATAGTACAGTTTAGTCATTGATATAGTTGTTTTAAGGATGAAGCAATGCCATTAACCGATTTACCTCTTTCAGCAAGGCCTCGCGAGAAGCTACTTGCTAAAGGTGCTAAAGCACTTTCAGATGCAGAGCTATTAGCAATATTTTTACGCACAGGCGTGCCGGGCATGAATGCTATTGAGCTTGCAGAGCATTTACTCAGTATAAATAGTACATTGCAAAACTTGTTTAACGCGAGCGAACAAGAATTCTGCGCACAAAAGGGCTTAGGGGCGGCTAAGTATGTTCAGTTGCAAGCGGTACTTGAATTAAGCCGGCGCTATATGCTTGAGCAATGTAAACGCGAGGCACTATTTAATTCGCCACAAGCTGTGTACGACTACTTAACTATTCAGTTGCGTGGTTTGCAGCAAGAAGTATTTATGGTGCTGTATTTAGATAATCAAAATCAATTAATTAAAGACGAAGTGCTTTTTTACGGCACTATTAATGCAGCTTCTGTGTACCCACGCGAAGTCGTTAAAGCAGCATTACGTAATAATGCCGCGGCGCTGATTCTTGCCCATAACCACCCAAGTGGAGTGGCTGAGCCAAGTCAGGCTGATAAATTGATCACCACGAAATTGCAGCAAGCGTTAGCCTTAGTTGATATAAATGTGCTGGATCACATCATAGTGGGAGGTGAAAATTGTGTGTCGTTTGCCGAAAGAGGGCTTATATAAAGCTTGTTAGGCTAGAGAGTGTGTTAAAAATGAGCAGTTTAGGGCGATTTTAGAAATTAGTTTAATTTAAATGCAGTTTTTACTTTCCCTAAGGGCATTCGATCTTTATAATTAGCCGCTATCAAATTTACACATGAGCTGATTGGATAAGATCTGTTACTTGATCTTTGCCTGTATAAGCTGTATAAAGAGCGCCCTTCGATTTATCCCGGGGCACAAATACTGGCCTAAGGGAAAATTAAGCTCGAGCGAAGTTATTGGAGATATATAGACATGTCTAAAGTATGTCAAGTTACAGGTAAGCGTCCAGCGGTTGGTAACCACCGTTCACACGCGAGAAACGCGACTAAACGTCGTTTCCTACCTAACCTACAAACTCACCGTTTTTGGGTTGAAAGTGAAAAACGTTTTGTAACACTACGCACTACTACTAAAGGTATGCGTATTATCGATAAAAAAGGCATCGACGCGGTTCTTACAGAAATCCGTGCTCGTGGCGAAAAAGTTTAAGGAACTGAATCATGCGCGATAAGATCCGTTTAGTTTCAACTGCTGGTACTGGTTTTTTCTACACTACCGACAAGAACAAGCGTAACATGCCTGAAAAAATGGAAATCAAAAAATACGATCCTAAAGCTCGTAAACACGTGATTTTCAAAGAAGCTAAAATCAAGTAATTTTAGTTTTCAGAATCTCAAAAACCCAGCCTCGGCTGGGTTTTTTGTTTTTAGCGCTTAGAAAATCTTATTAGAGCACAATAATCTAGCTTGGCTTGCTGTTTTATCTTGCTTAATTATCAATCTAAGCGTAAAATGCGCGCTCATTTCGGCTTATTAAATTTAATTCCTTGCCTTAAACCGACTGGCCGAAACGGTAGAAGGCTCTATTAACCGTAAGGAATATCCATGCGTCATTACGAAATCGTATTCATGGTTCACCCTGATCAGAGTGAGCAAGTAGCTGGTATGATCGAACGTTATACTGGTTCTATCACTGAAGCTGGTGGTACTATCCACCGTCTTGAAGACTGGGGCCGTCGTCAATTGGCTTACCCAATCGACAAGCTTCACAAAGCTCATTATGTTCTTATGAACGTTGAAGCACCTACTGAAGTAATCAGCGAGCTAGAAACTACTTTCCGCTACAACGATGCAGTGCTTCGTAACTTAGTTATGCGTACTAAAGACGCTGTAACTGAAGCATCTCCTCTTGCGAAAGAAGAGAAGAAAGAAGCACCAGCTGCTTAATCGTTTTGAGTTCAAGCATGGCGCTTGCAGTTGAGACAAAAAGATGAGCCAACCGCTTAATCCTTATATGAATCAGCTGACACTATCTGGGGTTGTATGTAAAACCCCAAAATATAGTCAAAGCCCTGCTGGTATACCGCATTGTATTTTTGTTCTTGAACATAAATCGATGCAAGTTGAAGCAGACCTTAACCGTAATAGTTATGTCAGGCTTCAAGTTGTTGCCAGCGGCACGCCATTGCAACAACAGACTCAACAATTGCACGTTGGGCACCAAGTGCAGGTGACGGGGTTTTTAAACCGTCACGAAGGTCGAAACGGCTTAAGCCAATTGGTCTTGCATGCTCAACATATAGAAAGAATTTTTTGAGGAATTATACTCATGGCACGTTATTTCAGACGTCGTAAGTTCTGCCGCTTTAAAGCGGAAGGCGTACAACAAATCGATTATAAAGATCTAGCTACTCTTAGAAACTATGTTACAGAAAGTGGCAAAATCGTACCTAGCCGTATCACAGGTACTAGCGCTAAATATCAGCGTCAGCTAGCAACTGCTATCAAGCGTGCTCGCTACTTAGCCCTTCTTCCATACACTGACTTACATAAGTAAGCAGCGGATTAACAGTTTTTAAAAGGTGTAGAGACATGCAAGTTATTCTACTAGACAAGATCGCAAACCTAGGTGGCCTAGGTGACCAGGTTGTAGTTAAATCTGGCTTCGCACGTAACTTCCTTTTCCCAAAAGGTAAGGCAGTTCCTGCAACTAAAGCTAACATCGAAACTTTCGAAGCACGTCGTGCTGATTTAGAAGCTAAGATCGCTGAAGATCTAGCTGCTGCTCAAGCTCGCGCTGACAAGTTAGAAGCATTAGCTGAAGTTACACTAGTTTCTAAAGCTGGTGACGAAGGCAAGTTATTCGGTTCTATCGGTACTCGCGACATCGCTGAAGCTATTTCAGCTGTTGGCGTTGAAGTTGCTAAATCAGAAGTTCGTTTACCTCTAGGTACTATCCGTGAGACTGGCGAATTTGACGTAGCAATCGCAGTACACTCAGACGTAACGGCTACTATCAAAGTAATCGTTATCGCTGAAGCTTAATAGCAATATTAAGTAAAAAAGGCCGCGCTTAGGTGCGGCTTTTTTGTGCCTGAAATTTGAGTAATAGCCACTTTCTGAATTAGCCTTAAACACGCTTAATTGTAGCGTTTTGTACCGCTATCAACTCATAGCTTTACGGTAAATAGTATTAGTTTTCATATTTTAAACACATAATAGATAATCCTATAATCTTACCTATTTTACAAACAAGCATTCTTTTTTCTTAATTTTATTCTTCTTATTAGTATAATCGGATGAATAAAGGTAAATTGGTTAAAATTGACACTGACAACGCTGTCATTTATATTGTTTTAACAAAAAAGTATTAGAGGTATTAAGATTGTTAAATGCGCTCGTGTTAAGTGGACAAGGTAAGCAACGTGGTTTTACATTAGTTGAATTACTTATTGTTGTAGCAATTATAGGTATTCTCTACAGTGTGGCATTACCCGCTTATACTGAGCATATGCAGCGCAGCCGACGTGCTGATATTCAACAAGAATTACTTCAATATAGTGCAAGTCTTGAGCGTATCTATTCGCGAAATGGTGGATATCCCAATACATTCACAACGCAAGATACTAGCTATTACTCTTTTACTTATACTGCCACCGATAAAGCTGCTGGTGCAGTGAGTGATTTTAAAAACCGTGGCTACAGTTTAAAAGCAACACCTAATACGGGATCTGCACAAGCGGGCGATCGCTGTGGTGAGCTTGTCGTTAACCATGATGGTAGTTACAGCGCGACAGCCAATGATTGTTGGGAGTAACTAAGTTGCGTCGTTTAGTTGGTTTTACCCTAGTTGAATTATTAGTGGTGCTCGGTGTTATTGGGATTTTGGCAAGTCTTGCATTGCCATCTTTTAGCCAGCAGATTTTGCAAGATCGCGTCATTACTACCGCAAATCAACTCAACAACGTTTACAAATATGCGCGCAGTGAAGCTGTAAAACGCGATAAGTCGATTCGATTAGTTGTGAGTGATAACCGCTGGGAAGTGACTTTAAATGAAGCCGGTGTTGATACTATTTTAAAAGCATTTTCTGTGACAAAAGCTGGCGTTAGCGTCAATTTGGTCTCATTAACGGTGAGTGCCAGTGGTGAGGTTGATAGACAAGCAAGTATTCGTATTCAAGATGAGCATGTTAACACCACAGACTATGTGATGTGTGTACTTAAAAGTGGGCAAAATTGGTTAGTTGAAAGTTCACAGCGAGGGTGTGCATGAAGAAACAAGCAGGTTTTTCATTACTAGAGGTCATGATTTCTGTTGTTATTGCTGGGATAGCGTTATTGGGTTTAGCTGCAGCGCAGTTGAAGTCTTTACAGTATGCGACCAATAGTTTTCATTATACGGTGTCACTTATTCAAGGCCAAAACACAATTGAGCGTTTATGGCCGCATGTGTGTGAAATTCAAAAAACCGATCCCGCTTTGTTTCAGGATGCCACTTTTAGAGAAAGCCTTAAGCCACAAGTAAACGACTATCAACTGACGATTCCGGCTTCTTACAGTAACGATATGCAAATAAATGTTGGCTGGGTTGATAAACGTATGACTGATAACGCCGAAAACCAAATTAGTTTAAACGCCAGTTTTCCCGATTTATCGGCGGCTTGCTAATGATGAAGCGTGGTAAGGGTTTTAGTTTAGTTGAGCTGATGGTTGCACTTGCAGCTGGGGCATTTTTACTTGCAGGCGTGAGTTTATCTTATTCGGCTATTAAAAGTACGATTGCGGTAAGTAAAGAACTTGAAAACGCCCAAGAAGTGATTCGCTTCACAAGTAAAGTGTTCACCCGAAGTATAAAACAAACGCAATTAACGCCAATCGTTAGTGCAGATAACAGCACGATCACAATTACGCAGCCAAGTGGCGTTATTGCCTGTGACGGCTCTATTACCACGTCTCAAGTGACAGAAATCTATCGTTTAAATGGCAACGACTTATTATGCTCGTTAAATGGAGCGGTTGCCGAACGCTTACTAACTGGTATTGAAGCAATATCGTTTAGTTTATCCGGTGACTTGGTCACGATAAGTGTCAAACCACGGGATTTACCAACTCAATTTGGTCAAGGTATCAACATCGATATTGCCTTAACGAATGCAATTTTACTCAAAGCATATGGGAATAGTCGTGTTTAATAAACAAGCTGGTTTTACGCTTTTTACGGTTCTTATTTTAACCAGCATGGCGAGTATTGTGGTGCTGAGTTCATTACGTGAAACAATTGTACAAGAGCGCTTAAGTGGTAATTTTCAGAAAAAACTAAACAGTCGTTTACTAGCCGAAAAAGGCGTTTTTGAACAAGCTAAGTTATTGCAGCAAACTATTAATCGAGAAGGTATTCTCGCGGTTGATGAGTTGATCAATAAAACAAGTGATGCCTCAGGAGTGGGCGTTATCGCTGCTGATGCCACGTTTAATGCCAGTGTAAGTAAAAATGCCGATGGTGAACTAGAAATTGCCAGTTTAGGTCAGCGTTTTGAGGGAGATGCACAAAGTAATCTAGTTGCACGCTTTGCACTGCAAGGAGCTAAAGGAAGCTCTGTATTTACTAATGCGATGGTGGGTTGTAAAGGAGTTAACTTATCGGGGAGTGGCAGTATTGATAGCTACGACTCTAGCAAAGGTAGCTATGAAGAAACAAAATCGAATGATGGCGATGTATCGACCATTGCTGGTGATTCGGATGTTGTGCTGTCTGGTCATTCACCTATAAGAGGTGATGTTAAGGCTACAGGGGTTATCTACTTAAATGGTTCATCACCGATTATAGGTAATATTCATTCAAATACCGGGGTGTATATTTCACCAGGTAGTGGTTTACGTGTTGACGGTAACGTCTACACGGGTGGGTATTATACCCATCGTGGTGGCACTGTGTCAGGTGTTGTTAGAGCTAATGGCGATGCCAAAATGCAGTGGTCGACGTTTATTACAAATAACCAAGGTGAAGCGCTGGATATTATGTATGGTGGAACTGGTGACTTTAAAGATACCTATAATAATCAGCAAAATGGTGTTCATTACAGTGATAGTAAGTTTAATGTAAACCCAAATGTTGCACCTGTTACCGTTGCAGATCCTAGTGCACCAGATTACGATCCGAGCAACCCAGACACCAACTGTGATCCTCTTATACTTCCAGAGAAAATGGTCGATATTATCGATGAAGTTACTGACTATGATGCTGTTTCGATTGGGCCAACACAGCAATTCAAGCTGAACACTCAAAAAGGTTTTTTTAGTCAAAATGGTCGACAAATTATCTTTCCGACGTTTGCGGATATTTTCTTGTTTGATTCAAATCCACAAACAAAAACAAGCGGTAGTAATAGTAAGGAATCTATATTTGCACTAGACCGATTAAAAATGACCAGTGACGGCAAAATGGAGGTCTCTGGTGGTGATGTTATTTTATTGGTTGATGGTGACTTCTCAATGGAAGGCGACACGACTCTTACAATAAAGAAAGACAGCAGTTTAACCGTGTTAATCACTGGCAAAGTGAGCATTGGTGCGGGAGCAAAAGTAATCACTGAACAAGAAGGATTAACCAGCAGTGGTCATCCTTCACTGTCATTTTATTCAACATTTAATGGCATCAATGGAGTGCAATTTAGTGGAGCTGCAAATTTATATGCTGCGATATATGCGCCCCTCACAACGGTAAAATTATCTGGTAGTGGTGAGCTATTTGGTAGCGTTCGTGGCTCAAGTATCACGGCAACAGGGGGCAGTGGTGCCCATTACGATGCAAGTTTGTTGCAGGTTAAAAATGGCACGACACCGTCATCTCCAGCTCGTATTGTGTTTTTAGGTTGGCGCTACAAAACCGCAGAAACAAGCGAAGACGAAAGCGACGCATCACCTGCAGAATAACGCAAATCCCCCAAATAAAATTGTGTAAGCTCAATTATTTGTAGCTTACACAAAAAAATTTAATTTCATTTAAACCTTTTGAATCCCCCCTTACGTCTAATACACTAAATTCACAATAATAATCATAAAGGACAACATCCAGGATGTTGATAGATGCAGAACAAGCGTTCGTCCAGCAAAGTGAGCATGCCTTGATCGAGCGGGTTAAAAGCGGTGATCAAGCTGCCTATGCAACACTTTATGAGTTGCATGTGAAGCGAGTATATAGCCTTTGTTTACGATTGCTTGCAGATAAAGAGCACGCAGAAGATGCCACGCAAGAAGTGTTTGTACAGCTTTGGCATAAAATTGCTAACTTCGATGGACGCTCACAGTTTTCGACTTGGTTACATAGTGTTACCAGCAATATTGCGATTAGCTACATTCGCAAACACAAGAGTTGGCTGCAAAAAGTCGTGAGTTTTGAACAAAGTGGTATGGATGAGCAAAGCGCTGCAGATTGCGACGGCTTTAACGGCCTCGATAAGTTGGTGCTGAGATTACCTGAACGAGCACGTATGGTCTTTGTGCTGCACGCCATTGAAGGCTATCGCCATGAAGAAATAGCGAAAATGCTAAACATGGCAGTTGGTTCAAGTAAGTCGCAATTTCACCGTGCAAGGCAGTTATTAAAAGAGTGGTATGAAAATGAGTAAGCAAGAATTTGAACAATTTTTAAATGACTCGCTTAACCAGAAGCAAGATATTAGCCCAGATAAAGATCTCTGGCCGGGTATTGAGCGAGCAATTGCAGAGCCGCAAACGCAGCAAATTGAGAAACCAACTCATGGCTGGAATAAGCTCGCGGCTGTGGCTGCTTGTTGTATTGCTGCACTGTTGACCGTACAGCTTTTTGTCGGTCAAGGTGAATCAAATAGCATGATGGCAATGAGTGATTATTTCACTAAGCAAAAGCAAGGTTTATTGGTGCAGTATCAAAATCAACCTGCATTAACCGATAATTGGCAGCAACAGCTTAAAGAGTTAGAAGAAGCAGAAAGCGCCATCAAGCAAGCACTTGAGAATGAACCTGAAAATCCAGCTTTATTACAAATGCTCTCGCAGGTTTATCAGCAGCAACTGGACTTAATTAACAAGGTGCATGCACCGAAGTGGCAAACGATTTAGGAGTGACAATTATGAAATTACTAGCTTTAACATTAGGATTATTGCCACTGATGGCAATGGCAGGACAAACCATTAACGAACAAATTGATGTGCCTGTAAATAAACGTATTTTTATTGAAAATCAACGGGGTGATGTACGCATTGAAGGCTGGGATAAGCCTCAACTTAAAATCGAAGGTGAGCTTGATGATAAAGCCGAAGGTTATCGTTTAGATGTGGAAGGCAGCCGTGTTGAATTTATCGTCAAAATGCCGCGTAATTTAGGTGGCTGGAATAGCGGTGACGGTTCTCGATTAACCATTTACATGCCAAAAAGCAGTGAGCTTGAGTTTGCCGGTGTGAATGTAACCGTCAGTGCTAAAGAGCTTGAAGCAGGCGCTGAAATCGATACCGTAAACGGCGACATTACAGTGCAAAAAATTAGCGGCAACATGAGCTTTGAAACAGTCAATGGCGATGTAAATGCCCATGATCTTAACGGTGATATTCGCTTTGAAACAGTCAATGGTGAAATCAACGATAAAAACTCACAGGGTTCCTTACGCTTTACTGCAGTTAATGGTGATATAAAATCAAAAACAAAAGCGCAAGATGTTCGCCTTGAGAACGTAAATGGTGATATTGACTTTGCCTTTGATGCAATTAAAAAGCTACGCATAAACACGGTAAACGGTGAAGCGGAAGTTCACATCAACAAGCTGCTAGCAGATGCCAATATTCGTTTTGAATCAGTCAGTGGTGACGCCGAGTTTTACTTCCCTGCAGATGTATCGGCAAAGTTTGAAATTGAAGCTCATGCAAACGGTAAAATCGTTAATGAGCTGAGTGATGACAGAGCAACGAAGGCTAAATACGGCCCATCTAGCGACTTAGAATTTAGTATTAACGGTGGCGATGCTGATATCGAAATGGATACGATTAGCGGACGCATTGAACTTCGTAAACAGAAATAACGATTACAGTTCACTCAATTACAATAAAGCGGGAAGTTTTCCCGCTTTACTATTTGCACAGCCTTAGCAAGTCGATAGAATAGAGCCATTCAATTTAAGTTTTGTGAAGTTATGGCCAAACCTGATAAGCAAGTCGACACGTTAAAAGTTCCTCCCCATTCAATTGAAGCTGAGCAATCTGTTTTAGGTGGTTTAATGCTTGATAATCAAGCGTTTGACCGTGTTGCTGAGTTAGTGGTTGCACAGGATTTTTATACCCGCACCCACAAGCTAATTTTTGAAGCAATGGTGAGCCTTGCTGAAAGTGGCGATCCTATCGATTTGATCACTATTTCTGAAAGCTTAGAAAAAAATAATCAGTTAAGTAGTGTCGGTGGTTTTGCCTACCTTGCCGAAATTGCCAAAAACACGCCAAGTGCAGCGAACATTGATGCTTACGCGAATATTGTTCGTGAACGTGCTGTTATCCGTGAAATGATTGGTGTTGCGAACGAAATTGCCGAAGCTGGCTTTAGCCCTGAAGGGCGTACCAGCCATGATTTGCTCGACTTTGCCGAAAGTAAAGTATTTAAAATTGCAGAGCAACGCACAAAAAGTACTGAAGGGCCGCAAAGCTTACATAGCATCTTAGAAAAAACCGTCGATAAGATTGAAGAGCTTTATCAGTCGCCGCAAGATGGTGTAACCGGTGTAAGTACAGGTTATACCGACCTTGATAAAATGACGGCAGGTATGCAGCCTTCTGACCTTATCATCGTGGCGGCACGTCCATCGATGGGTAAAACCACCTTCGCGATGAACTTAGCCGAACACGCAGCTATGACACAAGATAAGCCTGTGCTTATTTACTCACTAGAGATGCCTTCAGAGCAAATCATGATGAGGATGCTGGCATCGCTAGGTCGCATTAACCAAACTAAGGTGCGTACTGGTCAGCTTGATGATGATGACTGGGCGCGCCTGTCGTCAACCATGGGCTTGTTGATGGAAAAAGGTAAGATGTATGTTGATGATGCATCGGGCCTAACACCCACAGATGTACGCTCGCGTGCACGTCGTATTGCCCGCGACCATGGCGGTATTAGTATGATCATGGTCGACTATTTACAGTTAATGCGTGTACCAAGCTTATCTGATAACCGTACCTTAGAGATTGCTGAAATATCTCGTTCATTAAAAGCACTGGCAAAAGAACTGCAATGTCCGGTTATTGCATTATCACAGCTAAACCGTACTCTAGAGCAACGTGCCGATAAACGCCCAATCAACTCCGACTTACGTGAATCAGGCTCGATCGAGCAGGATGCCGACTTAATCATGTTTATTTACCGTGATGAAGTGTATAACGAAGACAGTGCTGAAAAAGGCGTGGCCGAAATCATCATTGGTAAGCAGCGTAACGGCCCAATCGGTAAAGTACGTTTAACGTTCCAAGGTCAATTCTCGCGTTTTGATAACTACGCGGGTCCAGCTATGGATGACGAATACTAATGCGCTTAGCCATTGCCGAAATCAACCTTCAAGCACTTGCCCATAATTTAGCGCAAGTGAAGCGCTTTGCGCCTGGTTGCAAAGTAATGGCGGTGCTAAAAGCCAACGCCTATGGTCATGGCTTAGTAAAAATTGCCCAATACTTAAATGATGCCGACGCTTTTGCGGTAGCACGAATTGACGAAGCGTTAGCGCTACGTGCCGGTGGACTGACAAAACCGATTGTATTGCTTGAAGGTTTTTTTCATCAAGACGATCTGCCAATTTTGCTGGCGAATAACTTTCAAACCATCATTCATGATGAGAATCAGCTCACCAGCCTTGAAAATGCAATGCTTGATGCACCGATTGCATGTTGGTTAAAAATTAACACCGGCATGCATCGCTTAGGGATTGCACCATCGCAATTTGAGTCTTTTTACAGTCGCTTAAAAGCAAGTCCTAATGCCCGTGATGACATTAAATTAATGACGCATTTTTCGTGTGCCGATGACATCAATGATGAAAAGACCGCTCAGCAAATTGCTTTGTTTGATTCATTAGCTGATGGCAAAAGCGAGCAGTATTGCCTTGCAAACTCAGCTGGCATTATTGCTTGGCCAAAAGGTCATGGCGAGTGGGTACGCCCGGGGTTGATGCTCTATGGCGTATCGCCAATGCTTAATGGTGTTGGTCAACAGCACGGGCTTGAACCTGTTATGCGTTTAACGACACGCGTTATTGCGATTCGTGATGTTGAGGCTAATCAATGTGTTGGCTATGGTGGCCGTTGGTGTAGTGATAAAGCCACTAAGCTTGCCGTAGTTGCGATGGGCTATGGTGATGGTTATCCGCGTCATGCCGAGCAGGGCACACCGGTTATTATTAAGTCGCAGCGCTATGGTATTGTCGGCAGTGTGGCGATGGATATGATCACGGTCGATATTGGTGATAACCACGACAATATCAAAGTAGGAGATGAGGTGATCATGTGGGGGCCTGAGCTTCCTGTTGAAGAGATTGCCCAGTGTGCGACCACCATTCCTTACGAGTTACTGTGTAATATCACCCCGCGAGTAAGCTACGAGTATCAAGAATAACTATTCTTTAATAAAATACACGTCGCTAAAGCCCATTCGTGCGAATTCTTGATCACGAAAATTACGCACTGCTGCAGAACCTTTTGAAGTCATTTCGACTTGCTGTTTCATCTTTAAATAATTCGTTAAATCAATGCCTTCAGCCGCAGCTATCGCATGATACATATCGCGGTATTTATCTTTAGCAAAATTGATTTCGCGCGGTTGGTTTTTAAATTTATAAGTGATGCGGCGTGCCATAATGAGTCCTCAATGTTTATCGGGGCTGATTTTACACTAAAAAATAGCCAGAGCCATGACTTGTTAGTATAAGCGAGTTACAATGCAATACTTTGAAAATACTCGGTAACGCATATGAAACTTTCAGTAGAGATCAGCAAGTATCCACTTCACCAAGATTATATTCCGTTTATTAAAGGTTTTATTGACCGTGTAAATAGTTATGAAGGTCTAAAAGTGATCACCAATACCTTATCGACACAGATTTTCGGTGATTATGATTTAGTGATGTCTGTACTTAATACTGAAATCAAACGTTCATATGAAGAGTTTGGTAAAGCTATTTTTGTTTGTAAGTTCTTACATGGTGACTTGTCGCCTAGCGAAGACTAATCTCTAAAGTAGCGCGTGTTATGGAATTTTTGAGCGAAACCTTCTCAGGCTTTACTGCCATGTCGCATTGGGAATACATTGCCGTTGCATTGTCGATGGCGTATTTACTGTTAGCGATTAAAGAAAGCCTATGGTGTTGGCCTGCCGCGTTTTTGAGCACCTTTATTTATACCGTGATGTACTGGAATGGCGCACTGTTGATGGAGTCGCTACTTAATTTTTACTACATGTATATGGCGGTATATGGTTGGGTAGTTTGGCGCCGGGGCATGAACAATAAAGATCATCTGCCAATAATTTCTTGGTCGTTGAAGCGCCATGCAGTGATTTTGCTTGCTACTTCATTAGCTTCAGTTGTTATTGGTTTTGTGATGACCAATTACACCCATGCTGATTTTGCTTATTTAGACAGTTTTACCACCTGTTTTGCTGTGGTGACAACCTACCTTGTTGCTAAGAAGGTACTGGAAAACTGGTTATACTGGATTGTGATTGATGCAGCTTCGATGTATTTGTACTTTGAAAAAGGTTATTACCCAACCTTAGTTCTTTTTGTGTTTTACACCATTATGGCAGCGTGGGGCTTTAAAACTTGGTACGAAGAATACGAGCAGCATCAGGCTAAGCCGCTTGCACAGCTATAGATGAAAACTGAGCAACAAATTCACGCGTTGTTTGCGCGTTTTGACCCCCATTTAATTATTACCTCAATCAGCCCGCTGGTTGAGGGATTAAGCAATGACAACTACTTAGTAAAAACCTCAAATAAAGATTTCTTGGTTAAGCATTATCGCGACCACTGGCCTGCAATTGGCCTTGCTGCGCAAACGCACTTTGCAAAGCAAAGCTGCTGTCCAGCACCGCTTTGGTTAGAGCAAGCAACCGATACCGCTATTTTTGAATACGTGGCAGGTAGCATTGCAAGCGGGGAGTTCTGTAGTAGCTTATTGCCTGATTTAGTGAATTTACATCGTTATCCTGTGCTAACTGAGCCTATGGATATTGCCTACGAAATTAACTATTACCAGCAAACACCCCGTTACCAGCAACACGCAGAGCTAATTAAGCAATCACTGGCTTATATTGCTTCAGCACCAAAAGATATGGGCTTTTGCCATAATGATTTAGTAAAAGAAAATATCATTGTGAATGAATCAGGTATGTTTTTGATCGACTTTGAATATGCCAAAAGTAACGATGTTTATTTTGACTTAGCGGCGCTGGTGGTGAGTTTTGCACTGAATGACGAGCAGCAACTAGCATTACTTAAAAGTTACCATGCGCTTGTGTGCGACCATCACGAGTTTAACTTATCAGTTGAAAAGCTCGCAGCGTTTCATGCACTGTTTTTACTTTTATGTATTTGCTGGTATGAACAACGTGGTGCTATGGACAAAGTGGCGCCACTGCTTACACAGCTTAACCACTTCATATTAAAAGTTAAAAACTAAAGACCGCCAATTCGCTCGGCAAGCTCTTTATATTTTTTTACATCTTCTGGATCAAACAAAGGCTCACCTTTGTCATCTTGTGATTTAGAGATCAGTAAATGTTCGCGAGCAAGGCGTTTTACACGTTCAACTTTGACACCTAAAAATTCCGCCACTTGCTCTGTAGACATTAAACTCATGATCAAATTCCCCTTATGCGGCAATGAATGCCACCTTGTTATTAATTTTACTAAGTATACGTTAATACCTTGGTTCTGCCCGAAAGTGAAGTGTTTTAATGCAAATTGCTGAATTTATGTGCATATAGAGAGCTCGGCGCTAGCATTTAATGACAGATGCCATTATCATTGCCGGGTTGTCATGCTGATATCGCGAGTCAGTACTGGCGACGACAAATGTGCTCTCGTGGTGAAATGGATATCACGTGGCCCTCCGGAGGCTAAGTTGCAGGTTCGATCCCTGCCGAGAGCGCCATTTGCTCCCTTTCTTTTGTTGGTGGTAATCACTAACTTTAAGAAAATGGTGACCTGAATGTGACCAAGTTGGACTAACGACAACTCTCTTTATCTGGTAATTACTTTTTAGATTGATTCTATATTTGGATTTAGGATAGCTAACTGGGCACAAGGAAAGTATGACTTCTCATCCCTAATAAAATTCTGAACAACCCTAAATATTTATCTATATCATCAAAACTATGTACAACAGTTCTTATGCTTATAGTAAGAGAAGTAATTGCACAGTCTGATAAAAATAAGTTCTGATCTATTTTAGATGAAATAGCTGATTTACCAAAAACAAAAGCATTCGAAAAGTGGCTATCACTAGGCCGTTCAAAAAGTGAAATAAATATCGCCAGTACTCAAAATAATAGTCAAATTCAGTCTATTTATGGTGACAAAAATGTAGAAATATTAACAAGCTTGTTTTCAAATATTGTTACACTAAAGTCTGGCTCTTCTTTTGTATCAGCAAAAAATTTCAGATGAAAACTTAGGTAAGCGTATGGTAATAGGAGCAACTTTTAGCTTAGATTAGGTGCATCTACATAAAGCACTCTGGGAAGAAAAGTTATAAGAAGTAACTTAGCACTTAATAGTAAAAGATTAAAACTTATTTTTTAGGGTATGCTAGCGCTGTCCTTCCTACTTTATTTGGTAATCAGCTATTCCTTGATACCTGCGCTGATGAAAGTATCAATTCACCCCAGTATAGAATTTGCGAGCTAAATGAAAAACACCTTAACTTTCATACTTGGAGTTATAAAAGTAAATATATATCAATGGATGCATTAATTATCTATCGTATTGATTTGTAGTGGTTTATAGCCTTTACTATACGATCTAGTAAAGGAATAAGTCCATCAAAATTGATGTACTTTTTTTGGGATTTAATTATATGATTCGCAAACGCTTCTTTACTGAGATCTTTTGAAGGATCCCGTTTACTTACAGAATTAAAAAATAATCCATTTGTATGTTTCTTTAGCCTAGCATCGTCTCCAAAGAAATATTCAATATCAGTTTCCTCATCATTAGCTCCTCGCGGAGTGAAAATAACATATAGATTATTGATAACATGTATAAAATCAGCTTTCCTAACGTCTTTTTTAGGATCTAAGGTACTAGGACTCAAAGTTGTCTTTTGATTAAAGCTTTTAGACTGCAATAAGATTTCTATTTGTTTAGGGCCATCATCATTATCTATAAAAATAATAACTGGATTTTGGGGTTTTTCTGCCCTATATATTTTACTTTTTACAGCATATGTATCGATAAACCCTCTTAAATAGTCAGCCCCTCCATAAAGCTCTAGTAGAAACCTTGTTCTTTTAGAATATTCTACAAACCTTATTAGTAACTCATATCTACTTTCACTTTTATAGACCAGTTGCTTGTATTTACTATGTAACTGATTAATTGCAGATTTCAAGTAGATATTATCGGTTTTACCTTCACACAATATAGTTGGCTTTTCATTTGCGTAAAACAGTCTATAGAACAGAAATTTACTAAAAACCACTTCTCTTCCTGATAGTAAGCCATTTGTACGCTTACCATAGTTCTTAAGAGAGTATTCTGGAGTTAATGGAGGTTTTTGTCTCATTCTATTGTAATGATCTACTTGATCTATGAAATTAAGTTGTCCTTCTAGCTCATTTATATTCCCTTCAACTAACTCTTCATTTTTCTCTGTAGTGAAGTGTCCTGTATTAAATAATGAGTTACATTTGGCTCTTGCTTTACGCCAATATTCTTTTTTTATATTTGGCTTTTTGTTTACAATTAAACCTGTCACATCTTGCCTAGAGTTTTTATATTGAATACGAGTTTTTCTTTCATTAATACTGAAGCCTGCATGTTCAATTGCTCTTTTAAGCCTTTTCCCTGCAACATACCCTTTACTCGAATCACACATGATTTCTGGTGGAAAAACAGATAACCGCGTTGAAAAAGTTATATCATCTGCATAACGTGTATAGGTGCATTTGTATTTTTTAGCTAATGAAGCCAAGCGAATATCTAAATGATGCGTTATCAAATTGGTAATTACGGGAGAGGATGGGCTTCCTTGAGGCAGTGTATTTTCGTAACAAGCTATTTGAGCAATTACTGTTGCAATAGTAGGTGATAGCTCAAAGTTTTTATTTTTTATGAAAAAACCTCTTATACGACCAAAGTTGAACGAATCGAAAAAGTTTTCAAGATCGATATTTAATACATTCTTTTGACCTAAGTGCATCACTGCATTTGTCAATATGGAACGTTGCCTCGTAAAACCATGTGACAAAGAAGGTTGTTTTATAGCTGCATTTGAAATTTTAACTTTTAAAACTTCAGCTGAGGAATCATTTTTTTGAGAGTTATTTTTTTTGGGTGATACTAATTGTGAGTGCGGGTATTTAGCTGCATTTATTTCATCAATACAGTCCATCAACAACTCAGATAGTTTTAATTGTAAACTTTTGAGCTCTTTACCCGGAGCTGCTATCTTTCTCTTACCCCCTGATTTTTTATCTATTTCAAATTGATGATACTGATTTTCTGGTTTAATAATATATAAACATTTAGTGAGAAAAATGGGGCTTACACCCAAAACAGCGGCCAATTGTGGCTTAGTAAGTGCTCCTTTTAAGTTCTTGAGCTTGCTCATATGCGCCTACTCTACCTCCTTTTCAATTGTGGTTTATGGGCACTCCTAGGCACTTTTATCAGGTAGCCATCATTATGATGGAAATCTACTAATAGGCAGTTCTTTCGAACAATTTTTTCACAGATCGCGAAACGCGACCAAAAATCTGCCCATAAACCAGCTTAATCTTAACATACATTAAAATCACGCTCATAGTTTTTAGCCCACCTTGACTTGGAGAAAAGTGATATTTATTGAGGAGAATTACATTCTTTGAATAGTATTAAGAGACTTACATGGTATTTTTTAGTGTTTTGTGTTGTTTGTAAGTACTTTATGGTGTTTGTAAGTGCTTTATGGTATTTGTAAGTGCTTTATGGTATTTGTAAGTGCTTTATGGTATTTGTAAGTGCTTTATGGTGCTTGTAAGTGTTTTATGGTTTTTGTAAGTGTTTTATGGTTTTTGTAAGTGTTTTATGGTGATTTTTATTGCTCTTTGGATCTTCGAATGATTCAGCAGCAAATTTAAGTTGTTTCTCGACAAGCAACTTATTACTCTATATACAAATTACAACACCAATTTAGAAAAGTACAGATTTTTATGAAACCAGTTGGCTATAGCTATTTAGATAAACACTATAAATTGATCCTACCTAAATTAGGTGTTGAAGTATACTATGATGAAAATGCAGAAACAGAAACCGTAACTAATTACGGAGCTTCCTGTAGAAAGATAATTCCTAAAACAAGAAGTTATAAAGACTGTCCTTATGAACAAATGATTGAGGCTATAAAATATCAAGGCATTCGATTACACTTCTTTGCGGCCATATTTAAAAATGTAGATACAACAGAGCTTTCAGCTTTTATCAGAGATAAACCTAACTCAAAGTATAATCGAGTTTTATGGTTTTTATTTGAATGGTTAACTGAAAATAAATTGGATTTACCAGATCTAAAGTCTGGAAACTACATAAATCTTTTTGAAGAAGAGTTTTATTACACTTTAATCAGCGGGACTAGAGATAAAAGAACACGCGTAATTAATAATGCTATTGGAACTAGAGCGTTTTGTCCTACCGTAAGAAAAACTTCCAAAATATTAGAGTTAGAAAAAACTGATGTTTATGAAACAGCTTGGGCTAAAATGCAGCATGTGGGTGATGCTCTGTCAGCAGATATTATCGGAAGATCTATTAATTATTTATATTCTAAAGAAACCAAATCATCTACAGAAATAGAAAAAGAGTCTCCTAGTCGCCAAAAAATGCAGCGCTTTTTAAAAGCAATAAAAAATGCCGGTTATTTTCAGTTAACTAAAGAGAAGCTAATAGATCTACAGAACCAGATTGTTGAAGATAAATTTAAGGCTACCGACTATAGAAAAAGTGAAATTTATGTAGGTTCAGTAATAAAGCATTACAACTTTACTGATGAAGATGTTCATTATATTGGTCCGAAGGCTAAACATGTAGATAGCATGATGAAGGGGTTATTAGATACACATGACAACCTAATGATAGATAATAATATTCCTCCCTTAATTCATGCCACCGTAATTTCTTTCGGAGAAGTATATATCCATCCGATGGATGACGGAAACGGAAGAATACATAGGTACCTAATTCATGATGTTATGAAACAAAGAGAACCTGAACATAACTTTATTATACCAATATCAGCCTCAATTCTTAAAAACCAACAAAAGTATGACAAAACTTTAGACTCTATTTCAAAGCCATTAATGGCAATGTTAGATTGGGAGCTAGATGGTGATAACGATAACAAAGTTATAATTAATAATGATATAGATTATATGTATCGCTATCCTGATTTTACTGAACATGTTTGCTTTGTATATGAGATGATGGAAAGTGCGATTTCAACAGAGTTAATTGAAGAAATATGTTTGTTAATAACGTTTGATTCAGCAAAGAAACTCTTGAATGAGAATGCAGATATTCCGAATGTTATTATAGATAAAATAATTTCGATACTGATAAGTAATGGCGGTAGTTGCTCAAGAGCAAAAAGAAGGTATGTTTTAAAATACATAAGTTCAGAGCTTTTAGATGAATTAGAAAGTACGACAGTAGCTTTAGTTAACGATATTAAAAGTAGATTTAAGATAGATATTTCAAAAATGATGAATGTAAAGTGACAAGAGCTAAATGGTGGAGGGACAGTGACAAAAATTGAAACAGAAAATAAATAATTCTTTGTGGTTACTCACTTTTAGCTTTTGCAAAAGTTTGTTACCTTAGCTATATCAATCTTTTTTGGTTAGATTTTAAGAAAGGTCAAAGCGAATTTAAGGTGTGATAGATTAAATCTCCATCTTATCAGAGGGTAATTCACTCAAGTTTACTTATTTTAATTTGTTTAATCTGAAGGAATTCTTTTATATTTTCTGAATTATTTTCAGTACGATTTGAATTTATTTTTTCTTTTTAAATAAATGTAATCGTTTTTTCGTTTTGTAAAAATAAAAAATGAATCTATTAGCATAAGTTAGCTTAATCTATGTTAACGTATCTATAACCAAATTGACACAATGTCTAAGTGGTAGTAAGCTCCAACAGCATAGTATGTAGGTAGTAATTACTATTTAAAACTTCAAATAGCTTTGGTTAGTCGATGAAAAAACTACTCTCCACCAAAATGACTTTTGAGGGCATTTTCTTAAGTTGCAGGCCAAAACTGTCTAAATTGGTTTCTCGCTATTTAAACCGCCCTTCTGATATAGAAGATGTTTTACAAGAAACGTTTTTAAAAAGTTATGTTGTTTGGCTTCGAGAGCATATTGAAAAGCCTGAAAATTATTTATTTAGAACGGCTAGAAATATCTCTTTAAGCTATTTAAGCTCCAGCAACACAGTTCTTACCGATTATATTGATGACTTGCAGTTAAACGATGTTTTGAAAAGTCATGATTCAGTCTTATCAACACTAGAACGAGAAGAGAAATTTAATTTATTTTGTGCTGCGACTCGTGAACTACCAATGCAGTGCAGGCAGGTATTTGTTTTAAAAAAAGTTTATGGTTTAAGCCACAGTGAAATTTCAGACAGGCTAGGTATTAGTATCAACACTACAAATAAGCACTTAGCAAAGGCTTTGGCTAAGTTAACAGTCTTCATGAGAGAAAATGGTTATTTGGAGAGCTCTAGTGGACAATAAAGTAGATAAAACTCAACCTTCTGTAGATGAGATTGCAGCTGGTTGGGTGGTCAAGATGGAAGAAAGTGACCTCACAAAAAAAGAAGTTGCGGAATTAAATTCTTGGTTAAAAGAATCAGAAGCTAATAAAAAAATGTTAGTTGAAACTGCTTTTGTTTATGGTCATTCTGATATTTTAAAAAATCTAGAGAAATTAGTACCTTTAAAAGCCCAGAGTTTAAAAAGAAAAAAACCAGTAGAGTCTAAATGGGCTATACCTATTGTTGTTTCATTTTTTCTCGTATGCTTTTCATTCTTATATAGACTTTATCCTCAAGACTCTTTTGTCACCCAAGTATATAGTACAAAAATTGGTGAAAATTCAGAGTTTTCACTTAATGATGGGTCTGTAGTTACTCTAAACACCAATACTCGAATATCAGTACAATTTTCAAAGTCTCAAAGGAATGTTTTTTTAGAAGAAGGACAAGCATTTTTTAATGTAGCTAAAGATTCATCAAGGCCTTTTACAGTTTCAACCGACTTGGGAGAAGTTCGTGCAGTAGGCACTGCTTTCGGTGTTTATAAAAGATCTGAAGGTGTTGAAGTCATTGTTGAGGAAGGTACTGTAGCTGTTAAAACAAGTGACAATAAATTTGATACTAACAATCTTAAAGCTTCTTTGGATAAGGACACGTTCCAAAGTGGTACAAAAGTAACAGCTGGACAAATGGTTATTTATAGCTCAGAAGTTTCTAAAGTTAGCTCCATTTCACATGAAAAGCTTACCACAAAATTATTGTGGAAAAAGGGAATGATTCTATTCGAAGGAGAGCCTTTAATCAAAGTTGTTAATGAGTTTTCCCGATACTCTAAATTAAAAGTCCGAATAGTCGACATGGAATTATCTAGCATAAAAGTTGATGGTATTTTTAACGTACATGATATTGAAGGGATGTTGGCGTCTTTAAGACTAAACTTTAACATTGAACT
Organism: Pseudoalteromonas sp. PAR1; assembly: GCF_947311895.1. Taxonomy (NCBI): domain Bacteria; kingdom Pseudomonadati; phylum Pseudomonadota; class Gammaproteobacteria; order Alteromonadales; family Pseudoalteromonadaceae; genus Pseudoalteromonas; species Pseudoalteromonas sp. PAR1. The sequence continues at coordinate 63,932 of NZ_CAMZMY010000015.1, read as the reverse complement.
CGTGAAAGAAAGTGATAGTGTAGTGCTGTTAAAGAAGAAAATAGAAAAAGGCGTCTAACTTAATTTGGACCTTTCATAGTGAAATATATTTTTAAACTCATATTCCAAATTCGGTATATTGTTTTAGCATTCATTTCATATGTGAGTTTTGTTGAAGTAACTTTTGCTAAAGAGCTTTTGAAATTTGATATCCCTCAATTGTCTGCGAATCTTTCTCTTAGGCACTATGCTATTCAATCTGGTCGTCAAGTAATCATTCCCCGAGCTGAGCTTGAATCTTATACCCTAAATTCCCTCTTAGGATTTTACTCTGCTGAAGATGCTCTATTGAAATTGATTGAAGGTTCACCAATAACTGTAAGTGTAGGGAGCAGTGGATTATTAATTGTTTCAGTTAATGATAAAAAGCGCGATCTTCATTCTACAAATAGTTCAGACTTAAAAAAAGTTAAAAGTCCAACTTTAGGAAATGCAGTTAGTGCTTCCAAAGATACTTCTGTAGAGCGGATAATTGTTACTGCAAGGAAAAAATCGGAGACTTTGAGTGAAATTCCGATTGCTTTGAAAGTGTTCGGTTCGGCTCAGTTAGATGAAATCGGAGCTAGAAAGTTTAGTGATTTTCTGGAACTAACCCCTGGAGTTGCTTTACTTGATTCAGGCTCGCTTCTTCAGCTTTCTGTAAGGGGAGTTTCTACTTCATTGGGAGGTAATGCAAATGGATATTACCTAAATAATGTTCCTTTCACTGGAATAACAGTGCCATGGAATCCATATGTACAAACTTTTGATATTAAACGAGTTGAAGTTCTTCGAGGCCCTCAAGGTACGCTATTTGGAGATGGTGCAATGGGGGGAACTGTTCGAATTTTAACAAATGATGCAGATCCTGTGGAGTTTTATGGGCGTATAGATAGTCAGTACTCATCGATTAGTGAAGGAGAAAACAGTAAAAGTTTTCGAGGAATGATTAATATTCCTTTGGTGCAAGATCTTGCGGCACTTCGAGTTGTTGCTATTGAAGAAAAGCAAGGTGGGTGGATTGATATTATTGAAGGCGATAATAATTACAATAGAATAAATTCATCGACTCATCGTGTACACTTTATAATAAGTCCTTCAGAAAAAATGAATATGAAAGCTTCATATTGGAGTAATGCAAGAGTTGGCTTTGGGAGTAATAGGGCTCTAGATGATAGCACTATCCAGCTTGCAGATTCAGTATCAGAGCAAGGATATGAGCAATTCTCTGCTAGCTTTGACTACGAGTTTGATTCAGTAAACTTCAGTTATGCTTATGGAAAAAATGAACTCTACTATGATGTAGTTACTGACATTCCAGGTTTGGGGCTACTTGATGCAGGGATCGAAATTAAAGTCGAAACTCATGAGTTACTATTTACAAATAATACTGATGGAGATCTAGATTGGACTTTTGGCTATTACTACCGAGATGGTAAAAGAGAAGATGAAACATTCATTGAAAGTTATACTGATACTGTAAGCCCAAGTCGCTCTGAAGCTCAGGCTATTTTTGGTGAAGTTGAGTATCATCTGAATAAGGACTGGCGTCTTGCATTAGGAGCCCGTTATTTTGAAGAAGATTTAAAAGTTTCAGAGAGCGGTATTGATATATCAGGTCCTTTTGAAACTTCTTATGAAGATGAATTTAGTCAAGTTTCACCTCGTTTAATTATTAGCTATGAACCAAATGACAATTGGTTGGTATATGCGAGTGGAGCGCAGGGCTTTCGAGGAGGGCAAGCTCAGCCTACATCTTCTATTAGTTTAGCAAATGAATTGGGTATAGATTTACCAGAGTCTATAGATTCAGACACCATCACAACTTATGAATTAGGAAGTAAGTCAACATTACTTGACGGTAGTTTAGTGCTAGAGGCTGCGGCATATTATAGTGATTGGGAAGACGTGCCGGTTCGCTTTGAGATTATCTCTGGGGCACTAAATGGTATCTATCAATCTGAGGGGATCACTATTGCGGGCCTCGAATTAGCATTAAGTGCAAGATTGAGTAAGAACCTCACAATGAATGGGGGACTTTCTTTGATGGATCCAAAATACAGTGAGGATGTTCCAGGATCATCAATCAACAAAGGTGATAAACCCACCAACATTTCTGATGTCAGCGCAAATTTATCGTTTACATATCGACAGCATGCATTTCAAGACTATGACTGGTTTGGTTATATATCAGGGCAGTATTTCTCAGAACGTGAAGATACTAGCTATGCAACTTATCAAGCAGGTGATGATATTACTCTCATGAACATGCGAGTAGGGTTAGATAATTATCGATACGGTGTATATGTCTTTGTGAATAACTTGACCGATGAGGATGGCGCGATAGGGCCAAGAAGCCCAGATATTGGAATACGTCCTCAGCCGAGAACTGTTGGTATAGAAATGAAATTTACCTTTTGATGATTTTATGAATATCAAATACTTTTCACCGTTAGTTTTTTTCTCCACACCTTTTTTAACCTTTAGTAAGTAAAAAGTTAATTAACTATGGCAGTTTTTGCTTTCCCATAAGTCTTCTATTCAGAGAGACAATTTCTACTAATTGAATTTCTCTGATACGAAATACCAAGTAATAGGGTATTTATAATAAAAATAGAAACTTCAGGAAAATGAAAAATGATAAAATCAAGTCGGAAGCACCGATCTAAGCCTAATTTTATTAAAGCATCAATTGCACTATCAATTTTTTCAACCTTCACGATATTTGCGACTCAGGCCCAACAAGAAAGCACTGATATAGAAGCAAAAGAAGACGAGTCGCAAATTGAAAGAGTAGTTATCACTGCTAGAAAGCGGTCTGAAGCTTTAGTTGAGACTCCTGTTGCTGTAACTGCATTTAGTGACGCTGCTTTAAATGACATGGGCGCAAGAAAGATTGGAGATTTTCTAGAAAAGGCACCAGGCGTATCTCTAGTAGATTCAGGCTCTTTTCAACAGCTTGCTGTCAGGGGGATCTCGACTTCTCTTGGTGGCAATGCGAATGGCTACTATCTAAACAATGTTCCTTTTACAGGGATTACAGTGCCATGGAATCCTAATGTGCAATCATTTGACTTAGAACGTGTAGAAGTTCTTCGTGGTCCTCAAGGTACGCTATTTGGTGAAGGTGCAATGGGGGGAACTGTTCGAATTTTAACAAATGACCCAGATCCTGTGGAGTTTTATGGGCGCATAGATGGGCAGTACTCATCTACAAGCGGAGGTGAGGACAATAATAGTTTTCGAGGAATGGTTAATATTCCTTTGATGCAAGATGTTGCTGCGCTTCGAGTTGTTGCTATCGAAGAAAAGCAAGGTGGGTGGATTGATATTGTAGATGGTGAGAAAAATTACAATCAAATCGATACATCAACATATCGTACACAGTTAAAGATCACACCAACTGAAAGGATGAATATTGAATTTGCATATTGGAAAAGTGACCAAGATGTTGGAGGCAGTAATAGGGCTTTAGATGATAGCACTATCCAGCTTGCCGATTCAGTATCAGAGCAAGGATATGAGCAATTCTCTGCTAGCTTTGATTACGAGTTTGATTCAGTGAATTTTAGTTATGCTTATGGAAAAAATGAACTCTACTATGATGTAGTTACTGACATTCCAGGTTTGGGGCTACTTGATGCAGGGATCGAAATTAAAGTCGAAACTCATGAGTTACTATTTACAAATAATACCGATGGAGATCTAGACTGGACTTTTGGCTATTACTACCGAGATGGTAAAAGAGAAGATACTATATTTATTGAGAACTTTACTGATTCAATTAGTCCGAGCCGCTCTGAAGCTCAGGCTATTTTTGGTGAAGTAGAGTATCACCTGAATAAGGATTGGCGCGTTGCATTAGGAGCCCGTTACTTTGAAGAAGATTTAAAAGTTTCAGAGAGCGGCATTGATATATCAGGTCCTTTTGAAACTTCTTATGAAGATGAATTTAGTCAAGTTTCACCTCGTTTAATCATTAGCTATGAACCAAATGACAATTGGTTGGTATATGCGAGTGGAGCTCAGGGCTTTCGAGGAGGGCAAGCTCAGCCTGCATCTTCTGTTAGTTTAGCAAATGAATTGGGTATCGATTTACCAGAGTCTATAGATTCAGACACCATCACAACTTATGAATTAGGAAGTAAGTCAACATTACTTGACGGTAGTTTAGTGCTAGAGGCTGCGGCATATTATAGTGATTGGGAAGACGTGCCGGTTCGCTTTGAGATTATCTCTGGGGCACTAAATGGTATCTATCAATCTGAGGGGATCACTATTGCGGGCCTCGAATTAGCATTAAGTGCAAGATTGAGTAAGAACCTCACAATGAATGGGGGACTTTCTTTGATGGATCCAAAATACAGTGAGGATGTTCCAGGATCATCAATCAACAAAGGTGATAAACCCACCAACATTTCTGATGTCAGCGCAAATTTATCGTTTACATATCGACAGCATGCATTTCAAGACTATGACTGGTTTGGTTATATATCAGGGCAGTATTTCTCAGAACGTGAAGATACTAGTTATGCAACTTATCAAGCAGGTGATGATATCACTCTCATGAACATGCGAGTAGGGTTAGATAATTATCGATACGGTGTATATGTCTTTGTGAATAACTTGACGGATGAAGATGGCGCGATAGGACCTAGAAGTCCTGATGTTGCTGTACGTTCACAGCCGAGAACAATTGGCCTAGAACTAAGTATGCAGTTTTAACCTTCCACATGGGAAGTATTAAGAATGAGAGTAAATGTATATGAATAAAACAACGAAAATAACAGCTTTCTTCACTAACTTTGTGATGTTAAGCATACTTTTAATAAACCAGGTATCGGCGCAAGATATTAAGCCGAAAGATGAATTTATTTGGTTGGAAGAGATAAGTTCAATTAAATCAAAGAGTTGGGTTGGTCGGCAAAATGCTATTACAAAGAGCAGTCTATCCAGTCAAGGTAAGTTTAAAGATATTTTAGCAAGAAGTTATGAACTACAGAAAAATGGTGAAAGGCTTCCAAATTTTTTAGATTATAAGATGCATAATGATTTCATTTATAAAGTGTTGCAGAATGAAACTAGCCCTCGAGGAGTGCTAGTTCGTAAGAATGTAAATCAATTACCCTCCAAAGAGCAATGGGAACAGTTAGTCAACTTAGATAAGATTGCGGCCGAAGAAGGTCAAAACTGGTATTTCAGTATGCATTTCCTTCGTTTTTCACCAGATGGAAAGCGATTGCTTGTGAGTCTTAGTGATGGGGGGAGTGACGCCATTACTTACCGAGAATTTGATTTGGTTAAAAAGCAATTTATAAAAACTAAAAATTTCAATACGGATTTGAAACGAACATTTGTTGAATGGTTATCTAATGATAAGCTCGTTGTTGTTACTTCCTTTGATGAAAATGAAAGAACAGATTCTCATTACCCAAGAGTTGTAAGGCTATGGAACAGAGGTGAAAAACTGGAAGAGTCTGAAATAATTTTTTCGGCTAAGAAAGTTGATACATTAGTAGGTCTTACTAGTTTACATGGGTTTGATGATAAAACTATTTTGCTGTCTGTTGTGCATGATTTTTCGAACGCATCTTTCCAATTGTTGACTAAAGAAGGGACTTTAAGTCGAATTGAATTACCTTCATTTTTCGGTGTTGATTTCTCATTTAGTGCTAATTCATTAAATAAAAAAATAATCGCAACATTACCAAAAGAATGGGTACGCAATGGTAAAAAGTATGAATCTGGTACTCTCGTAGCTATAGAATTGGAAGTACCTATGTCTATCAAAAAAGATGAATCAATAAAGTATTTAGTTGATGAAATTTTTGTTCCAGAGGACAATCAAGCGGTGAATAAGTACGATGGTGTTGGGGTCTTCAACAACAGCATTTATCTAAATGTTCTTGAAGATGTTGTTTCAAAGTTGTTCAAAATGAGCTATCAAGAGGATGGTTCAAGCAATTCTAATTGGTCAAAAACAGAAATAAGTATTCCTAGTAATGGTACATTAACACTTCCTTCATTTTCTTCACCTGAAAGTCATTTTGCAATTTTGAGGTATGAAAATTTAATTACACAGCCACAAGAATATTTGCTTGGTTCTAATGATAAACTAAAAAAAATAGGGGAGACCTCTCAAGTTCTACGTGAAAAAGACTTTACAGTAAAAAGAGTTTTTGTGACTGCTAGCGATGGAGTAAAAGTTCCTTACTTTGTCGCTTATAAGAAAGATTCTGGATTAAAATTGAGGGATAGACCTGTACTTATGTACGGATATGGTGGATTTGGAATACCGACCACACCTGCAGCATCTATGGCCTATCTAGGTGTTTTACAACCTATGTGGCTTGATAACAATGGTATTTTTGTTATTGCAAGTGTTAGAGGGGGAGGTGAATATGGGCCGAAATGGCATGACTCAGCTAAACGTACAAAAAGGCAAAGAGTTTATGATGACTATTATACAATTACCGAAGATTTAATAGCAAAAGGGTATGGACGAGCAGGAAAAATAGCATTTATTGGTGGTTCAAATGGTGGTTTGACTGCAGGTGTACTTCCAACTCAACGACCTGATTTATTTGGCGCGACAATTTCATTGGTACCGCTGTTGGATATGGAACGTTTTCATAAATTATTAGCTGGAGCGAGTTGGGTAGATGAATATGGAAGTCCAGAAAACCCAGTAGAGAGAGAAAGCTTGTTGAAGTATTCTCCTTATCATAATTTACACAAAGACAAAAAGTATCCTCCAATGTTTATTATGACCTCGACTAAAGATGATCGGGTTCACCCAGGGCATGCACGTAAGATGGCTGCTAAAATGCAAAAGCAAGGTCATGAAGTGTATTTTTACGAAGCAGCTGAGGGTGGACATTTTATGGCAATAAATGATGAAGGAAGAGCATACAATACTGCAATGCAAATGACTTTTCTCACTGAAGCTTTAGATATTCACTAGAAAGGATAGTTCTCCCAAGTAAGATCCTAACTTTCTATTTAGTTAGGATCTGTTCTGGTCAACTCCAGCCGGACACTTTTCTTAAAGAATTTTCATACTCTACTGGTGACTGTTCGTCATTAGCTGAGTGCAGCCTTTCCAGATTGTAATATTTCATATATTCAGTAACATCACTTTTCATATGTTCACGAGTTGGCTGAGCCACTTTTAACAACCAATCATGTTTCAAGCTACCAAAGAACCTTTCAACAACAGCGTTATCCCAACAAGCCCCCACTTCACCCATGCTTGCTCGCATACCAAACTGCTTTAACAGGTTGCGATATCGCTTACTTGTATACTGGGACTCTCTATCAGAATGAAATACCAAGCCTTTGGCTGGTTTTCTCAGGTTATAAGCCTTAACCATGGCTTTCATTACTAAATCAGTCGTCATACGTTTATCAATATGCCAGCCAACAATTCGACGAGAATATAAATCCATCACAACAGCAAGGTACATCCAGCCTTCGCCAGTTTTCAGGTATGTCACGTCGCCAGCCCAAATCTGATTGGGTGCTACCGGATTAAAGTTCTGGTTAAGCAAATTATCTGCAACTGCATCAGAGTGCTTACGCTTAGTTGTTACTTTATAGGCCACTCGTTGTTTAACCACTAAATTGAGTTTCGCCATTAACTTTCTGGTTTTATAACGCGTTATTTTAAAACCTTCTTTGCGTAAGCTTTTACATAACTCACGGTAGCCTAAGCTTTCTCTGCTGCGTTTAAACAGCGCTTTGGCTCTGCAATAAAGATGCAGCTCTTTGGCCGTTATAAGCTTTGCTGGACGCGCCAGCCATGCGTAATAACTTGAGCGACTCACCTTCATCGCTGAGCATAATTTTATAACGCGAAAAGCTTGGCTATTTTCTTTGATGAACTGATACTTTACTTCATTTCTCTCGCAAAGAAGGCGCTGGCCTTTTTTAAGATCTCTTTCTCCATTTTGAGATCTTTCACTTCTTTCCTCAGGCGCTTTAGCTCTGCGCGCTCATCTTCATTTAGCGAATTACCAGCTTGTTGCTCTTCGAGTTTAGCTTTCCAGTTATAAATAAGTTTGGTTGTGATCCCTAAAGAGGCTGCGGCCTCTGAAACTGAATAGCCTTGCTCAGTGACTAAAGCAACTGCTTCTTGCTTAAATTCGGTTGTATAAGATTTATTTTTACGTTTTGTCATTTAACACCTCAATATTGGAACATTGTCCATTATTAAAGTGTCCGGCTCAATTAAACCAGTTCACAATTAGAAGAGCTAGTAGAATCATAGTTTATGAATAAACTATTTTTTTATAAACAAGGCTGAAACAGCCTTGAATCACATCTTTTAAGCAGTAGTTGCTTACTTTACTTTTTCTAACAGTTCACCCACTTCACATTCGAAAAGCTCACAAAGTTTATCAATAGCTTCTAAATCAATTCGTTGTGCTGTTTCTTTATAAAGAAGGGTTATTGTATTTCTATGCAGTCCCGTTTCTCTGGCAACATCCATAACTTTCATTTTCCTTTCGCCCATTAGGCGAGCTAAGTTACATCTAATCACGTCATCTGACCTCTAAAGTGACTTTTTGTCACCCAGGATAACAAAAAGTCGTTGACAAATGCGTTTTGAGGTGCATAATGTTATTCAGGATGACAAAAAGGTTTTCTGAATTAACCTTTGTCATTTATATTAGCATGACAATTAGGTGAATACTATGCAATCAACATCTACTTATTTAACTACATCAGAGTTATCAAAACTTATTAAATATGACTGTCGAACTATTCGAGAGCAATTGAAAGATTCGGTATTGCTGGAGGGGGTTCATTACATACGCCCATTTGGAGGGCGAAAGATCCTATACGACTGGGGGGCTATACAGCGTGATATGTGTAAATTTTCTTTGCAAGCTATGGCAATTCCAATGTCAAATGGAGGTATTTGTCATGGGTAGTATTAATTCACGTGGCTCAGGAAAATTGTACCTCGATTTCAGATATAGAAATCAAAGATGTCGAGAGCAAACTGAGTTAAAAGACACACCTGCGAATAGGAAAAAGCTACAAAAGTTACTCGATAAAATTGAGGCTGAGATTTTATTAGGGTGCTTTGATTACGCGAAAACGTTTCCTAATAGCCCTCGATTAAAAAAGATCAAATATGCAGAAGAAGTTTTAAAAAACTCTGATGCTAGCTTTCCAATATTTAAGGACTTTGCTGAACTTTGGTTTACTGAAATGCAAGTTCAATGGCGGAAAAGTTATATCGCAACGATTCGAAATATATTGTTTAACAGGTTGATACCGTTTTTTGGAGAGATGCCAATAAATGAAATATCAAAATCACAGTTACTCAATTTTAGAGTGCAGTTAACACAGTTGAAAAAAAGTGGCGGTGGTTTGTTTTCTCCAAATCATATAAATCGGCATATGAAAGTTATGAGGTCGATTTTGCAAGAAGCAGCGGATCGATATGATTTTATAACTTCTTACAAGGGTATAAAGCCATTGAAAGGGCCTAAGCATCATATAAAGCCTTTATCTACCAATGAAATTGCGTTGATCCTCGAGAATGTTCGTGAAGACTTTAAAGAGTATTTTACAGTTAGAATTTTTACGGGTATGCGTACTGCAGAAATTGATGGCCTTAAGTGGAAGTTTGTTGATTTTGAGCAGCGCGTTATTTTAATTCGAGAAACATTAGTTTCTGGTCGTGAAGAGTATACGAAAAATGACTTTAGTCAGCGTGAAATTCAAATGAGTGATGTAGTCCTTCGAGCAATGATGAGTATGAAGAAGCGAACAGGGCATCTTAAATATGTTTTTTGTGACAAGAATGGAAAACCTCTCGATCATAATTGGGTAACAAAAAGTGTGTGGTACCCATTGCTTAGGCGGTTAGGAATTGAAAGAAGGGTTCCCTATCAAATGAGGCACACCGCAGCAACTTTGTGGTTAGCTTCAGGTGAGAGCCCTGAGTGGATAGCTAATCAAATGGGGCATGCAAATACTGAGATGCTATTCCGTACATATAGCAGGTATGTCCCAAATTTAACTAGAAAAGACGGTTCTGCAGCTGATGGTTTCTTCAGCAAAATTTTAAAGCCAAGCCGATAAGGCTACACTTTTTATTACTTCAGGAATTTGATTATGAAAACTTTTGAAATTGACTCTATACAGCCATTACTATCTGATGTTATTGAATTTAAGAGATTTATGGGTCGTTACTATTTAAGTAATATAACTATAAAGGAAGACTCCATTGGCCAAAAATGTTGGGTTCTGACTTTATCTGATGGCACCGGTGATTTTAATGTTTATTGTAACTCTCAAGAGTTGATGAGTATTGAACTTAAGGCCCATAGCATAGTGCATGTTGAAGCTGCTCTTTTACAGACTCATGGTAGTGCTTACTTTAAGTGTAAGAATTTATTGGAATGTAACCATTCACATAAGCTTGGAGAAGATCTGTCAAATCTACCAAGATCGCAATGTCCTTTGCCAAAGTATTTTGACGCTCTCATCGTTCTCGTAAGCCGTGTACAAAACCCATATCTAAGATCCTTTATTAGGTCTGTATTGTTACAAAAGTCAGTGGGAGTGAGGTATCTGCAGTGCCCTGCGAGTCTTAATTATCATCATAATTATCCTGGTGGATTATTGAGACATTCTGTTGAAATAGCATGGGATATTTTGGGAGTAGGTGACTTAAATTCGCATGAAAAAGATATCGCTGTTGTTGCCGCGTTATTACATGATATTGGTAAAACGCTTACTTTAACGTCATCAATGAGAAGAACAGAAATCGGTAAGTTAGTGGATCACAGTCAGTTAACTCTTGAAGTTTGCTCTAATGAACTTAAGAAGCTGGAAAGCTTGGCTCCAAATGTTGCGAACCACCTGAGGCATGCATGGACTTGTTATTCACCCAAAGCTAGGTATGGCTTCAAACCTAAAACTCAGGTTGCAAAGTATTTACAAAAAGTTGATAGAATGAATGCTGAAAATGACTATGGAGAGGGGTTCATTCCACAATTTTCGAACGTCACTGAAGTGCTGCGTGAAACGGTTGGAGGTTAGAATGAACTTGATTAATTGTGATTTTCAAAAAGTGGCAGGTTCTAAGTTGTTAAAAGCATTAAAAAAGGAGCTTTATTTGAATGTAGGTGAGCCATTTACCCAGTTAATGGTAAGACCGCAAAAGACTTTTGAAGGCTATCAGTTAGATCCTGCTACTCATGCAAAGGCACAGGCTGTACTACAGTACTTTAGCTCTTTTGGTTGTCCTATCAGTATGTTGAGGCTGGGGCGCTCTCTATCTCCTATGAATAAATTTGCAGGGTCTATACTTTCAGATGAGTTTGCTCAAACATATTTAATTTATGGTTTTCGAGTTATGCATATGTTTAAAAGTGACTTTACTGTGAGAGATAAGCTAGTTGCTTACATAGCAAGCGTAGAGTTTAGGCAATCGTCGGAGTTACTTCTTCATTATATTCAAGATAAAAAGTTAGATGCTGAGGCTGAAGTCATAGGGCTCGCGTTAACTGGTATGGCAAGAGATGGACCAAGTATATTAAAGTTTTGATATGTAGTAATGATTGCTTTTCATTGAATACAAGTAAACCCTGAGGAATCGAGAAGTGACTCAGGCTTTATGACTCTGTCACTAAATATACAAAATGAGAATTCGGCACCGGCTCGTCTTCAATCCCAGCTATATATATCGAGTTTACATGAAATAGATATTGGAGTATTTGGTTTGAGCTATTCGCTCTACCTTCTATATGATAATAAAGTTGCGCATCGATGAATCCGTTTTGTGATTCTTTTATATCATCAAGCTGTATTTCCATATATTTTTTTTCTTGTTTTACTTTAATTACCCATTTCATAGGAAGGGGGAGCTCTTCTTCGATTATATTAATAAAGTCTTTGAGCTTCTTATAGTTTTTAAATCTGATACAGCTATGTGTGGCTAATACGTTGAAGAACATATATGACATACACCATGTAAGTCTTCGATTGTTAGTTAATATAGGAGTAATGTGTTGTTGGAGTATGTGTAAATGATGAATTTCATCTGATTCTTGTGGCATTGGCGGGTGTAAATTATTTGATGTACTAGGGTATAAACGGTATTGTTTTTTTGTTGTCTTGAAGAACTCTTTTATGTCACTGGCTACTTCAAGCCACTTTGAAATAATATCACTTTTGATAGAAAGGACTTCTGAGATTGTTGAGTTATTTATACCTTGGTCATGAAGTTTTAAAGTGTCGATACAGTCATATATAGTAGGTGTTTTACAGCTAAAATCAGGGAGGTTGTTACCGATAGTAAATTTCAAAGGAGCTGAAGACTTTTTCACAAACTTTTCAAGTCTAGGTAAAATAAATTTATATGTATCACTTAAGTTGATAATACCATCATTTTTGTACTCTCTAACTACCTTTGTAGGCATGCGACATAACTTCTCCCAAAAATTTATAGGCTGTTTGAGTTCTAGATTTTTTGTCTGAGAATAAAGCAATAAGTCACATGTATGAGAATATGATCTTAGAGTCGTTTCAGGTGTTAAATGGCCAGCAGCACCAGCGATTTGCCAAAGTTCGTTGAGTAAACTTTTCCCACAAAACTCATTTTTTAGTCTATCGAAAAAATCAGCTCGATAGTCAGTAAAGGTGCTTTTTAACTCATTACACCCAAAGAACATTATCATGAGATTAGATATAAAACTATGACGACACTGATACAATGGAGAATCTGTTAGAATGAGATGTTTATTTGCAAAATAGTTAAAAATTGTACTTAACTCTGATTCATTAAATTGGATATCATCTGACGCATTTTTACTAAAAATCAGTGCTTTATTAGTGGTTTTATGTAGTAGTTTTCTCTTGTTTATATATTGCCTAAAAGTTTTTAATTCATCATCATTTAGCAGTAGCTTTAGTGGAATTTTTCTCTTCGACTGCGCTGTTTTATTATCTCCAAATTTATTTTTTTGAATAAAAAGCCAATCTTCATTTTTATCTACATCAATTAATTGCAACTTAAAGATTTCTTTAGGCCTTAGGCCACATCTGAATGCAATTATAATGATTAAGTCGATAGTTGTACGATAAAAAGAACTCTCATGTTGTAAAGCCTCATTCGTGTCAAAGCGAATTTGTTTATAAAGATGTGGGGGAATGATTGTGCTTCTAACATAATTCTTCCTTATTACTTTATCTGTTTGAAGTGTTTTTGGTAGAGTTATTGCGAAGTTTATAGCTGCATATTCAAAGAGATCTTCAGTTCGTAATTTTTTTTGTTCAGTAAATCTTTCTATAGATTGAGTTATTTTTTTGTATAGAAACTCGGAATCATCTTCATCAAATTCAGATATTTGCTCATAAATAGCGCAATTTAGCCATGCTTCACCAATCTCGCTGATGTAAGAATTAGGGGTTGAAATAGCCTTCCATCGATTAGCTTCTATCTTATCCAACATTCTAGAAATGAGTATTTCAACAGCAATTGGGGAGGGATCTTTTAATAGTGATAGTAAGTTTTTCGTAAACCTTTCAGGCCAATTATTTTTGTTGCAAAGTGCTGTTTTAGGGTTAACTGCGTTGCGTATTAAGTTGACCCATTTTTCTACTTCATTTGAAGAAGGGAGGTTAAAGCACCGTGAAAAATTGTATTTTTCATGGTGCTTTAACCTAGTAATGCGTAGATTTTTCTTTATTGGGATGTATTTTTTATTTGTAGCCATGTTGAAAAAAAGTTGGAAGCTACTTAGCGGCATAGACGCCGAAAGAAGGGTGCTATTCATATGACTTATTAAGAAGAGCGGAGTGTTTGGGTAGTGACTTCTGATCATAACTACACTTGCTGCTTTACAAAAGCGTGAGAATGAGGAAACTTTAGGTGTATTAAAACTTGACCAAAAAGAGGTGATATATTTCCAAATATCAAAATCATCAAGGTTAGTTGTTGTCGTTTTTTTCTTATGAAACTTTAAAAAGTTGTATATTGCTACAGATGTTAATTTGTCTGGAAACCAGCGTTGCAACGTTAAGCTTTCTGAACCTTTATGATAGTTGAGAGGAGTATTTTTTGCCTTGAAAACTAATTCGAAATGTATAAAGTGATTGGTTTGAAACAGGGGATTTTTCTCGGTTAAAAGTTGTTTAATTAAAGTATTAAGGCCTTCCCTATGACACAAGCCTCCGTATACTGATGCAAAAATAGCAATCAGTGCTAAATTATCATTAAAACCGATTTTAAAAAGGGAGTTATTACTTGATAAATGGACGTGAATCTCGCTTATTAACTTCTGTACCATTAAAGCATCTTTTTCCATCTGTGACGTAATTGCGGCTTTTGAATCATCTAGCATTTTATTCTCGAAGAGGGCTTTTAAGAGTTTTAATATCGAGGCTTTGAAATATTTTATTTTCAATGAAGTCTGCAAGCTTATCTAAATCATTCGTTTTTATGCTGCTAAATATTGAAGATTTATGATCTAAATTGCTATTATGATCAAAAAATAGATCAACTAATTCGGAATTAAATTCTGCTTTTTCAAATTCACTTCTTAGATAATGTCTGTGCCAGTTTGTAGGAAAAGGGAAGCGACCTTGAGTGAAATCTTTAAAGACTCTCAGAGTATTGGAGCTAATTTTGTAGCGTTTTTTCGAAGCATTATCTCGCTCAATTAATGAGAGCAAGTTGCTCGTGCCATCTATTTTTTTAGTCAACTCCTCACTAACATTTCTATCTTGATAATATGTTCTTTTAGTTAAAATTTTTATAAATTTTATGTATTCAATAAGTTGAGTATGTGCAGATTTACTTAACTTTATTAACCGTCTTGATTTCTCTCCTTTGTCGCAAATGATGACTGTTTTATCATCTAGATTGAATCTGTTTATATCTTCAAAAAAGCCCACCTTTGGTCTTAACCCGGTACTTAATTGTAAAATACTAATGGTGTATGTGGTAAAGTAATTATGAAGACTTATGTAGTCCAAGTTATTCTTATGATACTTGATGTTTCTTTGAATAAAAGCAAACAGCATTGATACGAAGTGTTGGTCTATTACACGGTTACTTCCCCAATATTCCGTCGATACTAAGGCTGGTAAAGTTGGCTTATATTGAAGTTGATTTTTAAAAATATCATCCCAGTAATTCTCAATTGTTTTTAATAAAATTTCATTATTTAATCTCGTGTAATAAATTCCTGCATGGTAGCTAATTGGCTGACCTGAAATAGCGGCGTAGACAACTTCAGAAACTGATTTTTTAATACACCATTGATGAAAATTTGATCTTGTTCGTGCCAGTGTTAGTCTTGTTTTGTACTGCTTATTGATCGACTTTAGAAATGAATTAATTAACTTTTTATAGTCTTTTTCTTCGAGGTTGGACTTCGATTTTTTGAAGTTTGCGAGAATTTTTGATAAAGGTTTTGGTATTAAAATTAATGCTGGCGAATTGGATAATTTTGCAAAGCCTTGAATTTTACTTAAGCTTTTTTGTTTCATAGTCGGTCGGTTTACAGAAAATAAAGCAGCTCCTTTAAATTTTGTATCTTCCCCAGGATAAATAATTTTATTATCTTTGTTGATTAATGAGTTTAAAGACCTGCCTGTCAAAAGTGAGCACAAAATGAAGGTGATTTTATACAATTCATTTGTGTTTTTACTACCATTGATTAGTTTATATGAAACGTTAATTAGAGTAGTAATATCATGATCATCTAACGAATCATACCCGCAAAAAAGCTGCTTTTTATGCCTTGTTAGATGTTTCTTTTTTCTTAGTTCACTCTTGCTCATAAGCACTTTGCTTTTGTTCAAGTCTTTTAATTTGAGTCGTAATTTGTGAGCGAGTTTTTTGCGTCAATGTGCTCGTAATCTCGCGCGATGAATGATGATTTGAATGTTCTTTTAACTCATCTTTAATATTAGCTGGGAGGAGATTAATTAGCTCTTCAAGGCTTCCTAAGGCGGTTTCTATATCTAAACTTTGTATAAATAAGTGTAATGCATATTGCCAGCTGAGATCATGAAGAATGTCAAAGTCTTTACATAAAATGACTTCGACAGTTTCTTGTTTCTTAAAGTTCTCAAAGAGCATTGGTAACCAATTAGCGATGACATAAAAGCTATCATTGTATTCACTTTTAACGACAAATGGATAAATAAAATCATGACACTTTATAGCATTTATTTGATCGAAATCTTTTATCAAAAAGGCTAATTCTTGAGAAAAATTGAAGGCATCCTCGGCTGTAAATCCAATGATTAGTTGTGAAGGCTTTACTGTAATAATTTCCTTTTCACAGTCCTTAAACATGTGTATCTCGAAGAAGTAATGATTAATAAACAATAGGTTTTTAGTCTGTAGAAGTCAAAATTTGAAGAAATATCTCCAATAATTTTTTACAAAATGTGACCATACCTCTGCTAAATGGTTTTAAAAGGACTTATTGGTCGTAATGAGTTAGCAGGTTAAGTGTTTGTAATTAATAATATAAACATTGGACGACGGTTAACCCCTATCACCATCAGTTTCGATAGGGGCCCTCCGGAGGCTAAGTTGCAGGTTCGATCCCTGCCGAGAGCGCCATTTGCTCTTCACTTTAATATCTTCTAAGCTCGATTTACTCTTTAATAAAACTCAAAAGTAAAATGACCTATCAACCCATAGACTGTGGCGACTACGATAAGTACGAATTATGGTGCATGCATAAATCATTATTGAGTATTACCTTAGTATCTGGTGAACAGGTAGAGGGAAGGGCTGAGACACTTAAAATATTTAACTCCGATGGCGAGCACCTGATTTTGGCGACAAAAAAAGGCGAACATGCCGTCCGCCTTGATTTAATTAAAAAGGTTATCGCGTTATAGCCACTTCTTATTTTTAAAGTAAATGCCAATTCCAACGGTTAGCACCAGCAAGAAAATAATAAACAAGCTAAATGCATAAGGGCTTTCAGTGCCCGGAATTCCACCCACGTTTACACCGAGTAAGCCTGTTAAGAAGCCAAGTGGTAAAAACAGTGCAGCAACCACCGACATCACATACATGCGTTGGTTTAGTTGCTCCGACACTTGGCTGGTAATCGCTTGTTGAATAATTTGTGCACGTTCAATCGAGCTGTCTAGCTCCTCTAAATAACGGATCAACATATTGGTTGTTTCGTTTAAGCGAGCTTTATCGTCTTCATCTAGCCACTTATATTTGTTGTTTAACAAAGTAATAAGTGCTTCTTTTTGTGGTCTTAAATAACGTTTTAACGCGATTGTCTGACGACGAATTTGCGCTAGCGATTGATGATCAAAGCCTTTGTTTGGTTCATCAATTTCATCTTCAAAGCCATCGAGTGTGTCATCAAGGCTATCGATCACCGCTTGCATACGAGACGTTAGGTTTTGCGCTAATTGACACACTAATTCAGAGATTGAGCAAGGGCCATTACTACCATCGAACGATTCAACAACGTCTTGCACCGATAATAAACGGCGTTTACGCGTTGTAACAATAACATTCTCGTTGATGAATAAACGTAACGACACCATATCTTCTGGACTTTGCGCGGGGTTTAAATTTACACCACGTAAAAACAGCATGTTACCGTTGGTAACTTTAGTTAGGCGAGGGCGTGTTTCATCAGCAATAAGGGACTCAAGTTCGTAATCTGTTAATAAGTTACTTTGTTCAAGCCACTGCACTGCATCGGCCTGACTGTAGTCCATGTGAACCCAAAGTTTTCCGTGTGCAGGTTGCCAATTTTGCAGCTCGGTACTATTGTCAATAGCACGTGCGCCGCCTTGTTCGTCTAAGATTAAGACATGAAGTAACCCATTGATCATATTGAGCTCTCATTTTACAAATAGTGCGATATAGTTGAGTATATACATTAGTATAGTCAAGACTATATTAATGAAATCGATTTATCGAGGGGATAAATATATTTCGTTGGTGTTTCTAGCGCTGTAGCGTATAAGACACTTTTTTAAAGAGGGCACATGAATGACCGCAAAAATGATAGTTGGCTGGCGTGAGTGGCTGAGCTTGCCAGAACTGGGCATTGAGAAGATCAAAGCGAAGGTGGATACAGGTGCGCGTACATCTTGTATTCATGCGTTTGATATTGAGGAATTTTCAGAAAATGGCGAAAACTGGGTGAAATTTAGTACCCATCCTCTGCAAGAAGATGTAGAAACAACAGTGTTGTGTCGTGCAAAAATCGTTGAGCGTAAGTACGTGACCAGTTCGAGTGGTCAGCGTGAACTTCGTTACTTTATTGAAACAAAACTCGTTGCAGGAGATCAAAGCTGGCCTGTAAGAGTAACCTTAAGTAACCGTGCAACGATGAAATTTAGAATGTTGCTAGGGCGCACAGCAATGGAAAATCGTATAGTCGTTGATCCGGCTTTATCACACTTATTATAAAAAGGACTTATGACACATTTTTAATGTGTATGAGTTAAACAGTTAAGGTTTTAACTATGAAACTTGGTATTTTATCTCGCAACCAAAATTTATATTCAACACGTCGCTTGATAGAGGCAGCAGAACAGCGTGGTCATGAAGTAAAAGTGATTGATGCACTACGTTGTTACATGAACATTAATTCAGAGCAACCAGAAATTCATTATCGTGGCGAAAATTTAAAAGATTTTGATGCTATCGTGCCACGTATTGGTTCATCAGTAACTTTCTATGGTTGTGCGGTATTACGTCAGTTTGAAATGATGGGCGTATTTCCTGTGAACGAGTCTGTTGCTATTACCCGTTCACGTGACAAATTACGTTCACTACAGCTACTCTCGCGAAAAGGTGTGGGTATGCCAGTAACAGGCTTTGCGAGCAAACCTGATGACGTAAAAGACTTATTAAGCATGGTAGGTGGCACACCTGTAGTAATTAAACTACTTGAAGGTACGCAAGGTATCGGTGTGGTATTAGCTGAAACACGCAAAGCAGCAGAAAGTGTAATTGAAGCATTCATGGGCTTGAAAGCCAATATCATGGTGCAAGAGTACATCAAAGAAGCTGGCGGTGCTGATATTCGCTGTTTCGTACTAGGTGATAAAGTTATTGCTGCTATGAAGCGTCAAGCTCAAGAAGGTGAGTTCCGCTCGAACTTACACCGTGGTGGTAGTGCGACACTTGTGCGTATTACGCCTGAAGAAAGAAGAACTGCTGTTGCAGCTGCTAAAGCGATGGGCTTGAACGTAGCAGGTGTCGATTTACTTCGTTCTGCACGTGGTCCATTAGTGATGGAAGTAAATTCATCACCAGGCCTTGAAGGCATTGAAGTAGCAACAGGCAAGGACATTGCTGGCATGATCATCAATTTTATTGAGAAAACAGCCGCTACAAAAAGAACTGCAACTCGTGGTAAAGGCTAAGCCTTTACCCATAATTATGTATACCCAAACCACCTCAAGGTGCGAGTTTCAGTTGGAATTAAAAGCGATTTAGGCAAGGCATTGATTGTAAGTAATAGTGGTTCTATTGTTAAAATCAATAACGCAGTATAAATCGCTTTTAAACCAACCCTTTGGGCGCTTCACAGGCACTTACTCTCATCGTTGTTACTTCTTAAAAGGGACTGCCATTCTTGCAAAGTAACGCCTTGATATTAAGCACCTGTGAAACGCTGAATTCTGCATCTAGAGGAGGTTTGGGTATTAGCGCTCTATTAAAAGGAACAGTGCGTGGCTAAGGTTAAGAAAAATACACCGTTTTCAATTTTAGGTGATACGGTGGGGGTTGGCGAACGTAAAACATTTTCTATTGAAGCTGCTAAGCTTTATACCCATTCGCCGTTAAATATTCCGATTGAAGTCGTCAATGGTGTGCAGCAAGGACCGGTATTAATGGTATGTGCGGCCATACATGGTGACGAGCTCAATGGTGTTGAGGTTGTTAGGCAATTACTGGCTAAGATTGAGCCTGAGCAACTGCGAGGGACTATTATTGCAGTACCGATTGTGAATGTATTTGGATTCATTCACAAATCACGCTATTTACCTGATCGCCGAGATATGAACCGTAGCTTTCCGGGCTCAACCCGCGGTTCATTAGCTGGGCGCATGGCTAATGCATTTTTCTCGCAGGTAGCTATGCATTGTACGCATATTATTGACTTACATACGGGCGCGATACACCGGACAAACTTGCCGCAAATTCGTGCTAATTTAAGTGATCCTGCAACGGCAGCTATGGCGAAAGCCTTTGGTACTCCAGCGGTGATTGATGCGTCACTTCGTAATGGTTCATTACGTAGTGAGGCGGCAAATTTAGGTATTCCAGTGATTACTTATGAAGCTGGTGAAGCGCTTCGCTTTGACCCTATTGCCATTGCTGCAGGTGTGCAAGGTGTTGATTATGTAATGCGCCATTTAAAAATGGTACGTGGTAAGCGAGCTAAGAAGCTACCAGAGCCGGTTATTGCAAGCTCAACAAGCTGGGTACGCGCCGAAGTTGACGGTATTGTGCGTGCACAAGTATCACTTGGTGAGCGAGTAATGAAAGGGCAAGTGTTAGCTTATATCAGCAGCCCACTTGGTGATGCTGAGCTTGAGCTACTCGCTCCGCGCAGTGGTATTGTGATTGGTCAACAAACCATGCCGCTTGTGAACGAGGGGGATGCCGTATTCCATCTTGCTTACTTTGCTCATGCAAATAGTATTGTAGAGCAACAACTTGAAAACTTTATTGATGAAATAAGCGATATTGAAGACGAGTTGAAAACTGCAGATTTAAATAATTAGCCGTTAAAGTATTTTATAAAAAAAGCCGCAATTGCGGCTTTTATTTTTTTGGCCCTAAAATGCGCTTTATGGTTGGCGCTTTAGTCGCTGTTGGTGGGGTCTTTAACACCATCACAGGGCGGGTAACAAAGATGTTGTTTGGGTAAATGACTTTGTGGCCATCAACATGCTCAAGCACCACGTTCATTAACCCCATTTCGATAATACGCCCTTCTAAAAAGTTTGCACCGTCAATTACTCTGACCCAAAAACCAACCCGACAATCGTTTTGAATAAACATCAGCAAGAAGGCTGTTAGGTTGCTTAGTAACGACCAAGCAGCAAAAAGGGCTACACCCAACATGGCAAAAATGGATGAGCCTAGTACTAACAAGCCGCGCAGCTCTATACCCCAAAAAACTAATACTAAGCATAGCATTACGATCGCCAAAATAATGTTAAGGAGTAGCTCTGCACGGTACTCTCGGTGCGGATCAGCTTTACCTTTAATGGCTTTTAAAAGCAGTTTTTTGGTGGTTTTACGTAGTAGCGGATAGAGCAAAACCGCGATGATTGTCACGATTAAATGATATTGCTCATTAAAAAATTCGACGAAGTCCAAAGGGGTTCCCAAGCTAATAATTTACGTCCGATTTTAGCGCGTTAGTTGCTGAATAACACTAGCTTAAAAGGTATTTTTAACAGTCACAAGCCATTGTACTGAATCTATCTCATCATCGTGATTATTTATCGGTGCGGCAACATCTAGATGGATTACTGTTCCTGCATTGGCACGACTAGGGGCTAAACGAAGACCCACACCGACATTTTGTAGTACATTGCCATTTTCACCATTGTTTTTGTCGTTATACCAAGCTCTGCCAATATCATAAAATGCCGCGCCACCGACTTTGAATAACTGCAATAAATCGTATTCCCAATAATAGCGTTTTTCTAAAGTCACTAAAAAGCTACGATCGCCTACTTGGTAATCGAGCGGGTAGCCTCTGAGGCCGTTTTCTCCACCTAGAGTAAGTTGTCTGTCGGCGGTCAGGTTTTTTGCGTACTGCAGGCGTGCTTTAGCATACCAGCTTTGCCTAAGAGTCGTATTAAGGTAATACTGGACTTGCGTGCTTGTGAAAAGATTTTCAACATCATCAAGGGCTTCGTTCCAATAGCCGTCTATGTCGGCTTTAAAGCGCCAAAGTTGATTATCTCCGCTGTAGTGCGCTTTTGATAATGATAGTGAGTAAATGGCACGACTTGAATCATCGCTAAAGTCTTTGCTTGAATAACCAAGAAGAGCTTGGATATTCCATCCAAGATTGAGGTCTTCGGTACGATATATGCTGTCGAAGTTTCTTACTTTGATGTAATGATCTTCAAACCATTGCGCACTCACATAGGGGTAACTAAGGCTACGATCATCTGCAATAGGGAAGCGCGTTTGTGAAATGTCTTTAAAGGTCTCTTCGCGGTTTTCAATGCCGAGTTTTATGCGCTGGGTCCAATTATTGGCAAGTTGTGATGAGTGACCAAAGTAAGCGCGGCTTAATACAGTTTTTTGTTCAAACTCACTGACCACATCTCCCCGATAATAAAGTGATTCGCGGCGCTCATCAGAGTAGCTTGTTGCGCCATAACTATAAGGTGTATCGATAGAAAAAAACGGGTAACTTACATCGATGTAATGACGCTTACCATCGTCGTTATCGGAATATTCTAGCCGCCCACGATAGCGGCTTGAAAAGATATTAGGATCATCATAAACAAATAGGTAACCGGTACGGTCAGCATCATGCGTACGCGAGAACGACACGCGTTTACCCCAACCTAAAAAGTTTGACTCGCGAAATCCAAGGCTTGACTCATTTTCGCCACCGCTGCGGCTGAAACTTATTTCTGGCAGTAAGGTCCATAAATCGCGGGTGACAACATTAACGTGTACATTTCCGTCACAGTCAAGCTTGGCGTTAATACGGGCGTCATACAAATAACCTTGTTTACGCAGCAGTCGCTCAGACTCTAGTAATTTACGTGGATTGTAAACATCACCTTCTTTGAATAGTAAAACGCTGTGTATTACATCCGGCTCAGTGGTCATGTGAGCACGATTAGCAAAGCGAAATAAAAAGTTATTTTCTTCTTCAAGCTCGGTATTAAATACATTGAGCTGCTCAAGTTTTATAGAAGTTATTTTGCTGCCTTCAGCAGCCTGCGGAAGTGGGTTATCGGTATCAAGTTGGCGGCGCAAATTGTTATCTTGGGATTTTAGTGTGCGCTGATTTTGACAATAGTTGCTATCGTCTATGTCTTGCTGTTCTGCATACACGTTCGTTACCAAGCTCACTGGCAACAAAATTAGTAGAGCAACGAAGTGCGACTGCTTAAAACCCATTTACACCCTTAGTTGATTGTTTCCTATACAGTCACTACATACTAAGCGTGGAAAAAAGTCTAGCTTATTATTGTAACTGTGTGACTAAATGCTGATAAAGCTCGCCTAATATCTCTGTAGCTTCTACGCCCTCAGCATTTATCCAAATACTTTCACTGTAATGTTCAAAGTTTAGATTAAAACTATGATCTGTAAAGTGAAATCTTAACTGATGTCGATCGGCTCCAGCATCAAAGTCGGCAATTTTTATTGCGGGTGTATGTAAAAACAAGGTAGCCCATAATTCAAAATCTTCGTCATGAGGAGGCTCGCTTGCTTGCACAATGATGACTGCATGTTCTGCATCAAAAGTAAGTTCAGTCATGGTAGTCCTAGTTTGCGGCTAAGTAGTCGCGGATAGTATTTAAAAATGGTGCGCCGTATTTATTTAGTTTAGTAAAACCAACACCCGACACTTTTAAGAACTCGCTATCATTAGTTGGCATAAGTTGCGCCATCTCAGCAAGCGTTTTATCGTTGAATACTACATAAGGTGGCACATCATCCGCATCAGCCAGTTCTTTACGTAAGGCACGTAATTTAGCAAACAGTTTTTTGTCGTAATTAAACTGGGCGAGTTTATCTTGGTATACGTGCTTGGCTTGTAAGCGAGGCTCGGCAAGTTGTAATGCATATTCACTTTTAAGCACTGCACGGGCGGCTTCGGTTAAACGTAACGATGAGCCTTGCGTGATGTCTTGGCTTAATAACCCTTGGTGAATAAGTTGCCTTAAAATACTTAGCCAAAATTCCACGCTGTGATCTTTACCAATACCATAAGTACTTAGCTGGTGGTGATTATTATCACGAATGCGGCTGGTATTTGCACCACGTAGTAGTTCAACAATATAGCCAATCCCAAAACGTTGCTCGGCACGGTACACACAAGATAGCGCTTGCTGCGCAACGAGTGTGCCATCAAAGCTGGTTGGTGGGTTTAAGCAAATATCACAGTTGCCACAAGTTTCGCGCTTATATTCACTAAAATAATTGAGTAAGATTTGTCTGCGGCATGTTTGTGCTTCGGCAAAGCTGGCCATCGCATTAAAGCGCTGTTCTTCAACGCGGCGTCGTTGCTCGTCTTCAATATCTTCAAAAAAGCGCCGCACGCGGCCTATGTCAGCTGGATCAAAATACATAATCGCTTCTGCGGCAAGGCCATCACGACCAGCTCGGCCTGTTTCTTGGTAATAGGCCTCAATGCTTTTTGGAATATCGTAATGCACCACAAAGCGCACGTTTGGTTTGTTAATACCCATACCAAATGCAACCGTTGCAACCACAATTTGAATATCGTCTCGGGCAAAGCCTGATTGCACAAATTGGCGTTGCTCGTTACTCATGCCTGCATGATAGGCTGCGGCATTAAAACCTGCATCAGCAAGTTTTTCAGCAACATCGTCAACCCGTTTACGGCTGGTGCAGTAAATAATGCCACTTTGATTCTGCTGCTCTTTTAAATAGCGAAGCAGTTGCACCATAGGTTTGAATTTTTCTTCAATGGTGTATCGAATATTAGGTCTATCAAAGCTGCCTGTGTGCACATACGGCTGGTTAAGCTGGAGCTGTTCGATTATATCGTAACGAGTTGCCTTATCTGCTGTCGCTGTAAGTGCCATCATAGGTACATGCATAAAGCGATGTTTTAACTCGTTGAGTCGACAATAATGTGGCCTAAAATCATGGCCCCAATGAGACACACAGTGTGCTTCATCGATGGCAAAAAGTGCTAAATTAAGATGACTTAAACGTTCTAAAAATTCATGTTGCAACACTTTTTCTGGCGCCACATACAACAGCTTAATTTGCCCGTAGTGCAATTGCTGATATACCGCTTGCTGCTCTTCAAAGGGAAGGCTGTTATTAATATATGCAGCCTGTACGCCAAGCGCTCTTAGTTGGGCAACTTGGTCTTGCATCAGAGAAATAAGCGGCGAGATGACCACAGTCACACCATCGAGGATTAATGCCGGGACTTGATAGCATAAGGATTTGCCTCCACCTGTTGGCAGAAGTACAAGCGAGTCTTGTCCGTCTAGCGCTGCGGCTATAATCGCTTCTTGGCCATCACGAAAATCCTTGTAACCAAACACTTGTTTGAGTACGGCGTGTGGTGATCGAACGGGTGTGTTGGACATTGCGGTATTGGTATTCATCGCCGAGCATTTTAGTGGTTTTTTAAGGCGATGTCTTTAGCAATATACCAAATGACCTCAAGATGCAGAATTAAGCGTTTCACAGGTGCTTAATATCAAGGCGTTACTTTGCAACAATGGTAGTCCCTTTTTAGAAGTAAATACATGGGTTTATTTAACGCGTTTTGCTTGCGTCACTGCTTAGTGGGCGTAAAATAATGTTTTTAACCTACAAAGCCAAGCTTATGCCTACCAATATTGAACAGCGAAAAGGGGTTATTTTCGCATGTTTAGCTTTTTTTATGTGGGGTCTTGCACCCATTTACTTTAAGTTTTTGCAGCAAATATCTGCATTTGAAATCTTGATGCATCGCGTTATTTGGTCGGTGTTATTTTTACTTCTTATTATCGCAGCTCGTCATCAATGGCAGCGTATTCGTATTGTGCTTGGGCAACCTAAATTACTACTGATGTTGGTGATAACAGCCAGTTTACTAGGCTTTAACTGGGGCTTATTTATTTGGGCTGTGAACAATAATCATATGCTTGATGCAAGTTTAGGATATTACATCAATCCATTGATCAATGTGTTACTTGGTATGTTGTTTTTAGGTGAGAGACTGCGTAAATGGCAAGGCGTTGCGGTAGGTTTAGCACTTTGTGGTGTGTTACTTCAACTTGTGAGCTTTGGTTCATTCCCCGTGGTTGCTTTCTCACTAGCCGGTTCGTTCGCCATTTATGGATTATTACGCAAAAAGCTGCCAATTGAATCATTACCAGGCTTATTACTAGAAGCGCTTATTTTATTGCCTGTGGCGCTTATTTACTGGTGGTTGATGGCGCCTTCAGCAAGCTCTGATTTAACAGCGAATGATTGGCACATTAACCTGTTACTCATCAGTGCCGGAGTGGTAACAACCTTGCCGCTGTTATGTTTTACAGGTGCCGCAAAGCGCCTGCAGTACAGCACGCTGGGCTTTTTCCAATACATAGGTCCAAGTTTAATGTTTATACTTGCAGTGGCTTTTTACGGTGAAGTATTTGATGCTGAGCGTGTAGTGACTTTTGCGTGCATTTGGAGTGCGCTGGCACTATTTAGTTGGGACTCGTATCGACAAAGCCGTAAACAACGAAAGGCGCAATTAGAAGCGGTGACAAAGCCTGTTTAGGCTTTAGCTAACTAACTTATTGCGTCCAGACTCTTTTGCTTGATAAAGCTTTAAATCAGCCTGTTTAATCAGTTCATCTAGACTGTAAATAGGCTGATGATGAAAGCCTATGGATAAAGTGAAATGAATTTGCTCTTTACTAAACTCTGGGCTGTGCTTTTCAATAAAAGCGCGAAATTTTTCTAGGCGTTGTAATGCTTCTTCTGGATCTTGATCTGCAAAATACACGGCAAACTCCTCACCACCAAAGCGGCCTACTAAATTATCTGCAAAATATTGGGTCATGTGATGTGATAACGCTTTGAGCACTTCATCACCTGCATTATGGCCATAATTATCATTAATAGATTTAAAATGATCAATGTCGATCATGCCCAGGGATACCGACGAGCCAGCTTGTTTAGCGGCTTTTAAATGTCTATTTGCTTCACCGAAAAAGTAACGTCGGTTTGGTAGTTTAGTTAGGTAATCGGTATTTGCTTGTAAACGAATCGTTTTGATGTTTTCAAGCATGTCGACGTTTTGGCTTAGTCGACAGTAGAATTCTTCATTATTAAATGGCTTTCGTAGGTAGTCGTCTGCGCCTGATTTTAAAAAACGCGTTGATAGATGCAAAGTATCATAAGCAGAAATACCGATAATTGCTTTTTCATCGTTGGAGTATAAACGGCGTATTTC
The DNA here is from genome assembly GCF_947311895.1 of Pseudoalteromonas sp. PAR1. Lineage (NCBI taxonomy): Bacteria > Pseudomonadati > Pseudomonadota > Gammaproteobacteria > Alteromonadales > Pseudoalteromonadaceae > Pseudoalteromonas > Pseudoalteromonas sp. PAR1. Next base: position 36,750 of record NZ_CAMZMY010000015.1, on the reverse strand, counting down.
AACACAGAGCTCTGCACCGCTCATGTTCGGCATTTCGTTATCAGTTATTATCACTGAAATTGTTGGGTTTTCAGCTAATACTCTGAGAGCATCGACGCCATCAACGGCTTCAATTGTCTGGTATTTGTGGCGAGCTAATAAATGACAAATTAGCTGACGAGTTGCTTTTGAATCATCGACCACTAACACCAGTATTTGCTCATTGCGAGGTAAACGCGCCAGTTGTTTTTCTAGGTATTGATAGGCTTGTTTATTTTCTTTGGTAATGTAATCAATGATTGGGTGCTTTTCGACGATATTACGCGTGGTTTCGTCAAGGTTACCGGTCATAACAATAGTCGGTATATCGGCAGCGATGGTGCAGGGGACGGCTTCACCTAAAGGTGCGTCTGGGAGAATAAAATCAACCACAGCACAAAAATAATTGTGCTTACTTATAAGCTTTTTTGCTTCGGCTAGATTACCTGCAATGTCAGCTTCATAGCCAACTTTTTGCGCGATATGTTTTTGCACTCGCGCAATGGTTGGCGTATCTTCAACTATTAGTATTCTTCGAGTCACAGCTTGCCTTGTAATAACTTATTGGCGAAACAAAAGTTATTACAAGTTTTAACCCTAAAAGGGTAAAAAAGCAAATCGTTATAAGCTATCTGACTCAGAATAATACTCAACACTTTGCGGTGTAGGACTGGCAATACGTGAACGACCAAACAAAGTGTGAAACTTCGTTTTACAGGTTGTTTGTTTTAGGTATTTCATCCAAGCGCGTTCAACTGGGTTTGTTGCTTCAAGGTTACCGGTAACAACTTGCACAAATTGAGTTTGAAATTCATTTTGTGGTTCTAGGGTTTTGTTGTATAAACCCTTTAATACAACACCATGCTGTTCGAGAATGTCGGCTTCTAGCAAAGTGAAGTGACCACTACGACCAAAACCGCGTGGGAAGTTTTGATCATCATAAAATTGACGTTGGCTTGCAAATGCCTGACGAAGTGATGAAATGTCATTGCTCATGGCTTTATCCTCATGCCCTAATTTCTTGCAGGAGTATGGATCAAGTTGTCGATTTTATTAAACAAGTTATTTTTATCGTAAGGGTAAAAAATGGATATCGATTTATTGAAGACTTTTGTCGAAGTGGTTCGTACTCGCCATTTCGGCAAAGCAGCTGAAAATTTATATATTACGCAGTCTGCAGTGAGTTTTCGAATCAGGCAGTTAGAGCAAGGTTTAGGCGTTAACTTATTTATTCGTCAACGTAACAATATTCAGTTAACAGCACCGGGTGAGCGATTGCTGCCACATGCGCAAATGATCATTACCGGCATGCAACGTGCAAAAGTTGATGTGGCGCTTGCTGATAATATGCATAAGCAAATTAGTTTAGCAGGTACACCTAATATTTGGGATGCTTTTTTACAGTTTGGGATCACAAATATTGTTTCTGCCATGCCGGGTGTATCGTTAGTCGCTGAAGTAAAAGCACAACAAGAAAGCACTCGCTTACTATTAGAGCGTACATTAGATTTAGCGGTACTGTTTGATCCTCCTAAAGTGGATGAGCTAGTTGTTGAACGAATTTGTGAGCTGCCAATCATTCCTGTGAGTGCTTTTGAAACAGCTAACAGCGAAAACTTTTTCGACAATCAATATGTTTATGTTGATTGGGGTACTACCTTTTCTTTGTGGCATGCTCGTGAGTTTAACGGCCACGCGCCTCCTTACTTTAGAACCAGCACAGGGCGTATTGCTCTTGATTTAATTTTGAAGTGCGGTGGTAGTGCGTTTATTCCTAAGTTATTAGTAGAAGAGCAGTTAAAAGCGGGTGATTTATACCATGTTGAGGATGTTGCTCATACCTCGCGAGATGTGTTTGTTGCTTACCATAGAGATAATGAACAGACACCTCTTTTAGAAAAGTTGGTAACCTTACTAACTGAGCTGCAAATAAAAACTTAAAATTTATTTAAATTAGCTTTTATAAAAACTTAACCGTGAAACAGTAAGTTACGTTTTTATTTCAGAAATAATTATATTTCGTGAAGCTAAATTGACGATTTTGTTTCAATTGTCATCTTTCTGTCATTTTTCGCTGTCACACTGCGCGCATTGAAACACAACATGTGTTTTTTGTTGCGATTATTGAGGAAACGACATGAAATTTGCAAAGTCTAGCTTATTCCTAGCTTTATTTGGTGGCTTATCTTTTTCTGCATTAGCTGATGTAGATGTATATGGTAAAGCAAACGTGACTGTTCAATCATCAGATGATGGCGAAGGGTCTTTCACAGAAATTAAAAGCAATAACTCACGTTTTGGCTTAAAAGGCTCAGAGAAAATCTCTGAAGGCTTAGAAGCGGTTTATAAATTTGAGTTTGGTGTTGACGTATCTGACGCTGATTCAAAAGGCGACAATGATGACAACATCACTGCACGTAACCAATATGTAGGTCTTAAAGGCAGCTTTGGTCAGGTTGTTATCGGTCGTAACGATACAGCTATGAAGCAATCTCAAGGTAAAATTGATTTATTCAATGACCTTGAAGCAGATATCAAAAATGGTTTCAAAGGCGAAAACCGTTTAGGTGACACAATTTCTTATGCTTCTAAAGATTTCAGTGGCTTCAAAGTATTAGCAACGTATGTGGCTGAAGATGATGTAGATGCTGATAACGGTTACTCAGTAGCGCTAACTTACGGCGATGCAAAACTTAAAGAAAGCAAACTTTATGCATCAATTGCAGCTGACAGCGAAGTAAAAGGTTACGACATTGTTCGTGCAACAGTGCAAGGTAAAGTTGGTGACTTCAAACTAGGTGCTATGTACCAAACACAAGAGAAAGTGGATGGTAGTGCAGAAGCTGATGGTTACTTAGTAAATGCTGCTTACCAAATGAATAGCAACACTTTCAAAGTACAATACCAAGTAATTGACTTTGATGAAGGCGATAAGAAAACAGCTATTTCTGCAGGTGTTGATCACAAGCTTAGCAAAAACACGAAAGTATTTGGTTTCTACTCAACGTTTGATACAGATAATCAAGTTGACCAAGATTACTTAGGTGTTGGTATTGAATACAAGTTCTAATCCAACCCTTGGATAACTCCCTAACTTGTCAGCCCAGCTTATTAGCTGGGCTTTTTTATTGTTTAGTAGGAAATTTATAAATCAGATTGCGCTTTGATTTGCGATCAAGCCTGTGCGTAGTCTGATTTGCCAGCAAGCCAGCGTTGAATCAATTTATCGGTAAGCGTTGGGTAGTCGTTTAATATTTTGAAGGCTATAGGTCTGACATGATTGAGCGTTTGTTTGTCGCGGTTTAGGTCAGCAATTTTAAATTCAGCTAGGCCTGTTTGTTTGGTGCCAAGTACTTCGCCTGGACCACGAATTTCAAGATCTCGTTCAGCAATCACAAAGCCATCATTACTTTCACGAAGTACCCCTAAGCGTTTTTGCGCTGTGGCTGACAATGGTGCATGATAGAGTAAAACACAGTGTGATGCAGTTGCCCCACGACCAACACGACCACGCAGCTGGTGGAGTTGTGCAAGCCCCAGCCGTTCAGGGTTTTCAATAATAATAAGGCTAGCATTAGGCACATCAACACCCACTTCAATCACCGTTGTGGCAACGAGTACATGAATATTACCTGCTTTAAACTCGCTCATAATGGCTTGTTTTTCAGTGGCTTTCATTCGGCCATGTACTAAGCCGACGTTTAGCTCGGGTAGTGCTGCTTTTAATTGCTCTGCGCTATCTTCTGCGGCTTGGCATTGTAGCACTTCAGATTCATCAATCAGGGTGCAAACCCAATACACTTGACGACCTTGATCTGTACATGCGGTTTTAACACGTTGAATGATTTCGTCTCGACGGGCATCAGGAATAGCCACCGTTGTAATGGGCGTTCTACCCGGTGGTAATTCATCAATTACTGAGGTTTCTAAGTCTGCGTAGGCTGTCATGGCTAAAGTACGCGGAATAGGCGTTGCAGTCATCACTAATTGGTGTGGGTAACAGTCACCAAAACGGCCTTTTTCACGCAGTGATAAGCGCTGATGAACACCAAAGCGGTGTTGTTCATCGATGATGATTAGCACCAGATTATTAAACTCGACCTGCTCTTGGAATAACGCATGGGTGCCAACAATCATTTGTGCTTCCCCAGAGGCGATTTTTTCCAAAGTTGCTGTGCGCTCTTTACCTTTACTTTTGCCACCTAACCAAGCGACTTCAACACCGAGTTGATTAAACCATTGGCTAAAGTTGATGCCATGCTGCTCGGATAAAATCTCAGTAGGTGCCATTAAAGCTACTTGGTAGCCTTCGCTTATAGCGGTGAGAGCACTGAGTGCTGCAACTAAGGTTTTACCTGAACCTACATCGCCCTGTACTAAGCGCATCATCGGAAACGGGTGTTGTAAGTCACCTTTGATTTCTGCCACGACACGACTTTGCGCGTTGGTTGGGCTGAAGGCTAAATTTGCTAAAAACTGTTGCTCAAGTTGGTTATGGGGCTTTAAAGGGACGGCTTTTACGGCTTGCCCTTTTTGGCGTAACTTTAAAAGGCTTAAATTTTGCGCAAGTAACTCTTCAAACACTAACCGTTGCTGGGCAGGGTGCATACCTTGTTCAAGGGCGGTTAAATCAACATCGTTTTGTGGGCGATGTAAGGTCATTAACGCACCGGCTAAGCTCATTCCGGTTGGTTGAAACTGTTCTGGCAGTAATTCTTCTACCGGGTATTTAGACAATAGCGCAAGCGCTTGATCGCTAAGCGCGCGAATAGATAATTGTTTTAGTCCTTCAGTAACAGGATAAACCGGCGTGAGCGTGGTATTTGTAGGTTGCTCTGAAGGGGTATCCGATAGGCTGTATTCAGGGTGTGTCATTTCAAAACCAACACGACCACGGCGTATTTCACCAAAGCAGCGAATGATCTTACCTGCACTTAAAGCATTTTTTTGAGCTGCGCTAAAGTTAAAAAATCGCAGCGTTAAACGGCCCGTGCCATCGTTAATTTGGCAAACCAGCATGCGTCTTTTACCAAAGGTGATTTGGCTGGTTTCAATGGTGGCTTCAACACTAACATGGCTATGCGGTTGTAGTTCGCAAATTGGGTGAATGCGGGTGCGGTCTTCATAGCGGTGAGGCAAATGAAACAGCATGTCTTGCACCGTATGAATATTTAGCTTAGCGAGGCGCTCGGCCATTTTCGGGCCGACGCCTTTTAATTCTGTGATTGGGTATAACGCTAAGCTAGGGTGACTCAAAGGTGACTCAAATTGTTAATTAGTAGACTATTTTTTCAGTTTACTTGCACTCGTTAGAGGCATCAAGCGATTGCGTATGTTTTAAGGTATGCCAAAACGCTTCATCAGCAATAATGATGCCGTTTTCATCAAGCTCAGGATAAGGCAGTTCCTTATCTCGGCATTGCTCAGCAATAATAGGGTGGCAGCCTTCAAATAAAATACGATGCTTAACTTTAGCATCAAGCATATTGCGGTCGTAGAGCCCGGCTACTTCTCTTTGGCGCTGTGCTTCAAATAGAATAAGTGCAGCAGCAACAGACACATTAAGAGACTGCACCATGCCTTGCATTGGAATGATGATGTGCTTATCGGCATGTTCAAGTGCCCGAGGTGAAATTCCATCTCGTTCTTGACCAACAATAACAGCCGTCGGTTTGGTGTAATCAATGTCACGAAAATCAACGGCATCATCACTGAGATTAGTTGCTAAAATTTGTACCTCAGGATTATGGGCACGCATTGTGGCTACAGCCTCATCAATATTGCGGTGTAAATGAGTTTCAAGCCAATTCTTACTACCGCCTGAGGTATTGTTAGTTAACCACTTTTGGTTATCGGGCCACACTGCATGTACATGATGACACCCCGTGGCATCTGCTGTGCGGGCAATGGCTGATAAATTATGATGTTTATGTACTTCTTCTAAACAAACCGTTAGGTCCGTTTGGCGGCGATCTAACACGCGCTTTACACGCTCAAAGCGAGTTGTATCCATAGTTGTGTGCTCGTTGACGGATTCTAATTGGCGCTGATTATACCCTAGGGAACAACAGCACGGCTAATTGGGTTTTGAAGTGAGATCAGCGTTTCTGTTGATTGAATGGCTTCAATCGCTTGGATTTTATTGATCAGTACATCTTGTAAGTGATCAATTGAGCGAGCCATTACTTTGATAAAAATACTGTAATTTCCCGTGGTGTAATAGGCTTCAACCACTTCTTCTAGCTCTTTTAGGTGCAGCAAGGTTTGCGGATAATCACGGGCGTTATTGAGGTTAATACCAATAAAGCAACAGACATCATAACCAAGTTGTTTAGCATTAATACTTACTTGGGTGCCTGTAATAATACCTGCTTGTTTCATTTTTTCGACTCGTACATGAATAGTACCCGCGCTCACAGCAAAGCGTTTAGCAAGTTCTGCATACGCTGTTCGGGCATTTTCCATTAATGCGTTAAGGATGTTTTTATCGAGATTATCGATTTGATAATTTTCCATAGTATTTCTTGTTGCTAATTGTTGAATCAGTAATTTTTATAGCATTATTTTTATGAAAATTTCAATGTTAAGTTCTTTTTGTTGGTGGTTATTGAAAATAATCTTGGTTTAGTTGAGGATTGATTTATCGGAGAAAGCCAAGCAGCGGGCTTTTCTCATAAAGCAAGTAACAATAACTGGGAATGAGGCCAATTATTATGAGTTCACACTATCTGCAGCAACAGCAGCAAATTAGTAAAGTAAAACAGTTCTTTTCAAGCCAATTAGAACAACAATTAGGGTTAGTTGAAGTACAAGCACCAATCTTGGCAAAGGTGGGCGATGGTATTCAAGATAATCTAAGTGGTACTGAAAATGCTGTCTCGGTCGCAGTAAAAACAATTCCTGGTAGTCAATTTGAAGTAGTTCATTCTTTAGCTAAGTGGAAGCGTAAAACCTTGGCTGATTACGGTTTTTCAGTAGGTGAGGGGCTCTATACGCATATGAAAGCACTTCGCCCTGATGAAGAGTCACTTAGCCCAATTCATTCAGTGTATGTTGATCAATGGGATTGGGAAAAAGTAATTTGCGAGAGCACGGAGCGTACTCTTGATAAGCTTAAAGAAACTGTGACATCACTTTATCAGGCGATTAAAGCAACCGAGCGCTTTGTAGCGAGTGAATTTGATTTAACGCCTTTTTTGCCTGAGCAAATCACCTTTATACATAGTGAGCAGTTGCGCCAGATGTATCCTGACTTTACTGCGAAACAACGTGAAAAAGCGGTGGCGCAAGAATACGGTGCGGTATTCTTAATTGGTATTGGCGGCACACTCGCCGATGGTAAAATTCATGACGTACGGGCACCGGATTATGACGATTGGTCAACGCAAACATGCAGCAAATTTGCAGGCTTAAATGGTGATATTTTAGTTTGGAATCCTGTGCTTGAAGATGCTTTTGAAATATCTTCAATGGGCATTCGCGTAAGCCCTGATGCTTTAGCTACTCAGTTAGCGATTACTGGCGATCAGGCTCGCTTAGAGTTTGATTGGCATAAACAGCTACTTGCGAAAAAGTTTCCGCAAACAATAGGTGGTGGTATTGGCCAATCTCGACTGGCTATGTTGCTGTTACAAAAGCAGCACATTGGACAAGTACAAGTAGGTGTATGGCCTGAGCAACTAAAAGAGCAAGTGGAAGGAATTCTTTAAATTAAGATTAATGACCCTGGTAAAAAGAGGCTTTAAGCCTCTTTTTTATTAACTGGTTTTAAACTCTACCTCAACCTTGTTTTCTTCAAGCTTGACCTTACACGGTGGGTATTGGCGGTTTGTACGCAATACTTTGTCGAAAATATGAATTTCTACACCAGAGTGCAGTGTTTTATTAACAATGAGCTTTGCGTCTTCAAGTAAGTCATGTAGGTGGTTCTCAAGCGTTGATAGTTTTTTTTCTAACATTTCAGCTTGCTCACAGTAATGCATTTGTGTGGCACCTATTTTAGCGAGTAACAGTTTTTTCTTCTCAACATCTTTTACTTGATCCGCTTTTTCTATTGCTTCTTGAAGAGTGTCGAGTTGTGAGTCTGTCTGCGCAAGATCTTTTAGGCATTGATCTGTTTGTGCGGTGACGTCGGCACCTGATGCTGCTAAGTTTATTAACATTTTTGCGCCAGATTCATTGCCAATTTCACCAGCAATAACCATTTGTGCATCTAAAATCTCACCGCCAAACAGTTTGCCCTGTGGGTTATCCTCTTGACCAACTTGTAACAGCTTAGTAGCCTTCATGACACAGTGGCTAGATTGACGTTCAATAAGGATATTATTCGCTTCTAAGTAGCAGTATTGGCCATGAGATAAGTGAATATCACCTTGGCAAATAATATTACAGGAAAGACTTTTATCTTCTAGCTGATGACCAATGACGCCTTGCTTTATTGTGATGTTGCCAGCGGCGGATAAGTTACCTGACTCAACGGTGCCCATTACGGTAATGTCGCCTTTGGCGTTAATACGCATGCCCGGTTCAACGTTGTGAGTAACAATGACGCTACCTTCAAAGTCTACGTGACCACTTTTTACGTTTACATCGGCGATAGTAAAAATATCATCTACGCGCATTCCGTTGGCGATCTCAACCGGCACACCTGCAATGACAGAAATAAGTTCTAGTGGGTTGTTTTTAGAGATTTCGGTGCCTTCACCTGCGACCAAAGTGAGGCTCTCTCCCGGTTTGGCGGGAAGTACATCGCCTGTCACTGTAAAGCCTTCTTTTCCTGGAGTCGCTGGAATTTGCTTAATCAACAGCACGCCGGGCTCAACGCTAGCTAATTTACCAAAATCACGCATATCAACAGTGCCATCTTCGCGAAGTTTTGGTTTTTTTAGGCGATCTTTTAGTGTTTCGACTTGTGGCACAAACTTGGATGGCTGACCATCAATTGGAAGACGGCCTTTTGCTAAAACACCTTCTGTTTTGGTGCCTGCTGGTAATTCAAATTGCTGTTGTAATAACTTTTCTAAAAATGCCTGTTTGTAACCTCGTGCTACACCTGCTTTTATTAGCTCTTTTTTGGCGTCTTCTAAGCTCATAACTTTGCCGCCTTCAGCGACTGTTAATTCGCCTATCGCCTGCATTTTGTCATCACTTATTTTTACTTCTAGGGTTGCATCATGTTTAGAGGCAACAACGAGCGTACGCTCATTCGATTCACTTTTAAAAAAGTTATTAATAGAGTCGTGATCAACTCGGCACTCACTATAAGGTGATTTCTCAAGTGCTTCGATGATAAATGCAGCACTTGGTGGCGAATGTTCATGAACATCTAATAAAACGTTGCCATTGTGAGCGAGCTTAAACACGTGGAGATCCTTTTATACAACAATAGTGAAAGGGTTACTTAGTAAACCCAAACCATCTCAAAAAATTAGCTTCTAATTGGTATTCAAGCGCTTCAAATAAGGTTTTGATTCACATAATGGTAAAAATCAATAACGCAATATAAATCGCTTTTTAAACCAATCGTTTGAACATTTCTTTGAGCCTAATGTTTATCGGTGCTACTTCTTCAAATAAATTGCCAACAAAGGCAAAGTAATACGTTGATATTAAGCCTATTTAAAATGCAAACTATGACATTTTGAGGTGATCTGAATACCTTTACTATACAGATTGCTAGAGAATCGTTGGTGAGTCAAGAATTTCGGATGAGGTAAAATAGAAATTTGTCAATAAAAGTGCCAGCAACAAATAGCTGCTGGCATAGCTGATTAGTTCGTTGAAGGCAGCTCCATGATACCGTCAATCTCAATTTGCACACCTTTTGGTAAAGCGCTAATACCAATTGCAGCGCGTGCAGGGTAAGGCTGCTTGAAGTATTGACTCATAACTTCGTTAACAATCGCAAAGTTTGATAAGTCAGTTAAGAAGATATTTACTTTCACCATATCTTGAATTTGACCGCCAGCAGCTTGGCAAACAGCAGATAAATTTTTGAATACTTGGTGCGTTTGTTCAGTAAAGTCTTCTGAGATCACTTCCATTGTTTCTGGCACTAATGGAATTTGACCTGATAAATAAACAGCCGTGCCTACTTTAACTGCTTGGCTGTAAGTACCGATTGCTGCAGGCGCATTATCAGTAGAAATAAATGATTTGTTCATAATTATCCTTGTTACTTTTTACGATAGACTCTTTGCACATCAGGCATCACGCGAATGCGGCGCATAATGTTGGCAACGTGAACACGGTTTTTAACCGTGATACCTAGGTCTATCATGTATAAATTGCTTTCTTTTTCATCGGTGGCTATCTCAACTATGTTAGCTTGGGTTGAGGCTACAACATTGGTTAATTTAGCCAGCGCACCCTGATGATTGATGATCTCAATACGCAGAGCGGCTATATATTCTTTTTCTGGGTTATCGTCCCATTTTACAACTAAGTATTTTGAGCGTTCTTTTTCCCAGCCTCGAATGTTCTTACATTCTTGGCGGTGGACAGTCAGACCTTTACCTTGGCTGATATGAGCTGTGATGGCATCACCTGGTACGGGACGGCAGCATTTAGAATAGTTAACTAACATGCCTTCTGTGCCTATGATTGTTGCTTTGGCTTTTTTGGCGATGTCGTTTATATCTTCAACATCGTCTTGCATCAAGCGTTTAGCAATTAATACGCTCATAAGATTACCTGAACCAATCTCTACGAGTAATTCAAGTAAAGTATTTAGATTATGTTCTTGTAATACTCGACGGATATTTTCATCTGGGATGTCATCTAATTTTGACTCACCAAGTGCAGAATCTAATAAACGGCGACCAAGCAACATCGCTTCTTCATGTTGTTGGCTTTTCAGATAGTTACGTATACCTAAACGTGCTTTACCAGTTACAACAAAGTTTAGCCACGTCGCATTTGGGTGCGCGCCAGAGCTGGTGATTACCTCAACAGTTTGCCCTGTATCGAGAGGTTTGCTCAAAGGGTGAGGCTTACGGTTTACTCTTGCACCCACACAGGTATTACCTACGTCTGTATGTACTGCATATGCAAAGTCAACAGCGGTTGCTCCCATTGGGAGCTCAACGATACGGCCATCTGGCGTGAAAACATAAATTTCCTCTGGGAAGAGTTCAGTTTTAACGTTTTCTACAAATTCAAATGATGAACCAGCACTTTGTTGCAGTTCAAGTAAGCTTTGCATCCATTGGCGAGCGCGTTGTTGCGCAGTATGTCCTGCGTTATCACCGGCTTTTTTATACATCCAATGTGCAGCTACCCCTTTGTCTGCCATATGATCCATATCGTGAGTGCGAATTTGAATCTCAACAGGAATACCATGCGGGCCAACCAAAGAGGTATGTAAAGATTGGTAACCGTTGGTTTTAGGAACCGCTATATAATCTTTAAAGCGGGTTTCAATTGGCTTATAAAGGTTATGTGCCACACCTAGTACGCGGTAACAGGTATCCATGTTATCGACATTGATCCGAAACGCGTAAATATCCATCACTTCGTTAAATGACAGCTCTTTATTTAGCATCTTCTTGTAAATGCTATATAGATGCTTTTCTCGGCCAGAAATGGTGGCGTCGATACCTGATTCTTCTAAGCGTGCTTCTATTTCTGTTTTAATATTACTAATGACTTCTTTTCGGTTTCCACGGGCTTTGATAACCTCTGATTTCAAAGCGCGATGACGCATTGGGTATAACGCTTGAAAACCTAAATCTTCCAATTCGTTTTTAATATCATGGATACCTAAGCGATTGGCTATCGGGGCATAAATTTCGAGAGTTTCACGGGCAATACGACGGCGTTTGTCTGGGCGAAGTGCGCCTAAGGTGCGCATGTTGTGAGTTCGGTCAGCAAGTTTAATTAAGATCACGCGAATATCTTGGGTCATCGCCATGATCATTTTTCGATAATTTTCAGCCTGAAATTCTTTTTTATCTTTAAAGCTGAGTTTATCTAGCTTACTCACTCCTTCAACAAGCTCAGCAACGGTCTCGCCAAAAATTTCTGCTAAGTCTTGCTGGCTAAAATCGGTATCTTCAATCACATCATGCATCAAAGCTGCCATGAGTGTTTCATGGTCTAAGTGCATGCCGGCAAGTATTTGTGTAACTTCAACTGGATGAGTGATGTAAGGCTCGCCGCTTGAGCGAGTTTGGCCTTCGTGAGCTTCACGGGCGACCACGTATGCTTTTTGAACCAGCTCTATTTCAGCAGGTGGCAAATATTCGGTTATTTTCTTTTTTAGGCCTTCGAATAGATACAAAGTCACACTCCAATGCGCAAATGAAGTAAATCGGTAACGGTATGAATAGAATATACGATGAAAAGAAGGGCTTGCCAACGGCTAGTGTTGAAATACTAGCCGTTAAGCTAAATCAAAGCAGGGCGCTTGATTATTGGTTGCCACCAACGATAGCAGCAACAGCAGCCATTTCTGCTGCTTCTTGATGTTGTTGCTCTTCACGGTCGATCAGGTCCATAGACGAGCTATTTACTAACCCTTTCTCAATTTCACGTAGAGCAATTACAGTAGGTTTATCATTTTCAGCATCAACGAGTGGATCTTTACCACCAACCGCGATTTGGCGGGCACGACGAGCCGCAACTAAAATTAAGTCAAAACGATTACCAATTGCATCTACTGCATCTTCAACAGTTACGCGAGCCATCTTAGCACTCCAAATAAATTCTTAAGCAAAGGCGTAGTTTACTGTACCAAGTTAAATTCGCCAATAGCTTGTGGTTAATTTTTATCTTATTCTTAAAAAAGTATTATTTAAGTAAGTTCTCTAATAGCGCCTGATGGCGCACAGTTTGGCTTTTTAACGATAAACGTTTAGCCATCACGATCGTTTCGATTTCTGAAAGTGCAGTTTCAAAGTCATCGTTTACAACAACGTAATCATATTCATTGTAGTGGGAAGTTTCAGATTGTGCTTTTGCCATCCGTCCGGCAATTACTTCTTGTGAATCTTGACCACGATTATTTAAACGTGATTCAAGTTCTTCTTTTGACGGCGGAAGAATAAAGATAGTCTCAACATCATCAACTAATTTACGAATTTGCTGAGCACCTTGCCAGTCAATATCTAAAAATACGTCGATTCCAGCGTCTAACTGACTCTCGATTGCTTGTTTAGAAGTACCGTAGTAATTATCAAAAACTTGCGCCCATTCAAAAAAGTCATTTTTCTCGATCAATGCTTTAAACGCTTCAACAGAAACAAAATGATAATGAACACCGTTTTCTTCACCTGGTCGAGGTGAACGAGTCGTGTGTGATACTGACACTTTCATATCGTTGTGTTTTTTGAGTAAAGCACTTATAAGACTTGATTTTCCTGCACCAGAAGGAGCCGATAAGATAAATAAATTTCCGCGAGTTTGCGCCATGATCTGTCTCTAATAAAAAATAAATAGGCTTGGACTATTGCTAACCCAAGCCTTTAATTTATCCATTGTACTTTATTTCGCTAAATGCGCTCAAGTTCACACAAGCGAACCTTTGACATTAAGGAATAAGCTGTATAGATAATCTAAACAGTCTTTTGCAAATTAGATTTTTGCGAAAGCGTCTTGTAGTGGTGGTACTACTTGCTTCTTACGGCTTAATACACCATCTAACCAAACGCGACCGTCTTCTGATTTAACATCATAAGCAGCTTCGATTACTGCTACGTCATCAGACGCAATTAGCATTTCTGAGCCTTCTTTCATGATATCAGTTAACAGGAGTAATACTGAGTGGCGGCCGCCTTCTTCTTTAAGCTTTGCGATGTCTGCTTCAAGATCTGCTTTGATTTCATCAAATACAGCAAGGTCGATAACTTCTAGCTGGCCAATACCTACTAGCTTACCGTTCATATTGAAGTCTTTGAAATCACGCATTACTAAATCGCGTGCTGGCGTGCCTTCAACTGCTGATTTAACCTTGAACATTTCCATGCCAAGTTCTTTGAAATCTTCAATACCAGCGATTTCAGCAAGTGCTTCAACACACTTGATATCAGCCGTTGTGCAAGTTGGTGATTTAAAGATCACAGTGTCGCTTAGGATAGCGCATAACATTATGCCTGCGATATCTTTTGGAATTTCTACATTGTAGAAGTCATACATCATTTTGATGATGGTGTTTGAACAACCCACTGGGCGGATCCAACATTCAAGTGGTGTTGACGATGTTAAGTCGCCTAATTTGTGGTGATCAACAACACCTACAACACGTGCTTCATCGATGTCATCAGGTGCTTGTGTTTTTTCTGTGTGGTCAACGATATAAACGTCTTCGCCTGCGTAGCTAAGTTTTAGCTCAGGTGCTTCGAAACCGAATTTATCTAGGATAAATTGTGTTTCAGGTGATACTTCACCTAAACGCGTTGGGATCGCAGGTTCATTGATTTGGTTTTTTAAGTAAGCAAGCGCAATTGCACCGCAAATTGAATCTGAATCAGGGATCTTATGACCCACTACATACATTGACATTGACGGAACTCCTTTAAATTTGGCGGATATTTTAGCAAAGTATCGACAGATTGATACATAACAGACATGAAATTTTGTTGATCAATTACAACTGCCAATTAATGTCCTTTTTGGTTACACTTTAAGATATTGAAAACTGAGGAAGATACTGATGCGTTTGAGCCGAAAAGCATGGAATAATGTGGTGATTATTTCGATGCTACTGATGATTTTTTTCTTCAATGGCCTCCATAAAAAGCTCAATACTCAGCCCGTTGAAGAAGGAGTGCAAGCGTTACTCCCAGAGCAAAGCTTCATTTTGGCGATGGCATTTCCAGAATTAAAAATTGAGCGTATCGGCACCTCTTGGCGTAGCCAGTCATTGCAAAAAGCCTCTTGGCAAGGCGATGAACAACAGCTCGAACAACTCGTTGAGCTTTGGCAACATCAAAAACTCACTATTGCCAGTATTCCTGTTAGTCAAATTTCTCAGTCGTCAGCAGATTATGTTGCTTCTGTGTGGTTAGCCGGGGAGCAATTGCCTGCTGTTTATCAGTTGTACCATATAGATAGTAAATATTATTTATTAGATAAGCGGTTACAGCGGGTGTTTGTGCTTGAGCAAGCTGATGCCGCTAAGTTATTTCCGTTATACCCGTTTTAAGAGAGTCTCAGATGCCTGAATTACCTGAAGTTGAAGTGAGTCGGTTGGGGATCACCCCACATGTGCTGGGT
The DNA here is from genome assembly GCF_947311895.1 of Pseudoalteromonas sp. PAR1. Lineage (NCBI taxonomy): Bacteria > Pseudomonadati > Pseudomonadota > Gammaproteobacteria > Alteromonadales > Pseudoalteromonadaceae > Pseudoalteromonas > Pseudoalteromonas sp. PAR1. Next base: position 21,519 of record NZ_CAMZMY010000015.1, on the reverse strand, counting down.
CAAACTGTTGCTAAAGTAAATATTCACAATGCGAGCATGCGTTGGCCAGTGCCGGATGATGTCTATCAATTACAAGGCCTTAAAGTGACATCAATTGAGCGCAGAGCAAAATATTTACTACTCGGCTGTGAGCTGGGTAGTGTTATTTTGCACTTAGGAATGTCGGGCAACTTACGAGTTGTGAGCGCTGATGAGCCATTAAAAAAGCACGACCATATCGAATTTATTTTAGCTTCAGGTAAAGCGTTGCGGCTTAACGATGCTCGTCGCTTTGGTGCTTGTTTATGGCAAGCGCCAGGTGAATGTCATAATTTGCTGAGCAAGCTTGGGCCAGAGCCATTAACAGATGAGTTTGTGGCACAGCGTGTTTACGAACAGTCGAGAAACAAAAAAGTACCCATTAAACAGTTTATTATGGATAACGCGGTGGTAGTTGGTGTAGGTAATATCTACGCTAACGAATCGTTATTTAAAGCGGGGATCCATCCAAAGAGAGAAGCTGGCAAGGTTTCTTTGCAGCGTTATCAGCAATTAGTGCCTATTATTAAAGAGACACTCGCTGCAGCCATCACGCAAGGCGGCACAACGTTAAAAGATTTTGCTCAAAGTGATGGTAAGCCAGGTTATTTTGCCCAGCAATTACTGGTGTATGGCCGCAAAGGTGAGCCATGTGTTAATTGCGAGGAGCCATTAAAAGAAATTAGATTAGGACAAAGAAGCACAGTGTACTGCTCTAATTGTCAAAAATAACAACGAATCCCTCATCTATGTAGTATTGCAACAGATAGCAAGATAGAGACAGGCTTAAGGAATGAGAAGGTTGTATGCTATTAAACAAATACCTCATAGGATATGTGTTGGTAATGGTGCTTGTTGGTTGCTCAAAAGAGCAACCAAACGAGGTAATTGAAGAAGTTGTTACTGCTAAGGTCAAACAGTTTGATGTGCCTTTATACGGAAACTACGTGGCACGCACAGATGCGTCGCTGGATGTTGAAGTACGCGCGCGGATCACAGGCTTTGTAGAAAGTGTTGAGTTTGTCGAAGGAAGCTGGGTTGATGAAGGGGATTTACTCTATACCATTGACGATAGACCTTACCGAGCCAAGCTTAATCGCGTTAAAGCGGCACTGCAAAAAGACCAAGCAGCGTTGGCTAAAGCCAAACGGGATGTAACTCGTTTAAAACCCCTTTACGAGCAAGATGCAGCAAGCCAGCTCGACTACGACAACGCTATTTCTATTCAAGAGCAAGCGCAAGCGTCATTATCAGCAACCCAAGCAGAGCTTGAAGAAACGAAGCTCGAACTCGAATATACCCGCATTACAGCGCCAATTAGTGGCATGGTAGGTAGCTCTGAAGCTGATTTAGGTGCGCTAGTCGGCACTAACGGTATTTCTTTGCTAACCACTATTCAGCAAATAGATCCTATCTACGTTAATTTTAATATGTCGGCACTGGATTACTTAAACGCAAAACGCCGTATGAGTAGTTTGATGGATCAGCTACAAGCCGAACAAAAAGGTAAAGCGCTTGAAGGATTCGTGCGTATTTCTTTGCCAGATGGCAGCGAATATCGCTACTGGGGTGATGTGAGCTTTACTGACCCTAAGATTAGCCCGAAAACAGGCACCTTTAAAGTACGGGCACAATTACCCAATCCCGACAGTGAGTTATTACCAGGCCAATATACTAAAGCGCGCATAAAGTTGTCGCAGATCAGTAACGCCATTGTCGTCCCTGAGGAAGCTACACAAGTTGAACAGGGTGGTATTTATGTGATGGTGGTGCTTGATTCAGGTGTGATAGAGCGGCGCTTTATTGTTGTTGAGCATTATGGTGAGCAAGGTATTGTGGTCAGTGGTGGCTTGAGTGCGGGTGAACTAGTCGTGGTTAAAGGCTTGCATCGTATTCGTCATGGCCAACAAGTGAAAGCGATTTCACTCGAGGAGTTTGAAAAGCATCAACTAACCCCAAACGCCGATCATCAACTACTCGCCCCAGATAAACCTGCAAAACAGGAAGATAAAAATAAAGCGCAGGGAGTTTAATTATGTTTTCGCATTTTTTTATTAAGCGCCCGGTGTTTGCCATCGTTATTTCGCTAGTTATTTTACTCACTGGCTTGGTCTCGCTTTTTACTTTGCCAATTGATCAATACCCCGATATCGCTCCGCCATCGGTTAAAGTGTCGGCTTCATTTCCGGGAGCAACCGCCGAAACCGCATCTGAATCTGTAGCTATTCCACTTGAGCAAGAATTAAATGGCACGCCAAACATGTTGTATATGGAGTCAAAAGCCACTAACTCGGGGAGTGTTGGGATCACACTCACTTTTGATGTTGGTACCGACCCTGATCTCGCCCTTGTAGATGTGCAAAATACTGCAAGCCAAGCAGGCAGTAATTTACCTGTTGATGTGCAAACTGAAGGGGTGACAGTGTCTAATGAAAGCTCAGTCGAGCTTTTGAAGCTAGCGCTGACATCTGATGACCCTCGCTATGACGAAATCTATTTGAGTAACTACGCTAGCATCAATGTTGAGGCGGCTTTAAAGCGTGTTCCGGGGGTTGGTAAAGTGCGTAACACCGGCTCGCGCTCTTATGCTATGAGGGTCTGGTTAAAACCTGACATTTTAGCGGGCTATGAATTAACCGTGAATGATGTGAATGCAGCAATCAAAGCACAAAACAAAGAGGCCGCTGCCGGTGAGATAGGTGCACAACCTATGAAAGATTCCATTAAACTTAACTTTCCGGTACGAGCGCAAGGAAGGCTTAATAAGGTTGATGAGTTTAATAATATTATGCTGCGAGTTAATAGTGATGGCTCGATGATTCGCTTGCGGGATGTTGCAAGGGTTGAGCTGGCTTCCTCTGCGTATACCTTAAACTCAAAACTCAATGAACAACCAGCCACCATTTTACAGGTTTATATGTTGCCAGGCTCTAATGCATTAGCGGTTACTGAGCGTGTTAAGGCAGAGATGGAACGCTTGAGCGCGGCTTTTCCGAAGGGAGTGAAATGGCAGCTTTTTTATGATGCCTCTGAGTTCATCAAGCTGTCGATTAATGAGGTGATCAATACCCTTATTCAAGCACTAGTTTTAGTGATTTTAGTGGTGTACTTATTTTTGCAAAATTGGCGAACGACCTTGATACCTGCTTTAGCTGTGCCGGTGTCGATAATTGGTACTTTTATCGCCTTGGCAGCATTTGGATTTACCATTAACAATGTCAGTTTACTGGCTATGGTATTGGCAATCGGCATCGTCGTTGATGATGCGATTGTTGTAGTCGAAAGTGTTGAGCGACTGATCAATGAGCAAAATATGGAGGTAGTTGCTGCTACTAAGCAAGCGATGACAGAGCTTTCTGGCGCCATAGTGGCAACCTCTTTAGTACTGGCAGCGGTGTTTGTGCCGGTGTCATTTTTAGCCGGTATTACGGGCATTATGTACCGAGAATTTGCGATTTCAATTACCGTTGCGGTACTCATTTCGACCCTAGTTGCGTTAACCTTAAGCCCTGCTTTATGTGCGATTTTCTTAAAACCTAGTACCCCCTCAAAGAATAAGGTTTTTGTTAAGTTTAATAGCTGGCTTGAAGGTATTGGCGAAAAATACACCTGGCTTGTAAAGGCTAGCTGTGCAAAAGCAAAGCGCAGCTACATTGCCTTTTTTATTATGTTAGTAGGAGGCTATTTTATGTTTAGCCAACTACCAAGCAGCTTTATGCCGCAAGAAGATCAAGGGCGCTTTTTTGTTGATATTACCTTGCCAGATGCGGCAACGGTTTCACGTACCAATGAAGTAATAAGCAAAGCAAACCAATTTGTTATGAGCCATGCGGGGGTGGCTTATTCATTCACTCTAGCGGGTGAAAACCGCCGTGCTGGTAGTGCGCAATCGCATGGTCAAATGGAGGTGATTTTACAACCTTGGCAAGTGCGTGCGGAGCAAGGATTTACGGTCACAAGTGTGATGAATGATATACGTAAGCAGCTGTATGCCATTCCCGATGCTGAGTTTAATGTGTTTCAACCATCAGCTGTGGCAGGGCTTGGTTCGGGCTCTGGCGTTGAGTTTGCGCTGCAAGAAAAAACAGGAGGCAACTTAACGGGTCTAGTTGAATCGCTCGAGGTACTGCTGGCAAATTTAAATAACCGCCCTGAAGTTGCTAAAGCAAGTAGCTCACTGCGTGGCTCAGTACCTCAGCTGTTTTTAGAGTTAGATAGAGAAAAAGCCATGGCATTAGAGGTGCCGATTGCCGATGTTTACAGCACAATGAAAGTGCTTACTGGCTCATCAACAATTAATGACTTTAATTTATTTGGCCGCGTTTATCGGGTTAAAGTTCAGGCTGAAGATGAATTTAGGGCACGCCCTGAAAACCTCAACGAATTTTATGTGCGTTCAAAAAATGGCGCTATGGTGCCATCAAATGTGCTTGCTAAGTTAAATTTAACAACCGGTCCGTCTGCGATAAATCGCTTTAATATGTTTACCAGTGCCATGGTGAATGTATCGCCAGCTGAAGGCTATGCATCGGGTGATGTAATTAACGTAATTAAAGAGGAAGTGGCTAAATTACCAACAAATATTGGTTATGAATGGACAGGCTTAACTTATCAAGAAATTCGCTCATCGGGTCAACTAGGTATTGCGGTGAGTTTAGCGATTGTGTTTGTTTTTTTGTTTTTAGCAGCGCTTTATGAAAGTTGGGCATTACCATTTGCGGTATTACTTATCAGCCCTATTGCCATGTTAGGGGCCTCTATATTGACCTTGGTGACAGGGCATGAAAACAACTTATTTTTTCAAGTCGCGTTTATTGCATTGATAGGCCTTGCAGCGAAAAACTCTATATTGATTGTTGAAGTGGCTAATCAGCTTTACCAAGAAGGTATGAATGCCGTTGATGCTGCAATAGAAGCCGCCCGTTCTCGTTTTCGACCCATCTTAATGACCGCAGCCTCTTTTGTGCTTGGCGTTTTGCCGTTAGTACTTGCCTCTGGCCCCGGAGCAGTTGGTCGGCAGTCGGTTTCTATGCCTATTTTAGGGGGGATGTTACTGGCAAGCTCTATTGGCATCATTTTAGTGCCACTGTTTTTTATTACCGCTGCACGCTTTGTGAAAAAACAGCCAATACTGGCCTCTAAAGAAGTAGAGGAGCAAGTTGATGCATAAATTGTTGCCATTGTTTTGTTTTGCTTGCTTACAAGGCTGTGCTGTTGGCCCTGATTTTGAAGTGCCTGAGCATAGCAAAGTCACTAACTTTATGGGGGCCGCAGCAACGCCACAGTCGCAGGCTTTAGCTGGCTGGAAGCAAATATATAGCGACCCACATTTGCAAAAACTGATTAGCCAAGCGCTGGTTAATAATCAAGATATGTTAATTGCGCAATCGAAAATTATCGAAGCGCGAGCTCGATATCGGATTACCGATGCCGCTTTATGGCCTGATGTAAGCGTAGGGCTTACCTCGGAACGAGAAGAAGAGCTTAATAGTAGCCCTGAAAATACATTTGATTTAAAAGGTTACTTAAGTTGGGAGCTAGACTTATTTGGCAGTAATCGGCGCGCAAGCGAAGCCGCACTGGCAAATTATTATAGCCAAGAGCAAGCCCGAAATGCGTTGCAGCTCGCCTTGATTGCTGATGTGGCGCAGCAGTTTTTTGCCCTTAAAGAAGTTGAAGAGCAATTAAAAATTAGCCTAAGTACAATTAAGCTTCGTGAGAAAGAGCTTGAAATTGCGCGTATTCGCAAAAAGGGCGGTATTATTTCAGGGCTAGAACAACGCCAAGCTGAAGTAGAGTTAGAATCAGCGAAGGTGAAGATCCCGCCATTACAGCACAGTGAAAGGCGGATTATTAATCAGTTAAAGTTTTTAATTGGTGATGCCAATGCTGATGTGCAAGGGGGTAATGAGTTATCTGTGCAAACCCTTCCTAAGCAACTACCAACAGGGTTACCTAGCGAACTGTTAAAGCGTAGGCCAGATGTGCAACAAGCAATGTATCAATGGCAAGCAGCAATGGCTGAGATTGGGGTCGCAAAAGCGGCGTTATTTCCAAAACTTAATTTGTATGCTGAGCTTGGTAGTGAAAGTACTGATTTTAATGATTTGCTTGCCAGTAATTCGCAGGTTTGGTTGCTGGGCTCAGAGCTGTTAATGCCAATATTTAATATGGGCCGCAATCAGGCAAATTTAACGGTTGCGGAACAACGGGCTTATCAGGCAAGTATCAAATACCAAAAAACAGTGCTGGTGGCACTGCAAGAAGTGAGCAATCAGTTATCGAACTACCAGTCGGCAGAGCAAAGCTATGATGCGCAAAGAAGCTTGGTGCTCAGTAGTCAAGATTACTACCGCTTAGCACGCCTTAGGTATAGCAATGGTGTTGCCAGTTCACTTGACTTAATGGATGCCCAGCGGCAGTTATTTTCGGCAGAAATAGCGTTATCGCAGGCAAAGAATGACCGTCTGCAAAGCCTAGCAACGCTCTATAAAGCCCTTGGTGGTGGATGGTATGATACCAATCCGCAATAATACTTAATCATTTTGAGGGATTAAACCTGTCGCTATCTGCGTTAAAAATTTCTGATTTAGAACAACTAAATAACGAAATTTTTGCCTTGCTATCAACGAGGTTTTATTGCCTCAAAATAGATCACTTAATTAAGCGAATTGGTATGAATTGAGCGAACAGGAATTAGAAAAAGAAAAAGTAGTGGATTAATTTAAAGAGCATGCAAAAGCATGCTCTTTAAAAACTTATAACTCAAATGGTGCTACGCCAACGGCTTTCATCTTGTAGCCTACTTGAGCAATTTCACCAGACCAGGTTTCTGTGCTGATAACGCCTGTCACTACGATCGCATCGTACAGGCTTTCGATTGGCACACCGCCTTTAATAGTAACATGCACAATTTGGTTTGGTGGCGGTGGTGGTACGTGAATACACGCTCCAAAATAAGGCACTAGTAAAAACTCGGTGATCACTTCGCTATCGCCTTCTAGTGGTACCACAAAACCAGGCAAACTCACTGATTTTCCATCAAGCTCCTTTACCACAGGCGCATCCAGGTCTGGTTGCACCCAGTTTTGCTCGCTACCTTCATGGTTTGCTTGTGCTTGGGTGTCGATTTGGACATGACCTTTTGGAATTAAATCTTCCCAGAAAATTTCTTTTGGTGCGCCAGCATTGGCTGTAGCGCACACAAATAATGTGACTAAAGCGACGAGTTTTCGAAAAAACGGCATAACATTCCTTAAATTTTAATACTCATACCATCAGCAAGAGAGTAGAAATACGCACGGGTTGCAGGAATTAACCCAACAATAAAGCCTGCAACCATTATCGCAGCTAAGAGCATAAGTTCATAGGATGACAATAAAGCTATATTTAGGCTTATTCCGGCATGGCTTTGCAAGTAATCTGCGCCGAGTAGCATTAAAGCATAGAACAATGCGGTGCCAACAATGCAGCCAAGCCCTGTAATGAGTAACGATTCGACACTGATCAAGGTGAAAATATGCCAAGGCCGTGCGCCAACAGAGCGTAAAATAGCAAGCTCTCTGCGGCGTTGATTTAAGCTTGAAAGCAGGCTCGTTAACATGCCAAGTAAACTGATCAGTACCACGACAATAGAAAATAACAGCAAGATTTTTTCCACGATAGAAAGCATTTCCCAAAGTTCACGCAAGGTAACGCCCGGCATAATGGCAAGCAGTGCTTCATCTTTGTATTGGTTGATATTACGACGCACTTGTAAGGTATAAAGCGGAGAGTCAAAACCAAGTAAAAAAGCGGTTATTTGTTTTGGTGTACCCACTAAATCAACATTATCATGCTGGTCGTGGTCGTGGTCGTGGTCGTGGTCGTGGTCGTGGTCGTGGTCGTGGTCGTGGTCGTGGTCATTTGCATCAGCCTGAGCGGGTTGATGTTGATGAGCATGGCCGCCATGAATCTCCTCAATTGCTGCCAGTGGAATATGCAGGGTTTTATCAACAGGCGTCCCCGTTGCTTTTAAAATACCGACCACTTTAAATGGGTTATCGTCATGGTTATGAAAGCTGGTATTGCCCATGCCGTGTGCAATCACCACTTCATCGCCAAGCTGATAGCCTAAGGTGTTGGCAACCTCAGCACCTAACACAACCTCAAACAAGTGATTAAATTCATGACCTTGTGAAAAGCTTAACGGTTGCTTTTTAGCAAAGCGATAGTGCTCAAAATAGTCTTTATTTGTGCCAAGCACAGCTAAGCCTTTGTGGCTGTCGCCAAGCGACATAGGAATAGCCCATTTTACGCCGCGTTGCCCTGTGATGTATTGGTAACTTTTCCAGCTCACGCCATTGTTAGCATGACCAATACGAAATACTGAAGACAGCAGTAGTTGGATGTCACCGGTACGTGCGCCAACAATTAAATCAGTGCCTGAAATTGTATTGCTAAAGCTACTTTTGGCATCGACTCGAACGCGCTCAATCGACATCAGTAGCATAACGCTAATTGCTATCGTAAATAACGTGAGTAGGGCACTGGCTTTACGGTTTAATAAACTTTTCGCGGCGAGTTTAACGAGTAGCATGTGTGCCTCCTTGTAACTCGACAAGGCTGATACTACGAGTAAATAATGTTTGTAGTGTTTCATCATGACTAACAAAAATTAGCGTGCTATTTGCCGCGCTTGCTTGCTCAAATAATAATTTTACGAAGGCTTGGCGATTTTGTGTATCGAGTGCTGAGGTAGGTTCATCTGCAATGATAATTTCAGGGCTGCCTATAAAAGCACGCGCAGCAGCAACTCTTTGTTGTTGACCAATACTAAGCTGTGCAACGGCTTGATGTTGCAAGGAATCATTTAGCCCTAAAGCACTGAGTAAGCGGCTTGCCTCTGCTGCTAATGTTGCACTATTTTTTAATGCGTTTGTTTGCCTTTGTTTTGAAAACTGGCATCCTAAAGTTACGTTTTCAATAGGGGATAAATAAGGTAATAGATTAAAGTTTTGAAAAATATACCCTATGTGGTCGGCACGAAAACGGTCACGTTGACTGTTGCTAAGCTCGTTTATCGCTTTATTAAGTAATTCGATACGACCTTGATTAGGAATAGTAACACCAGCGAGCAGTGATAATAAGGTTGATTTACCACAGCCGCTTGGACCATGAAGAAAAACATGTTCGCCTTGATCAATATCTAATTTAGAAATATTGATCGTCGGCTCAGGTTGTTTTGTGTGCCACTTGAATAGCACGTTTGCAAGCGTGATCATAACGACCTATCAATTGTTACCATCGCCAGTAATTTAATTTTTTGCGCATCTTAAAGTTACGAATAAAGTTACGTGGTTTTGGCTTAAGTGCTGGATTGCTCAATAGTAATTCATTGCTTGCAGCAAGTACACGTTGACTCGATAAGCCGTCTTGATAAGGGTGAAGCTGTTGACAAAACTGCTCAATTTTTTCCATTAATTCAGCTGGTCGTGTAAAGGCATAATCTATCGCCTCAGTTAGCTTATCGGCATCAGTGATATCTATTAGGTGTTCGCCAGGTGCTTGGTTACAGAAAGTGACAACAGGCTTTCTTTGTAAGATAAACATCAACAAAATAGACGAGGTATCACATAGCATGACATCTGCCGCTTGTAATAGCGGTAATACATTATCGGTCTCGACAAAGGTAAGATTCTCATTTTGAAGCGCTTTGTATTTCGCAACAAGCTCGCTTGGCATTTTCGGGTGAAACTGCATTAAAATACGCCACTTTCCTTGCTCACTGTACGCTTTTATCTGCTCGTATAATTTAGGGGCAAGAGATAGGTTGCGAGAAAATGTTGAACAAATTAAAAGCGTTTGCCTTTGATCGCTCTCATCTATGTATGGATTGTTCGCCATTTTCGAAAATAACGGATCAAGAGTTGGCCAACCTGTTTCTTTGGTTATAAAAAAGCCATGTGCTTTAGCTAACTCTGAAAATCTTTTACTCGTATTTGGGCCTTGAGTGCAATATAAGTCAAAACAACCTCTTATATTGAAGTGATCTTCATATCCTCTTCGATTTAACTTTCCTGAGTTAAAGCCATGAAAAACAGCTACTTTTTTACCGGGTATAAAGTTTGGAATAATATTGCCAGGTATAAAAGAAATATCTGGATTCCAATCTATTACCGATTCAATTGAAGTGAGACAAGATTCATCAGAGTGCAAAAAGTCAGGATTAACTTCATCACCCTCTAAAAACCATTTTACTTCGCCTCCGCGCGCTAGAATCTCTTTCTGTAAAGGGCGCAAAATAGCGTAAGAGTAGTTTTGAGAAATATACATTAAGTATTTTTTGTCTGCTGTAGCTGCTAAATAATCCAAGAACACCTCCTATTGCGAGACAATATTATAACGAAATCGCGCTTATGACAGCAAAATTACAGAATCGTGAATTATTTATTGTATTTAGCGTTCTTGATTATGCGCAGATAACCGGGCAATGATTGAGCTTTAAGCACGTCTGGATTATTATAGGCGGCCATAACCCCAATCCCATACATGTGCTCACAGGAGCATGCCAAATACTATCGGAGATAGCATGACTAGCTATAAAGTTTTAGACGTAAACGATGATTTACCGATCCGTACAAAAGGTGCGGTTCATAGTGGTAAAGTGCGTTCAGTTTATTGGTTAACTGATGAAGACAGCGCTCGTTTAATTAGTGAAAAAGGGTACCAAGTTCCAAAAGGTACTGAGCTGGCTATTATGGTTATTTCTGACCGCATTTCAGCGTTTGATTGTATTTGGCAAGGTGAAAACGGCTTAAATGGCGTGCCAGGTAAAGGGATTGCACTGAACTCAGTGGCATCTCATTGGTTTAAGTTATTTGATAAAGCAGGCCTTGCAGGTAATCACATTGTTGATATTCCTCATCCATACGTGTGGATTGTCCGTAAAGCGAGTACGGTTAAAGTAGAAGCGATTGCTCGTCAGTATATTACAGGTAGCATGTGGCGTGATTACGCTAAAGGTACGCGTAATTTCTGTGGTATTGATTTACCTGAGGGCTTAGCCGCGAACCAGAAGCTAGAAGAAGTGTTAATCACGCCATCAACCAAAGGTATTATCCGCGGTGTTGCTGATATTCCAGAAGTTGATGATGTGAATATCACGCGTGAAAACATCACGAATAACTTAGCTGTTTTTAACTTTAAGTCTGAAGACGATGTCGCTAAATACGAGCAATTACTTGTTGAGGGCTTTAAGCTGATTAGTGATGAACTTGCACAGCTAGACCAAATCTTTGTCGATACTAAGTTTGAATTTGGTTATGTTGAAGACATTGATGGCTCAGATAAGCTTATTTACATCGATGAAGTGGGTACACCTGATTCATCACGCATTTGGGATGGCCCTGCTTATCGTGACGGTAAAATTATTGAAAACTCAAAAGAGGGTTTCCGTCAGTTATTAATTAATAACGTGCCAGACAGCGACGTGTTATTAAATAAAGACCGCATGGATGAGCGCGAGCAGTTAGCAAAAGATTACACATTGCCAGAATCTGTGATGCTTGAAGTGTCTAATACCTATGTTGGCATTGCCAGCAAAATAATTGGGCAAGAAATTACGATTCCAGCTGATCCTCGTAGTGAGGTCATTGCGATATTAGATAAAGAGTATGGCTTAATTAAGCACGGTTAACTTTTATCAATCAGATTTAGCAATTTGCTAGGTCAATAATACTAAAGCCAAGCTTTTTTCTAAGAAAACAGCTTGGCTTTTTCTTGCTTTTAACGCTTCTAGTCATTAACTTAAACTAAGATTAACCTATACTAATTAGCTAACTAAGCTAAGCAAGGATCTAATTATGTCGATTTTTGCGCATTGTGCTCGCGCTGTGTGTGGTCTTGCAATATTTTTCAGCTCTATAAACTTATTCGCTGCAGATCTTTCGTTTGTTGTGCGTGATCAATCTGGAGAGCCTTTAGCTAACGCCGTTATTGAGCTTGAAAGTTCAGCACATTCGTCACCGCAATCCTTGCCAGTAGCGATAATGGATCAGGTAGATAAACAATTCTCACCGTCAGTTTTAGTGATCCAACCAGGGCAGTCTGTGGACTTTCCTAACAGTGATAACATTCGCCACCATGTATATTCATTCAAGCACAGTAAAGTATTTGATATTAAATTATATTCAGACCGTCCAGAGCAGCCGGAGCGCTTTGAAGACCCAGGTGTTGTTGTGCTGGGTTGTAATATTCATGACTCAATGGTGGGGTATATCTATGTGGCAAATTCGAACAAAGTCATAAAAACCACAGCTGATGGCAAAGTGACTCTTAAAGGCGTGACTTTACCTACTACCTTTACTGTGTGGCATCCTAATCAATTAACACCGCTCACTAAAAAGCAATCAGTCACCTTATCTGAGCAAGGCAAAGATGTAAGCATTAACGTTCAAGAACCTGCACCACGAAACACATTTGGTGAAATGTTTAAGGGCAACAATGATTAATAGTTTAAGAGGGCGCATCATTGCATTGTGTGTGAGCCTAGTCCTTTTGACTAGCTTAGTTAGCTTGGTAAGTTCCTGGTGGTCAGCGAATCGCTTTAATGATCAAAAGTTACTTGAAGACATTAATGTTGCTGAAAATGTTTTTAAACAGTATCTAAGTGCTAAAGAAAGTTTATTACTTACAGCTGCAAAAGTGTTGACCGCTGATTTTGGTTTTAAGCAAGCGGTTGCTACTCAAGACGCAGACACAATTAGTAGTGTGTTGAATAATCACAGTCGTCGCATAAATGCTGATGTGATGATGCTAATTGATTTATCTGGGCAATTAATTTCCGCAAATACTGATTTTAATCATACGCCTAGTGAATTTACCCCATTAATGAATCAGCTTATGGTCAATGCTGATCAATCGAACTTCATTGTGTTAGATAAAACGCTTTATCAGGTCATTTTATTGCCAGTTCGAGCTCCTCGTACTGTGGCATATAGCTTAGTGGGATTTGAAATCACGGACCTTGTGGCTGAAGAGCTAAAAAATCTCACCACGATGGATGTTAGTTTTATTGGCGAAGATGATGGTGTGGTTGAAACATCACTGGCAGAGCAGCCAAAAAATAACTCAGTATTAGCGCATTTTAATACGCAAACAACACAACGTATTTTTGGTGAAAAGCCCGTTTATCGTAATCGACTTGTGCAGTTACCTTCTCTACCAGGACATTTAGTTTCTGTATTGTTAAGTGCAGATCTTACTCATAGTTACCGAGAATTTGAGCAGCTGTTTTTTACTATTATTATTCTTGCTGCCATAACGGTTGTGATAGGTGTGCTTACTAGTGGCATATTAGCAAAAAACCTTACCACTCCCTTATCAAAGCTCACCTCACTGGCACAACAATTTGCGCTTGGAAACTATAAAGCTGAGTTTGTAGGTAATAAGCAAAGTACAGAAATCATTACCTTAGTTGATGCATTTAATAACATGGGTAATGACATAAAAGAGCGTGAGCGGCAAATAAGTTTTCAAGCAAGTCATGACTCTTTAACGGGCTTTTTAACCCGCTCTGCGATGTTAGAAGCAATGGAGTCATTATTTGAAGAAGGTGCAGAATACACGCTGGTTGCAATCGATATACGTGGCTTACGTCATATCAATGATAAGTTAGGACCACGTATTGGCGATGATTGTTTAAAAGCGGTTGCACAACGTATTGCCGAATTTGCAGCGCACTCAAAAGGAATGAACGCACGTATTGGGGGGGATGAGTTTTTAACCATTCTGCCAGCAAGAGATACCGGGCAGTTTAAAGATGCTGTCATGAAGATGCTTGCACAATTACAAGCGGGTTATTTAATTCAAAGCTTAAACATCACGTTACGCTTTAGTGTAGGAGTTGTGCATTGCTTTTCACAAAGTGTCAGTCCTGAAGATTTAATGAGACGAGCATTGATTGCGGTTGATACCGCTTCTTGTGAGCACAAAGCCATTCATTATTACCAAGAAGGCGAAGATGAAGAACATCTTGAGCGTTTAGCGATTATTGATGAATTAAAGCAGGCATTATTGGATGATGACGGTCAGTTGTTTATGACTTATCAACCTAAGCTAAATATTAAAACACAGCGTATTGATAAAGTTGAATCGCTGATCCGTTGGCAGCGAAAAGACGGTCAATGGGTGTCTCCAGAGTTGTTTATCGACTTAGCAGAACAGTCGGGTGTTATTGTTGAGCTGACATCATGGGTTGTGAAGACCGTGGTTTCGCAAGTTTCACAGTGGCAACAGCAAGGGATTACGATGCAAGCTGCTATTAATGTTTCTGCACAAGATATTGCTTATCCTCATTTTTATTCGCACCTAGCAAAACAGCTAGAGCAACATAATTTAAGTGGCCATTTGATCACGATAGAGCTAACAGAGCGCGACATGATCGAAAATGAAGAGCAAGGCATTAAAGCGCTAGAAAACTTAAAAACATTAGGTGTAAAAATATCACTTGATGACTATGGCGTTGGGCAAACCTCATTGGGGCGCTTGAAGCTACTACCTATTGATGAGTTAAAGCTGGATAAGTGTTTTATTTTACAACTCGATCAATCGAAGCAAGATCAATTTATTGTTGAGTCAACGGTGAACTTAGGCCACCAGTTAGGTTTTTCTGTTGTAGCTGAAGGTGTTGAAAATAAACCATCGCTAGACTTATTGATAGACATGAAGTGTGATTATGCACAAGGTTACTATTTGAGTAGACCACTAAAATCTGAGCAATTTTTGCAGTGGTTAGAGGTATACAATGAAGCATCTTAATGGGTTTTTTAGCTTAGTTCTTTTAGCCTTTGCAAGTACGGGGCACGCAGCTTCAGGAAAATTATTAGCAACACCAGGCGTATCGCAAGTTGAAGGCAGCGCTGGCGGCGGTATCGTACCTTGGGCGCAACTTGCGGGCTATGCAAGCGATAACGAAATAGCCATCAATGGTTTTTGTAGCCGAGCAGATGTGAGTGATTACAGCTTAGATGTATGTGGTGCACAAGTTAACTTTTATGATCGTGTTGAGCTTAGCTACGCGGAGCAGCGCTTTGAAGTTCCTGCATTAAATACCGATATTGAGCAATCAATTACTAGCGCAAAAGTACGTGTCTATGGCGATATTGTTTACAGTAAATGGCCACAGTTGAGCTTGGGTGTACAACATAAATCATTGGATGACGGTAGTATTGCAAACCTATTAGGTGCAAAAGACACCAGCGGTACTGATATCTACTTAGCTGCCAGCAAGTTGCACTTGGGCGCTCTTGCAGGTTACAACTGGTTTTGGAATACCACCTTTCGCTACAGCGATGCGAATCAACTAGGTTTGTTAGGCTTTGGCGGTGCTGATAGCGATAAAGAGGTATTATTTGAAGCATCGACAGCGGTGTTTTTAACGCACCAATTAGCTGTAGGGGTTGAGTATCGTGAAAAATCCAACAACCTTGGCTTAGGGGAGCAAGATTGGCAGGATGTGTTTATTGCCTGGTTTCCTAATAAACATGTAAGTGTAACAGCTGCGTGGCTCGATTTAGGGCGTATAGCTGGTGCTGACGACCAAACTGGTTGGTATCTTTCTGTAACAGGGTATTGGTAATGATGAAACGTCTTTTTATTCTAGTGTGTTGTATTACTTTTCTTGGTTGTGCAGGCAAAAGTAATGACACCGTTTATCAGCAGGTAGGCGGCCAACAAGGTATTGAAAGTCTAGTCGATAGTTTTATCAATCAAATAGGCCGTGATGCTGATATTTTGCCTTATTTTAAGCAAACGAATGTTGCACACTTTCGTCAAGGATTTATTATCCACTTGTGCAGTGTTACCAATGGCCCATGTGAGTATCAAGGTGATAGCATGGTCGATATCCATACTGGCATGCATATCACTGAAAAAGACTTTAATCGAGTTGTTGAACTATTAATAAACGCGATGGATGAGCAACAGATCCCGCAAACAGTGCAAAACAAGATTTTAAGCCGTTTAGCACCCCTTCGCCCTGAAGTTATTAATATTTAGCTTTTAACAAACTTTTTATTGATGGCTGAAACAAAAATGTAATTTATGTACAATGGCCGGCATTATCAACTATAAAGCTGTAAAAAATGCAACTATACTTTGATGTTCAACATCTTTATTACATTCCGCAGTACACCCCTGTATTAAAGGAGTTGTTATCAAATGGTCACCAAGTGTCGATGGTTTTTTATGAAAATCAAGATGCACGCAGTTTGGCTGCATGTAAAAGGTTTATAGAAGAACAGGGTATTAATGCGTTTTGGTTAACAAATAAAGAGGAAACCTTCTCTTTCTATCAAAACTCAGACGCAGATTGGGTTATTTTTGGTAATACCTTTGCCGGGGCTGAGCAGCTCAATAAGAAAACGGCGTTGATGCAACATGGTATTGGCCCCAAGCAGTGTTATTATGATGTATCGCATAATAAAACAACGGTACGTTTTGTTGAGGGAGAGCACAGGTTGCAGCGCCTCCAAGCGTTATACCCAGACGGTAACTTTGTTGATAGTGGCTACGCCAAATTAGATCCTATTTTCAACCAAACAATGAGTCATATTGATCTCAGTCGCTTAGGGTTAGACCCCAGTAAAAAAACACTTTTATATGCCCCTACTTTTTATCCAAGCTCGATAGAGTGTATGAGTGACAGTTTTCCTGCACACTGTGAGAAGTTTAATATCATCATTAAGCCGCACTTCTTTAGCTTGTTTAAACAAAAGTACAAAAAGCAGCGAACAAAACTTCAGCGATGGTCAGAGTTTAAAAATGTTTATGTAGCGAACGAGCATGACTTTGATCTAACGCCTTTTTTAGCAATCGCTGATATTATGGTATCTGATGCTTCATCAGCCATATTTGAATTTGCAGCACTTGAAAAGCCTGTCGTATGGTGTGATTTTTATAAGTTACGCTGGTCATATCGTGGTATTTTTTCATTCCGACTTAAATCTCGATTAGATGAAGATATTAAATACTTCAACAAGCTTTGCTCACGGGCAGGAGACTATAACGAGTTGCAAACTATACTTAACTCCGATTTTTGTGAGACAGCAGAGTTTAAAGAGTCAAGAAAACACATTATTAATAAACTAGCGGGTAAAACGGACGGTCGCTCAGCTAAAAGAATAGTATCTTATTTAGAGGAGCATAAATGAAACGTGTAATAACGTTTGGAACATTTGATATTTTCCATGTGGGTCATATTAATATTTTGGAACGGGCAAAAGCTTTGGGCGATTATTTAATCGTTGGAGTATCTTCTGATGAACTAAATCAAACTAAAAAGGGTCGTAAGCCTGTATATAGTGAATCAGACAGACTGAAAATTATTAGTTCTCTAAAGTGTGTTGATGAAGTGTTTGTCGAACACTCTCTTGAACTAAAAGGCGAATATATTAAAAATCATCAAGCTCACCTACTTGTTATGGGCGATGATTGGGCAGGACGCTTCGATCAATTTAAACATCTTTGCGATGTGACTTATTTAACGCGAACCCCTTCTATATCGACTACAGAAATAATTGAGGTCGTAAGGCAGCCATAATACTGTCATCTAAAATTAACATAATAGCTATATGCACATTTATCTTCTTTCTAATTTAGGTTTTAAGATTTTCTCATATGGCTTTTATTTTTATCTCTCGCAGCAATGTACATGCACGCTATTATAAAAAATTAATTAAACAACTATCCTTCAATTGCACACTGCATATTATGGGCGTACCGCGATTAGGCGCTTTAAAATACCTAAAAATAGCGTCGCAAGTTGACTTTAATAAAGTTATTGCAAATCAACTATTACGCAAGCAGGCACGAAATAGCTTGTGGAGTAATGCAGTAATCATAAAAGTTTATACGATGTTTATGTTATGTGTAGAGCGCTGCCGCTTTGCTAAGTACTATGATTTACTTAAATCAGAGTCACCCGAAGCACTGGTGATTTGGAATGGTAATAAGCTGCCAAATATCACAGTATGTATGGCTGCTAAACAGCTAGGACTGACTACTTATTTTTATGAAAATGGGCTGCTACCGGGCACGACTAGTTTAGATCCGAGTGGTATTAACTATGCTGCATCTTTGCCAAGAAAGAGTCAGTTTTATTTGAATTTCGACAAAGCTAACCAGCTACCATTTTCAGCTCCTGAGTTAATCCCTCGTATAAATCATAAAAAGCGTTGTCAATTTGATGCTATTGAGCTGCCCGAAAGGTATCTTTTTGTGCCTTTTCAAGTGCCTCATGATACACAGATAGCATGTTATTCACCTTGGTTAAAATCAATGGAAGCGTTATATGATGCAGTTGTGGCCTCAGTGAGAGAATTAGCAGATCCAAACCTTAAAGTTGTATTTAAAGAACACCCATCTTGGCATAAGCATTATGCGCACTTGTACGACAAAGACGACGTTGCAATTTTTGCAAATGGCAACTGTACTCGAGAACTCATTAATGGCGCTGAAGCAGTGATTACAATTAACTCGACAGTTGGCTTAGAGTCCTTATTACTAGATAAACAAGTGATTGCCTTGGGGCTTGCTTGTTACAACATTGATGAGCTTGTACTACACGCCAGTGATCAAGCTACTTTGATTAAGTGCTTAGAAAAACTACAAAATGGCTGGCAAGCAAATAGTATTGTAAGAGATAAATTTTTTACCTACTTAAAGCATGTGTATTGCTTGCCCGGTGTTTGGAAAGAATGTACAACTGAGCATGTTGAAGCGGTCGAAAAGCGCTTAACTCAGCAAGATACATTTGCACAGCTATCGCAAAAGGAAAGTTAATGAAAAACATTGTCTCGCCAGAATGGCTTAACGAGCATTTAAACAACGATAATTTGGTTATTTTTGATGCCGGAATGGTGCGTCCTGGCCTGTCTGGGGAATATGCGCCTAAAGCAATGCTACCTAATGCACAGCGTTTTGATTTTAAAAATACGCTGGCAGATAGCACTAACCCTGTACCAAGTATGATGTGCAGTAGCGAGCAATTTGAAGAGCAAATGCAGCTTGCGGGGGTTAACCAAGATTCACTGGTTGTAATTTATGAAGACCAAGGCTTATTCAGTTCAGCGCGTGCATGGTGGATGTTTAAAGCCATGGGGTTTGATAACGTAAAAGTTTTAAGTGGCGGTTTAGCTAAGTGGCAGGCACTTGGCTTTGCAACACAAGCAAGCTATTCAGCTGCTTCTGGGCAAGGCAATTTTGTTGCAAGCCCGCGCGCTGATTACTTTATTAGTGCTGAGCAAGTGCTTAACTCACTTGATGAGCAAAGCACACTAACACTCGATGCACGCCCTTATGCTCGATTTACAGGAGAGCAAGCTGAGCCGCGTGAAGGTATGCGCAGTGGTCATATTCCTAATAGTCGTTGTTTATCGCTGTCAACCGTATTGAATGATGGTGAGCTTAAACCGCTTAGCGAGTTGCAGGCATTATTTGAGCAACATATAGCGCCGCATCATACCCAGTTGCAATTTAGCTGTGGTTCGGGTGTGACCGCTTGTGCAATAGCATTGTGTGCCGATGAATGCGGTTACGCTAACTTACGTGTTTATGATGGTTCTTGGAGTGAATGGGGCGCTCGTCACGACCTACCTATTGAAACAGGCCCGCATCAATAAACTCAGCGTAATTTTGCCAGCTGCCGATACTGTTTTTATTCAGTGGCTGGCGAATTTGCTTTTTACTCGCGGTGGCTGATGCTGCATTGTTGTTATAAAAATTTAGACAGTTTTCTTGCCAGCTTAAATCACAAAAAGCATAGAGCTTCTGAGTTTGTTGGGCAGGCTCGGCCACTAATTGCTCATAGCTTTGTAAAAAAACGTTTTCAGGATACTTGTTGGCAAAATGACTGACTAAAGCCAAGTAATCTTGATGGAATGAGGCTATATCTTCAAGTGTAAAGCTGTAGTGATGAAATACACTTTGCGGGCTATACATCTGCCTAAAATTGGCAATGCTGCAATCACGCCACTCCCGTTGCATACAAACGATTTTAGCATTAGGAAATGCCGCTAAAATAAAATCAATATAGTAAAAGTTAAATGGCTGTTTATCACAACTTATAAGGCCATCACTCAGCAGCTGTGCTCTTTGCTGATAGCTAGCGAGTGCTTTAGTTACAGCGGTTGATGAATAAGCTTTATCAAGCATTTCGCTATCAATCACACGAGCTGATTGCGTGGCGTGTTGTATCAATTGCGCAATATCATTTAATTCCCCAATACCTCGTAGCTGTGTACTTTGATTTAGGATTTTTTCAACTAAGGTTGTGCCAGAGCGGGGCATGCCAACAACAAAAACTGGCGAGAACTCAGTGTCACTACTTGCAAGTACTTGCTGCTTACTTTGCGTAATGAGTTTTTGACAAAAGCGGTGGTGTTGGGTTGCTTGATAATTAAGTTTACTTGCTATGGCTTGCTTACTTAGTGCAAAGTACTTAAATGCATTTTTGTAGTCATTGAGGTGCTCATAATTAAGAGCAAGACTATGAAAATACACTTGTTGTTCAACAATGCTTTTTTCTTTATCCGCCAAAGTTTGTAGTTTTTGAATATGTTGTTCTGCATCTAGAACAGTATTGAGTTCAGCCTGCGAATAGTGGGCTTGATAAAAGCGAGGTTGCTTTGTAGTTAGTTGCTGTAACAAGCTTTTAGCTTCATCGAACAGTCCGTGAATTTTAAAACACACCGCCAAATTATAGCTAATTTGTAGGTTATCCTTGTTGCGTTGGTAGGCTGCTTTTTGCAAGTTAAGAGCGTCGTCATAATGCCCTAAACGGGTGGCAATATTAGCTAATGTATCAAAGTCAGCGGCGCTAAAGTCAGCTGTTTGCAACGCGCTTTGATAGTGCACAGCTGCATTACTTACTTTGCCTAACAGTACGTATAACTTGGCAAGGGCTAAATGGTAAATCGCAAAAGAGGCTAGGCTTAGCGCTTTTTCAAGGAGTTTAATCGCTTTGTTGATATCACCAGCTGCGGTGTTAACTTCGCTGAGTAAAAAGTAACAAACGTGGTCTTCAGGATTTTGCTTTAGGCGCTGCACAAGTAGGTGATGTGCATCGTTCAGTTGCTTGTTGCTTAACAACTGTTGGATATGAGCGCGAAGCGCTTGTTGGGTATCATTTAGCATAAGCGCATAGTATACCAATTCGCCATAATACTTAATTATTTTCAGGTATTATACCAATCCGCAATAATACTTAATCATTTTGAGGGATTAAACCTGTCGCTAGCTGCGTTAAAAATTTCTGATTTACGACTGCATGGATGCAGAAGGTAGAGCAATGCAGGAGCAATTGCCGAGCACAACTAAATAACGAAATTTTTGCCTTGCTATCAACGAGGTTTTCTTGCCTAAAATAGACCACTTAATTAAGCGAATTAATGGAATGGACTCTCTCCACTCCCCAACGGCGTCATAATGCGCCATAGTAGTTTGGGGTAAGTTTTAGCTTAA
>NZ_CAMZMY010000014.1:0-123626 GCF_947311895.1 Pseudoalteromonas sp. PAR1 | reverse complement strand
TGGAGCGGCACACGAGGCTCGAACTCGTGACCTCAACCTTGGCAAGGTTGCGCTCTACCAACTGAGCTAGTGCCGCATTCAAAAGTAGTCAGTAATTTGTCCGTTGGTGCACAACCTTGAAGGTTGCGGTAAAACGTTCTGGCAACTGAGCTTGCCGTAAATTTCAACTATAAAAGTTTAGCTAAAGACACACTAACCCCGCGGGGTTAACGTCTTAAGCGGGGCAGGATTCTACAATAATCCGATGTGTTTGCAAATGTTTTTTACAAATTAAAGAATTTTTCTTGGTAAACCTTTAATTCCATGATCGAATCTTTGATATCGTCGAGGGCTAGATGTGAACCTTTTTTGTTCACTTGCGCTAATACGTCAGGTTTCCAGCGACGCGCAAGCTCTTTAACTGTGCTTACATCGAGGTTACGGTAGTGAAAGTAGTCTTCCAATTCAGGCATGTACTTATTCATAAAGCGGCGATCTTGGCCGATAGAATTACCACACATAGGCGAAGCACCCGCAGGTACCCATTGCTTCAAAAATGCCAGTGTTTGCTCAATGGCATCTTGCTCTGTGAATGTGCTTGCTTTACAGCGAGCTGTTAAACCAGATTGACCGTGCTGAGTCGTACACCACTCATCCATGCCATCAAGCAGTTCATCGCTTTGATGAATAGCAATAACAGGGCCTTCAGCCAAAATGTTTAAATCACTGTCGGTGACAACAGTGGCAATTTCGAGTATTTTATCTGTTGCTGGTTCGAGGCCGGTCATTTCCAGGTCGAGCCAGATAAGATTTGATTTATGAAAAGACATAGTTACCTTAGCGGTGCTTTCCTTTAGATCCAACGCATTTAGATATATCATATTAGTATCATCAGTCGACCTAAAGCTTTTTTTTCAAAAAGCCCGACATTTACTCAAGTTATAGGCCAAAAGTGGCAAAACAAAAGAAATTAAGTAAAGGCCAATCGCGTCGAATTAAGGCCAACCATCAAAAACGCCTCTCTAATGCAGACAAAAAGCAAGAGAAAGGGGCAACTGTGCAATGGCAAAATGACAATTTAGGTCCTGCCGAAAATGCGGTAGTGATCAGTCGATTTGGCCAACATGCCGACATCGAAACCGAATCAGGCAGCATATTACGTTGTAATATTCGCAGAACAGTATCGAGCCTTGTCTGTGGTGATGAAGTTATTTTTCGCCGTGCAAAAGTTAGCGAAGGCGACTTAGCTGGCGTTATTGAGGCAACTCATGAACGTCGCTCACAACTAACGCGCCCTGATTTTTATGACGGGGTAAAAGTCGTCGCTGCCAATATCGACCAAATTTTAATGGTCTCTGCGGTACTGCCTGAGTTTACGCCAAACATTATCGATCGCTATTTAGTTGCCTGTGAAGACATGGGAATTGAGCCTATTTTAGTGCTCAACAAAATAGATTTAATTGACGATGAAGGCCTTGCTTTTATTGATGAAATTCTCGATATCTATCGAGAGTTAGGTTATCAAGTACTGTTAGTCAGTAATAAAACGGGTCAAGGCATTGATGAACTTAAACAAAAACTGGTCGGTAAAAACAGCATTTTTGTTGGTCAAAGTGGTGTGGGTAAATCAACCTTAGTGAACACTGTACTGCCAGATGCTGACATCCTAACCCAAGAAGTCTCCGAGAACAGCGGCCTTGGTCAGCACACAACAACCGTATCGCGATTACACCACTTACCAAGTGGCGGTAACCTTATCGACTCACCAGGAATTCGTGAGTTTGGCTTGTGGCATTTAGATGTTGAGCGCGTTACATGGTGCTTTAAAGAGTTCCGTGATTTTATTGGTGGCTGTCGTTTTCGAGATTGTAAGCATTTAAACGATCCTGGCTGTATAATTCGCCAAGCTGTTGATGATGTTGAAATTTCAGAACTTCGTTTTGACAGTTACCACCGAATTTTAGAAACTATGGCCGACGGCCGTGCTGGTGCACGCGCTCCTCGCGTATAACTATTTAGGAAATAACAAGTGAGTTTAGATAAATTCAAAATTGCTATGCAATATGCCATGCCAAAACATTTCATTTCGCGCATGGTTGGCAAGTTGGCAGCAGCAAAAGCGGGTGGCTTAACAACGGCCTTAATTAAATTGTTTATCAAACAATACAAAATTGATATGAGTGAGGCTAAATACCCAGATCCAGCTCATTACAAAACTTTTAATGAGTTTTTCACTCGCCCATTAAAAGAAGGAATTCGTCCACTTGCCGAAGAAAGCGACATTATTGCTCACCCAGTTGATGGTGCAATTAGCCAATTAGGCGATGTAGTAGACGGTCAAATCATCCAAGCAAAAGGCCACGACTACAGCTTACAAGCACTACTTGGTGGCAAAGAAGAAGACACAGCGCCGTTTTTAGGCGGTAAGTTTGCGACTATTTATTTAGCCCCTAAAGATTACCACCGTATTCACATGCCTGTTGATGGTACGCTGAGCAAAATGATCTACGTACCGGGTGATTTATTTTCTGTAAACCCGTTAACAGCGCAAAATGTACCTAACCTATTTGCTCGTAACGAGCGAGTTGTGGCTATCTTCGAAACCGAGATTGGCCCGCTAGCCATGGTGCTTGTAGGTGCGACAATTGTTGCTAGCATCGAGACTATTTGGGCAGGCACAGTAACGCCACCAGCGGGTAAAGATGTATTTAGTTGGAATTACCCAACGAAAGGTGACAATGCAATTACCCTGAAGAAGGGTGAAGAAATGGGTCGCTTTAAATTAGGCTCTACCGTTATTTTAGCCTGGGGTGCAAATCAAGCTGAGTTCTTATCAGATCAACACCCTGAAACAGTAACGCGTATGGGCACACCATTTGCGAAAATTAACGACTAATAAGTTCAATTAAGCAAACCAATTAAGCAAACCACTTTAACTAAAAGTGGTTTGCTTAAAATTCACTACAAAACCGCGCCTACACTCTGCTATAAAACTCTGCTATAACACTCTGAACATTCACTATCTTTTTGAATATTAAAGTGCTGCTGCTTTAGTGTTAGCCCATCAAATTGAATAAACTCGCTGCCCGTTTTATGGCCAAGCAATATATTGATAGCCAATAAGCTTTGCATGCTACCCATAACCCCAAGTAACGGGCTCAATACCCCAGCATTATCGCAATTAAGCGCTGTTTGCTCCTCCGTTTGCGGGAATACACAACCATAACAAGGGCTATGTTCATCACGAAAATCAAAACTCATCACTTGCCCCTGTGTTGCAATGGCAGCAGCTGACACAAGAGGGATAGATTTAGCTAAACAATAGCGATTAACCAAATAACGGGTAGCAAAGTTATCACTGCAATCAAGGATGATGTCAGCGCCATCAAGAAGCTCAGCACAGTTACTTTCATCAAGCTTTTGGCATAGGGGCTTAACCGTAATTTGATTATTTAAACTACTTAACACCTTGGCAGCCGCCTGTGTTTTTGCCTGCCCCATATGGTTTACTTTATAGAGTATTTGTCGCTGTAGATTTGAAAGCTCAACCTTATCGTCGTCAATCAAAGTGAGCGTTCCGATACCCGCCGCCGCTAAATAAAACAGTGCTGGTGAGCCAAGCCCACCTGCCCCGACAACCACAATATGTGCAGACTTTAACTTTTGCTGCCCCGCATGCCCCACCTCTTTTAATAGCAAGTGGCGGCTATAACGAATTTGCTCTTTGTCGCTTAACGCGCTCATATTAAGACTGACCTTCGACCAGCTGTTTTAACTTGGCAATGGCTGCTTGGTAGTCTTCGGCTTCAGTAATCGCACGTACTACGGCAACACTGCCAACCCCCGTACTCGCAACTTGCTCTGCACGTGATATATCAATTCCACCAATCGCCACCGTTGGATAATCAGCCATTAACGGTACAAATTTTTCGAGCTTTTCTAAACCTTGAATTTGCCCTGTCATGTCTTTGGTGGAGGTTGGATAAATAGCGCCAAACGCCATATAACTTGGTCTGAAATTATGTGCACGTAGCATCTCATAAAAGCCATGAGTCGACACACCTAAGCGTAACCCAGCCTCTTTTATGGCAATTAAATTAGCGGTTTGTAAGTCTTCTTGCCCTAAATGAACACCATAAGCGCCGTGTTTAATCGCTAATTGCCAATAATCATTGATATACACCTGCGCACCGTACTTTTGCCCCAGCATAACTGCACTTGCAATGGCAACTTCGAGTGTTGCATCGTCTGCATTTTTCATTCTTAATTGAACGGTTTTAACTCCTTCGGCTAAACACTTCTCTAACCAATCAACCGTATCAACAACGGCATATAACCCAAGCTGTTTAGAGTCGCACTCAGCAAAGCCTGCTGCCATAGTAAAATCAACCGGGCAGTCAAAGTCGAGCTCATCACCTAGCCAACTTCCCGCCTCGATGACTTGTGGGTAATCCGCCAGCGTTGTAGGAAAGCAAGTATGTGCAACGGGGCCAATCCCTTCACCATAACGAACAGCTGTTTTTAAACCTTGGTTGATATAGGCTTTTGCTAAAATAAAAGCATCTTTGAGTGGATACTGTTTGGCTAAACACGCAGCAATAACAGAAGCCATACTGCATCCAGTACCATGACTATGCGGAGTTTGAATTTTTTCGTTACCAAGCCAATATGCATGATCACCTTGCACGCAGTAATCAATACAATAGCCACTTGGGTAATCCCAGTGACCCCCTTTGATGATCACCGCTTTTGCACCATAGCCTGTTAACTTTTCGGCAGCTTCTTTCACTGCGCTTGGGCCAATCAAATAAACACCGGTTAAAAGCTGTGTTTCGTGAGTGTTCGGTGTTACTACATCGACTAATGGCAATAAACACTCTTTGATGGCACTAACGGTATCTTCTTCTGTTAATAAGTCACCACTTGAGGCAATGGCAACCGGATCATAAACAACCAAAGGCGGCTCTGCCCAAGTCGCTTTGTAATGCTTTAAATGCTCACTAATAAGCTGTATTTGCTGCACATTGGCAAGCATACCAATTTTAATCACGCTGGCAGGCATATCACTGGCTAAGGCTAATAGTTGCGACTCAATCACTTCTGTTGATATCGGGTTCAGCGCTTCTACACCTAAACTATTTTGTGCCGTTAAAGCAGTAATAACCGTACAGCCATGTACATTAAAACTTTGCATTGCCTTGATGTCGGCTTGAATTCCTGCACCGCCGCCCGAATCTGAGCCAGCTATGGTCCATACAACCTGATTCATGTTACTCCTCACATTTTATTCTTGATGCCAAAATGGCATACCGAGCGTCGGCGTTGACGGGCTTGCCACGTCTTTTTCTGGCATCGCTTTAGCCAAATAGCTATATCGCCCCGCTTCAACAGCACTCTTAAACGCTTTACTCATCGTCACTGGGCAACCTGCACCTGCAATTGCCGAGTTTAATAATACGGCATCATACCCTAATTCAAGCGCTTGGCAGGCATGAGATGGTAAACCTAAGCCCGCATCAACAATTAACGTATGGTTTGGCAAGCGCTCACGGATCATTTTTAAGTTGTAAGGATTCAGCAAGCCTTTACCCGTACCAATCGGTGCGCCCCAAGGCATTAATACTTCGCAGCCTAAATCAGCGAGGCGCTGACACAGCACTAAATCATCTGTGCAATAAGGTAAAACTTTAAAGCCATCGGCCAATAAAATTTTAGTGGCTTCGAGCAGTGCGATTAGATCTGGCTGTAAATTATATTCATCACCAATTAGTTCTAACTTGATCCAATCAGTGGCGAACACTTCGCGGCACATTTGTGCCAAGGTCACCGCTTCTTTCACACTATGACAACCCGCCGTATTTGGCAGCACCTTTAACCCGGTGTTTTTTATCAATTGCCAAAAATCATCACCCGCAGAAGCGCTTTGCTGACGTCTTAATGAAACCGTGACAATCTCAGCCTGTGAGGCCACTATCGAATCCTGCATAACACTTGGCGAAGGGTACAGTGCTGAGCCAATCAGTAACCGACTCGTAAATTGCTCACCATAAACCGAAAAACTATCCATCTTAGCCTCCTTGAATTGGCGACAATAACTCAATGCTGTCGCCTTCGTTGAGGGTTTTAGCATCGCACTGGCTGCGCGGTACAAAGTCACCATTAACGGCAACGGCAAATGGCGGTCTTGCACCAAACTGGCTCAACGCCTGAGTCAGCGATGTATTGTCGTTCACTGTAACTGACTGACCATTAATTAAAATATTCATTTTTATCCTTAAGCAATTAAGCTCACTGCGTCATCAACCACCTGAGGCGCAAGTAAATAGCCATGACGGTACAAGCCATTAATACTGATCACTCGACCTTGCTTTGTGACTTTCGGGCGGTTGTCTGCAAACGCTGGACGAAGCCCCGATTGCAAGCTTTCTATACGCCCTTCAGCAAAGCCGCTATGCACCGTATAAGCAGCAGACAATAACTCCAGTGCCGAACGCACGGTGACTTTACCTCGGTCTTGCGATTCGATTTCAGTCGCACCAATCACAAATTGATGATTTGGTTTAGGAGCAATATAAATTGGGTAACGCGGATGCATCAGTCGTATCGGTCTAGTTAGGTTCACCTCTGGTGCATATAAACGCGCCACCTCCCCTCTTACTCCACGCAGTAAAGGTTCAGTCTGTTTTGCACCTAAGCCTCGGCAATCAAATACATAATCAAAGCTTTGGCCATTCACCTGATGGGCGTTCAATTCAACTTTACAGCCAAAGTTAAATTGCACTCCTTGCGAGGTAAGCTTTTTAAAACTAGCGCCATAAAATGCCTGATTATCGAGTTGCCCTTCACAAGGTAAATACACTCCTTGATGGAAACGCCCAGCTAGTTCAGGCTCAAGATCAGCGATTTGAGAACCCACCAATGCCTGTGCCTGATAGCTTTCAAGCGGTTTTAAGCGGCTAACAAAACTTTGTAAATCGCCCCTATCTTGCTGATGAGCAACCACTAAACTGCCTGTTTGTTGAAAATACACAGCTTCATTGAGCTCACTTAAAATTTGCTGCCAACGAGTGATGCTATTAAGCCCTTGTAGGGCTAAATCCTGTTCACACAGGACTGATTCAGCAAGGGGTGCCAACATCGCTGCAGCAACGCTGCCGGCACTGTTGCTAGCATGTTCATCATCTTGCTCAAACACGCTCAGCTGGTGCTCTTTAGCAAGTGCCAATGCAGTTAAACGGCCAGTTAAACCAAAACCCAGTATCGCTATCTTTAATGACATAAACTTTCTAGGCCCCAGACTCTGGGCCCTAGGCAAAAAACCCAGAGCCTATCGCTGATGCCTAGCTCCATCAATTAAACTGCTTTGTGGTAAATCTCAGAGCCCGTTTTTTTGAACTCGTCTGATTTCGCTTTCATTTCGGCTTCAACATCAACCATTTTGATTTCGATAGCATCACCTACGTTATTTGGATCTATGCCTCTTGCTTCAAGATCTTTGGCGTAATCACGTACTTCTTGAGTGATCTTCATCGAACAAAACTTAGGTCCACACATAGAGCAGAAATGTGCAATCTTGCCTGATTCTTGTGGCAATGTTTCATCGTGATATTCGCGGGCGCGTTCTGGGTCTAAACCTAGGTTAAATTGGTCATGCCAACGGAACTCAAAGCGTGCTTTTGATAATGCATTATCTCGCTCTTGCGCACCCGGGTGGCCTTTTGCCAAATCGGCAGCATGGGCAGCAATTTTGTAAGTGATTAAACCTTCTTTAACGTCTTCTTTGTTTGGTAAGCCTAAATGCTCTTTAGGAGTTACATAACAAAGCATGGCACAGCCGTACCAAGCAATTTGCGCAGCGCCAATACCTGATGTGAAATGATCGTACCCCGGTGCAATATCCGTGGTTAATGGACCAAGAGTATAAAACGGTGCTTCTTCACAGTGTTTTAGCTGCTCTTCCATGTTCTCTTTGATCATATGCATTGGCACATGGCCTGGGCCTTCAATGAACACTTGCACATCATGTTTCCAAGCAAGTTTTGTCAGCTCACCTAAAGTACGTAATTCGCTGAACTGGGCTTCGTCATTAGCATCGGCAATAGAGCCCGGGCGCAGGCCATCACCTAATGAAAAACACACATCGTACTGTTTTAAAATTTCACAAATTTCTTCAAAGTGCGTGTATAAGAAGTTTTCTTTATGATGCGCTAAACACCATTTCGCCATGATTGAACCACCACGCGAAACAATACCGGTAACACGCTTTGCCGTCATTGGCACATAACGGAGCAATACCCCAGCGTGAATGGTAAAGTAATCAACACCCTGTTCTGCTTGTTCAATCAAGGTATCGCGGAAAATCTCCCACGTTAGGTCTTCAGCCACACCGTTTACTTTTTCAAGCGCTTGGTAAATTGGTACGGTGCCAATTGGTACTGGTGAGTTACGTACCACCCACTCACGAGTTTCGTGAATATAGCGACCCGTTGATAAATCCATTACCGTGTCAGCGCCCCAACGAGTAGACCACACCATTTTTTCGACTTCTTCTTCGATTGATGAAGTCACAGACGAATTACCAATATTCGCGTTCACTTTAACTAAAAAGTTTCGGCCAATGATCATCGGCTCGGTTTCTGGGTGGTTAATATTGTTAGGAAGCACAGCGCGGCCTCGAGCAATTTCATCACGCACAAATTCAGGGGTAATAAAATCAGGAATGCTAGCACCAAACGATTCGCCTTTGTGCTGGGCTGCAAGTAACTCTTCACGAATTTTAGCGCGACCCATGTTTTCACGGATTGCCACATATTCCATTTCAGGCGTCACGATGCCTTGTCGCGCATAATGCATTTGCGTGACGTTTTTACCTGCTTTTGCACGGCGGATTTTTGGTAAGTGCTCAAAGCGGATATGATCTAATCCTTCATCAGCCATACGCTGTTGAGAAAATTGTGAAGTCACTGAGTCTAAAATTTCAGTATCGCCGCGGCTTTCAATCCACTTTTCACGGTATTTCTCAAGACCCTTGCGCACATCGAGTTTAAAATCCGGATCAGTGTATGGGCCTGATGTATCGTAAACACGAATTGGCGCGTTAGGCTCAAATACGGGATTCTCTTCAGTACCACCGATGAAGGTATCGCTGAGGGTGATTTCACGCATCCCTACTCGCACATTATCTTGCGTGCCTTCTACATAAACTTTATGAGAATTAGGAAACGGTTGGCCCGTTAAGTTATAAATATACTCTGATGCAGCCGCACGAACTTCGCGGCGAGATGGTTTCGTTGTTGTGTTTGACATGACTTACCTCATTGCTTTAAGGGTTGTCTTGTCAGATATTGCAAGTGCAATAGAGAGTGGCAAACGCCATTGGATCGTTAGTAAGTTAAATGCTTACCAGTGCAGCCTGTGCCGCTTATGCCCCAAAATTTGGCGCACAAGCGCCTAGTGAGGCAGCTTGTTCCCTACGCAGGTGTTAGCCTGATCAGGTTCACGGATCCCGCTTTCGCGATCTCAGCCTTGTTAAAGGCACTCCGACAAGTTTAAATTCGTTATTTTTTATTAACGCAATGAGTGTACGTTAGTTAAAAATTTGCTGCAAGCACATGCGCTTTAGTTTTTGGCAATAAAGGTAAAGCGATGCGTACCTTGCAAAGTCAGTTGCTCACCTTCAAGCTTAATGGCTGCACCTTCTCTTAACGCGGTTAACAAACTACGTTCGAGTTCATCGGCTTTCTCACCGCATGATTTACGTGTCATGCCTAGCTTGTTTACTACAATTGAATCATCGTCAGTTAGAACTGCTTCGCCAAAAAATTTATTACAGCCAGCAAAGCCATTTATTTGCATTGCTTCAATAAATCGCATTGATGCACTTTGCGACATATCAAGACTTAAGCCATTCACCTTTGATAGCTGCCACTGAGTATATTTTAATTGTTCACTTGTGACTGTACTGGTTGATGAACACCCTAAACAAAATAATACAAACAAAAGTGGTACGGCTAAACGCTTCATATTTTTTACAATTCAAATTCCAATACCATAATAGTAACAATATTTGACTGCTTTGATCGTTAAAAAAACATGTTTTATCTGTAAAAAATTGTTCTAAGCCCCATTTTTTTGAAACACTCTCGCTTACTTGAATAAGTTATCGACTTCTTCTGGTAAAAAAGGACGACCTTTTTCATTTACCGACGTACCAATCACTAACGCTTGTAGCATCACTTTATCGTCATGTTTGCGATACACCGTTTGCCTAAACGCAAACTTTAAACGGCTGATACGCTCAGGCTCAACGGCCACGTAAAATTCATCACCCGGCACAAGTGATGCCTTATAATCCATTTCGCTGCGAAGCACCACAAGGTTAACTTTTTCTCTTGCTAGCTTTGCAAAGTCGATACCTTGAGCATGTAAAAATTCATGGCGAGCATGTTCTAAGTAATTAAAATAAACACTGTTATTTACAATACCTTGTAAATCACACTCATAATCACGCACTTTAAAGTCGACTTTAAAGGTCATAGTCGTATTCCTAATCAATTTACGTATAATTGCCTGCGTTTATACCATAAAAATTGATTTTATAGCCATTTGGCTAGCTAGGTTGCTAGAATAGCAGTCCCGAAAATGGAGTTAAGAATCCACATGAAACGACGTTTATCATTATTATCTGCTGCCATCCTGCCTTTATTTGCAGCATCTTCGATTGCCTACGCTGAAGATGGTGAGTTGGAAACGATTGTAGTTACCGGTGATTTCAAAAAAGAAAGCATTCAAACATTAAGTGCCAGTGCTAGTTTGTTTTCAGACCATGAAATCAATCAACGCGGTGCAAAGTTTTTAGATGAGATGCTTGCTAGTGCAGCGAATGTAAACTTTACCTCAGGGGCTTCTCGTGGTCGTTTCGTGCAAATTCGTGGTGTAGGTTTACGCTCACAGTTTGTAGACCCAATTAATCCTTCGGTTGGCTTAGTGATCGACGGCATCAACTACTCTGGTTTAGGTGGCAGTTCACTGTTATTTGATATCGACCAGGTAGAGATTTATCGCGGCCCACAAGGAACTCGCTTTGGTGCTGATGCCTTAGCTGGCATGATTCAAATGGAATCTGCAACACCTACTCTTGACCCAAGTGTGAAAGTACAATTAGGTGCGGGCAACTACAACAGCTATGAAGCAGGTATTGCCGCAGGTACGGGTATTACCGACGACACAGCAGTACGCGCCAGTATTTATCAACGTGAGTCTGATGGCTATGTTGAAAACCGTTATTTAGGCGAAGATACCCAACAACAAGATGAGCTCGTTTCTCGCTTTAAATTACACAGCCAATTGACCGATCACCTACGTACTGAACTGAGCGTTCATTACATTGATATTAATAACGGCTATGATGCCTTCACCTTGGATAACAGCCGTTACAGTGTGGCTGATGAACCAGGCCAAGATAACCAAGAAAGCATTGCAGTTGGCCTTGCCAACATTTACACCGGCTTCGATTGGTTTGATGTTAGCCTAAACCTTTCAGGTATCGACAGCGAGCTGCTATACAGCTACGACGAAGACTGGGTGTGTAATGATGAAGATCAACCAGAGTTATGTGCTGCAGGCTTGCATGAATGGGGCTATAGCTCAACAGATGCTTACTTTCGCGATCGTCAAGATCAAGCAGCCGAGCTGCAATTTAGCGGTAAGTCTGGTGAGTGGGTTGCCGGTATTTACTACCAAGGCCGCGAAGTTGATTTAGAACGCCAATACACTTGGCTGGCGCAACCATTTACCTCAAATTATGAAACCAGTAATATTGCAGCGTATGGCCAACTAGCAACACCTATTGGTCCAAAAACAACCTTAATTACGGGTTTGCGTGTTGAGCAGTATCAAGGCGACTACACCGACAACAACGGTTTTATTGAAGAAACTGATGATGTCATGGTGGGCGGTAAGCTTGCACTTGAATACCAAGTGATTGATCGCACCATGATCTACACCAGCATTACTCGTGGCTATAAGGCCGGCGGTATTAATTCTGAAGCGTTAGCAAAAGCAAAAGATGAAGGCTTAAACCTAGATGCTGATTTCTTTGCTAATCACACATCATTTGCCCCTGAATACCTTTGGAGCGGTGAGTTTGGTGTGAAAGGAAGCTCTTTGGACGATAAGTTTGTGTTACGTCTTGCCGCTTTCTACATGTACCGCGAAGATATGCAGTTAAAATCGTGGCAGGTTGAAGGTCAAAAATTCACAGGCTATATCGATAATGCCAGCTCTGGTGAAAACTACGGTTTAGAAATTGAAGGTAGCTTCCAAGCCACTGACAATTTACTACTTACGGGTAGTGCAGGTTATTTACATACCGAAATCAATGACTTTGTTGCGCAATCAGGCCTTGATCAAGATGGCCGTGACCAAGCACAAGCACCTAAATACCAATATGCATTCACTGCGCGTTATAACTTTACACCAGCACTTTACGCATCAATTGGTGTAGAGGGCAAAGACGATTATTACTTCTCTGACAGCCATAACTCACAAGCACCAAGCACCAACTTGGTAAATGCTTCGTTTGGTTATGAAAGTGATAATTGGAGCATTAATGCATGGGCACGTAACTTATTTGATGAAGACGTACCAACTCGTGGCTTTGAGTTTGGTAACGACCCATTAGATGGTTACACCACTCATACTTACACCCAACTTGGCGAACCAATGGTTGCCGGTGTGACATTTATTTACGAGCTATAAGCAATTGAGTGCTAGGTTTTCACCTAGCACCCAGCACCTTGAGCCTTGAGCCTTGAGCCTTGAGCCTTGAGCCTTGAGCCTTGAGCCTTGAGCCTTGAGCCTTGAGCCTAGAGCCTAGAGTCTAGAGCCAAATCAGTTAAGCCCTTTCAACATCAAAGGCAAGTACGTCTTTAATCTTTTGCTTATTCGTTGCCAGCATAATGAGTCGATCAATACCCAATGCGACACCCGCACATTGTGGCAAACCATGCTCTAGAGCAGCTATTAAACGCTCATCCATTGGCACTTGCTTTAAGCCATTTGCTTCACGGTACTGATTATCTTCACTAAAACGAGCTGCTTGCTCTTTGCCATTGGTCAGCTCATTAAAGCCGTTTGCCAGTTCCATATTTTTAAAATATAACTCAAAGCGCCCTGCTACTCGCTCATCGTGCTGACAAATTTGTGCAAGAGCTGCTTGCGAAGCTGGAAAATGATAAACGAAACAAGGCTTTTCTTGGCCAATAGTTGGCTCTACCTTCATACAAAATAATAGCTGTAACAAGGTATCGCGATGTGTTTCATTCGCGGCAATATCGGCAAAGCCTTGCTCTGTTGCTAGTTGCTGCAATGTGCTGATATCAGCAGTTAAAGGGTCTACACCTAAGGCGTTCATAAAGGCTTGCTGATAAGTTAGTCGCTCTGCGCTTTCTACGCCAAGCACCAATTGCATAAGCTCATCCATTTCATCCATAAGCGCAAATTCATCAAAACCCGGACGATACCACTCAAGCATCGTAAATTCAGGGTTATGATGGCTACCCGCCTCTTCATTTCGAAAGGCTTTGCACAGCTGGAAAATAGCCCCAGAGCCCGCAGCAAGTAAACGCTTCATGGCAAACTCTGGTGACGTTTGCAAATACAGTGGTAAGCCACCAGCATGACCTGGGCCAACAAACTCGGTACTAAATGTCGCTAAATGCACGTCGGTTACACTGGCTGCACTTAGGCTTGGTGTTTCAACCTCCATAACATCTCGTGCATAAAAGAACTCGCGAATACGGCGAATGATGGCGGCACGGTGGCGTAAAGTTTCAATATCGGCGCTTGGTTGCCAAAGGGCTTTAGACATAAACTGTTTCTCAAAAAAAATCCCAGCAGAAGCTGGGATTTTATAATAAATTGCTTAACAAAGCCTATTACTTAACGCGGCTCACGTATTCACCGCTACGTGTATCAACCTTGATCACTTCACCGATTTGTACGAATAGAGGAACACGAACAACAGCACCAGTGCTTAATGTTGCTGGTTTACCGCCAGTACCTGCTGTATCACCTTTTAGACCTGGATCTGTGTCAGTGATTTCTAGTTCAACAAAGTTTGGTGGAGTAACGGCGATTGGGTTACCGTTCCAAAGCGTGATTGTACATACGTCATTTTCAACTAACCATTTAGCGTTGTCGCCAAGTGCTTTTTCGTCAGCAGCGATTTGCTCAAATGTTTCGTTGTTCATGAAATGCCAGAACTCACCGTCAGTATATAGATACGCTAAATCGGTATCCATTACGTCTGCACCTTCAACGGTCTCACCTGACTTGAACGTTTTTTCTAGTACTTTACCTGTGATAAGTTTACGAATACGAACACGGTTAAACGCCTGGCCTTTACCTGGTTTTACCATTTCATTTTCTAAGATGCTGCAAGGTTCGCCGTCTAACATAATTTTTAGGCCGCCCTTGAACTCATTGGTGCTATAATTCGCCATCGTTTCCTCTGTCTAAATAATTTCGAGTAATCTACGTGTCAATGATACAAAGAAATGAAGTAAATTTGCATAAAAACTGGCAAAAAGAATTGGCAAATGTTGTCACTTGTCCTGAACGCTTGCTAGAAATGCTAGGATTATCAAGCAAAGTAGACGAAAAAGACCTCAAAGCACGCAGTCTTTTTCCTGTCCGCGTGCCGCTGCCTTTTATCAAAAAAATGCGTTATGGCGACATAAACGACCCTCTTTTGCTGCAAGTGATGCCTCGCCATCAAGAATTTTTAGCAAAAACAGGTTACGACAAAGACCCCTTAAAAGAGCAAGATAACAACCAACCGGGTTTGTTACACAAGTATCGCTCTCGCGTTTTAGTGATGTTTAAAACCGGTTGTGCGGTAAATTGTCGCTATTGTTTTAGGCGCCATTTCCCGTATCAAGAAAACCAATTAAACAAACGCAGCTTGATTGATGCGCTGGCTTATATAAAAGCCGACAGCAATATTAACGAAGTCATTTTAAGTGGCGGCGACCCTTTAATGGCCAAAGACGATGCCGTTAGTTGGTTTATGGATGAGTTAGAGCAGCTACCGCAAATTAAACGCCTACGTATTCACAGCCGCTTACCTGTGGTGATCCCTGCAAGAATTACCGATGAGCTATGTGCACGCTTTGCTGCATCATCGTTAAAAGTGGTGTTTATAAACCATATCAATCACGCCAACGAAATTGATGATGACTTTAAAGCGGCTATGCAAAAATTAAAAGCTGTGGGTGTTACCTTATTAAATCAAGCGGTGTTACTAAAAGATGTGAATGACTCTGTTGAGTCGCAAGTTGCGCTAAGTGAGGCTCTGTTCGAGGCCGATATATTACCTTACTACTTACATCTACTAGATAAAGTGGAGGGTGCCAGCCACTTTGATATAGCTGAGAGTCAGGCACGAGAAATCGTTACGGCTATGCTGGCAGCATTGCCGGGGTTCTTGGTTCCTAAGCTGGTACGCGAGATCGGCGGCGAAAAAAGTAAAACGCCAATCGATCTAAGGGCGTGTTGACCTTTATTGATTGAAATTTGTTCACTCTAGGGGCGATTTAATCGCGGCGCGAGATTTGTAACCTAGTGGGCTAAGTAAAAATCGAGTAACAAAGAGTTAATCGCCCCTAGGAAGAACCCGAAGGGCAGCGCGTGTTTGGCATTAATGCTGCAAAATCAATCATAAAGGGTCAACACGCCCTATCTAGTTAAACGTATACGTTAACGTTATTACCTAGTGTCGCAGTTACCGACTTAGCAGGTGTTTGCGCTGCTGCACTCGATGTGGCTGCACCTTCGATTAGCGCTAGAGCTGCTGCACCTTCTGCTTTTTGCTGTTTTTTAGCAAGTGACGCGCTGTAAACTTCGGCGCTTTCGCCACCGCCACTCATCGCTGGTAAGCTTGATCCTGATATATTCATAGTTCATTACCTGACTTTTTAAGACAATCCACGTACTATATCGGCATTGCAGTCTAAAGCTTTAGGAAAAAAATGGATTCAATTATAGAACAGCTAAATGCTAACCTAAAAATCGTTTACCGTCAGGCACTTGATGCCGATAAAAAATTAGATGACTTACAGCAGCAAGGGCACGGCAAATTCACAGCCTTATTTGCAAAAGATGCTGGCTTTGATTTTGAAGCAAAACGTTTTAAACCTTACGTTCTCGATGTTGCTGCTGATGTAGAAAGCTTAAGCAACGACGGTATGGACGAAGAAAAACTGAAAAAAACCGTTATCAAACTGCAACAGCTATTACAACTGTTAGCGACGTTTAAGTAAACTAACGGAAAAGTGATAGTGGCTCTTTAGCCATAAGTTTAACAATGAGTATATTCATCGTTAAAACTCATATAGTTAATTTTGGCAGCGCTTTTATATCTTGTTAATTATGCAAACAAAAGCAAAAACACTCGATATAAAGTTGCTGCCATAAAAGCGTATTTATTCAGCTGAGTCAATTGACGGAAGCAGTTTATCCTCAAACCACTCGGCTATCAGTTTATTATCGTAATAGTATGAATCTTTGTAACGCATTACGATACCATCTAGATAGCTCATATCTTTAAGTTTCAAGTTGCTATCTTGGCTAACAACTTTTCCATCATTACTCTTAACTGTGTAATTTAAGGTAATTTTAGGTGAGTATGTAGATGACATTACGCGAGGTTCGGTACTATTGCCATTGCCATTACCTAACAGTACTTCACCAGCAAGATCTAAATCTGTTACCTCAACAGAAAAAACATAACCATCAGGTAATTTACTTGCTAATTTTCTAAACGTTTTTTCGTGGTTACGCTTAACGCTGTTATAGTAATTTTCTTTTTTCCAGTTACTCCCTGGGCGCACATCACTGTATTCATCAAAATTTTGCCATTTTACTTCGGCTTCACCAGAGTAGGCAAAAGCAGGTAAAAGTAAACAAGTTACAAGTAAAGCTTTATTGATCTTAATCATTCCATTTCTCCATAGGTTTCAAACTATTACATAATCAACATTTATAAAATGTATAGTGTAAACACCAAGTAAAAATCATGTAATAGAATAATAATATGGTTCAAAATGTAACCAAGATCAAGACTATGAATACTTTTAGTACTTTAGGTATTGAACGTTAAACGAATAAGCTAAAAGAAAAACTTATATACGGGTAGTCTCAATAAAATGAAATTTATAAGTTGTAGCAGCAGTTAAATATGTATTTAGTTGTACTATTTACTTACTGCTACAGCCACATAGTGACTAAGTTTATTCATCAAGGTTTAACGACGGTAATAGCTCATCTTCGAACCAATCAGTAATTAAACGTTTATCGTAATAATAAGCCTCGTCACGACCCATCTTCATACGATCCATGAATCCCATATCTTTGAGTTTTACATCGTTTGCTTCGCTTACGACCTTACCGTTTTTATCGGTAATTGAATAATTTAGGTCGATACGCGGAAAGTAAATTGGCTTGATAATACGTAGCTCATTCATGGTACCAAAACGCACATCACCAGCTAGATCTAGCTCTGTCACCTCAACATTAAAGGTATAACCTTCGGGTAGCTTTTCAGCTAGTTTGTTAAAGTGTTTTTCAAAATTATTTGCCACATTTTTATGAAATGCGCCTTTTGGTGAGTTATTCCCTGGGCGTACATCACGATAATCATTAAAGTCATGCCATTTAACTTTTGCTTCGCCTGCATGAGCAAAAGCCGGGAGCGTAACCATAAGCGCTAACGCAACTTTTTTTACTATATTCATTATATTCTCCAGTTAACAGGTGTAGCTAGTGCTTAAAAATTTAGCAGCTGACGATTAACTATAGCTTAATATGTAATCAGCTAGGTGTAACCAATATGGTATAAAGTGTAATCAAAAACAACTACCTCACCATGCCATACAGAATAATAATCACATTTTATTCATGTAATTTAACGAGAAATATGATGAAATAAGCCTAATTTAATCAGGTATAGTTTATGGAAATCTTATGACCATTTTAGTCACCGGCGGAGCCGGATATATCGGTTCACATACCGTTTTAGAATTATTACAACAGGGTAATGATGTTGTTGTACTTGATAATTTAAGCAATTCATCAAATGAGTCATTGGCTCGTGTTAAAAAAATCACGGGTAAAGATGTCACGTTTTACCAAGGTGATATTTTAGATAGAGCCTGTTTAGATAAAATCTTTAGTGAGCACTCAATCGACAGCGTTATCCACTTTGCAGGTTTAAAAGCAGTGGGCGAATCGGTTATTAAACCTATTGAGTATTACCAAAACAACGTACAAGGCACGTTAACGCTGGTTGATGCAATGCGCGACGCTGGTGTATTCAAATTAGTATTTAGCTCATCAGCAACAGTTTATGGCGACCCAGCAAGCTTACCAATTCGCGAAGACTTCCCTGTTGGTGGCACAACAAATCCATACGGTACATCTAAACTCATGGTTGAGATGATGCTACAAGATATTGCCAAATCGGATGAACGCTTTGCCTTTGTAATTTTACGTTACTTTAATCCTGTTGGTGCGCACGAGTCGGGGCTAATCGGTGAAGACCCTAATGGCATTCCTAATAACTTACTGCCGTATATTTCTCAGGTGGCAGTTGGCAAATTAGAAAAGCTAGGTGTGTTTGGTGATGACTACGATACGGTAGATGGCACAGGCGTGCGTGATTATATTCATGTTGTTGATTTAGCGCTTGGTCACTTAAAAGCGCTGAACCGCATTGCTAGTGATACAGGTGCGCACGTATTTAACCTTGGCACAGGCAATGGTTATTCGGTATTACAAATGGTTAATGCCTTTGAAAAAGCCAGCGGACAAGCTGTTCCTTACCAAATATCGCCGCGCCGAGCGGGTGATATTGCTGCATGTTACGCTGCCCCAGAAAAGGCGCTAAAGGAGCTTGGCTGGCAAGCTGAGCGCGGCATTGACGAGATGATGCAAGATACGTGGCGCTGGCAAAGTAAAAACCCTAACGGTTATAAATAAGCACTAGCCTTGGTGTTAGACAAATGGCTGTTCTCTGTGTCCTCTGTGGTTAGAAAAAGATCTTTAATTCACAAAGAGGACAAGAGGCGCTGCGCTTTAGAGAAAACAATAAACATAATTATCACTTCCTCATTCACTTCTCTTTGTGTAAAAAATATTTGAACCACAGAGAACACCGAGGCGCTTCGCGCTGCACAGAGAAACCAATATTTAAAAAAGTTAAGTCTCATCTTCTCTTCCTCTGTGCTCTCTGTGACCTCTGTGGTTAGAAAAAGATCTTTAATTCACAAAGAGGACAAGATGCGCTGCGCTTTAGAGGAAACAAAAAACGTAATTATCACTTCCTCATTCTATTCTCATTCACTTCTCTTTGTGTAAAAAATATTTGAACCACAGAGTACACAGAGGCGCTTCGCGCTACACAGAGAAACCACTATCAACAAAGAGATTTTGGTCTCTTCCTCTGTGCTCTCTGTGTCTTCTGTGGTTAGAAAAAGATCTTTAATTCACAAAGAGGGCAAGAGGCGCTGCGCTTTAGAGGAAAACAAAAAGCATAATTATCACTTCCTCATTCTCTTCTCATTCACTTCTCTTTGTGCAAATTTTTTAAAAACATATTGAACCACAGAGAACACCGAGGCGCTTCGCGCTACACAGAGAAACCAATATTTACTAAGAGATTTAGATCTCTTCCTCTGTGCTCTCTGTGTCCTCTGCGGTTAGAAAAAGAGCTTTAATTCACAAAGAGGATAAGAGGCGCTGCGCTTTAGAGAAAACAAAAAACATAATTATCACTTCCTCATTCTCTTCTCATTTACTTCTCTTTGTGTAAAACAATATTTGAACCACAGAGATCACAGAGGCGCTTCGCGCTACACAGAGAAACCAAATAATCACTAAGAGATTATGGGCACTCCGCGCTTCAGTGAATAACGATTTACAATCTACTATTCTCTTCCTCTGTGCTCTCTGTGTCCTCTGTGGTTAGAAAAAAGATCTTTAACTTACAAAGAGGACTAGAGGCGCTGCGCTTTAGAGGAAACAAAAAACGTAATTATCACTTCCTCATTCACTTCTCTTTGTGCAAATTTTTTAAAAATATATTGAACCACAGAGAACACCGAGGCGCTTCGCACTACATAGAGAAACCAAATATTTACTAAGAGATTTAGATCTCTTCCTCTGTGCTCTCTGTGTCCTCTGCGGTTAGAAAAAGAGCTTTAATTCACAAAGAGGATAAGAGGCGCTGCGCTTTAGAGAAAACAAAAAACATAATTATCACTTCCTCATTCTCTTCTCATTTACTTCTCTTTGTGTAAAACAATATTTGAACCACAGAGATCACAGAGGCGCTTCGCGCTACACAGAGAAACCAAATAATCACTAAGAGATTATGGGCACTCCGCGCTTCAGTGAATAACGATTTACAATCTACTATTCTCTTCCTCTGTGCTCTCTGTGTCCTCTGTGGTTAGAAAAAAGATCTTTAACTTACAAAGAGGACTAGAGGCGCTGCGCTTTAGAGGAAACAAAAAACGTAATTATCACTTCCTCATTCACTTCTCTTTGTGCAAATTTTTTAAAAATATATTGAACCACAGAGAACACCGAGGCGCTTCGCACTACATAGAGAAACCAAATATTTACTAAGAGATTTAGATCTCTTCCTCTGTGCTCTCTGTGTCCTCTGCGGTTAGAAAAAGAACTTTAATTCACAAAGAGGATAAGAGGCGCTGCGCTTTAGAGAAAACAAAAAACATAATTATCACTTCCTCATTCTCTTCTCATTTACTTCTCTTTGTGTAAAACAATATTTGAACCACAGAGATCACAGAGGCGCTTCGCGCTGCACAGAGAAACCAATATTTAAAAAAGTTAAGTCTCATCTTCTCTTCCTCTGTGCTCTCTGTGACCTCTGTGGTTAGAAAAAGATCTTTAATTCACAAAGAGGACAAGATGCGCTGCGCTTTAGAGAAAACAAAAAACGTAATTATCACTTCCTCATTCACTTCTCTTTGTGAAAATATTTTCGGCACTAAAGTACCTCCTACACGCATCTCCCACCAACAACACCGTTCGGCTTAAAGCTTACAGCTCAAACCTCTGCTTTATCTTTTCGATAATCTCAACATTCGCTGCTGGGAAGCTGTAATCATCAAGCTCGCTCAGTGCAACCCACTTACCTTGTTGGCCTTCTGCACCATGGGCAGTGCCTGTGAAATCATCAACAATGTGCACATCTAAGCGCACGCATTTATCGCCGTAGTCATGCTCGATAACCATTAGCTCTTCACTGCCGTTTACGGTTAGGTTTACTTCTTCTAACAGCTCACGCTGAAGTGCTGCAAACACACTTTCCCCCTGCTCTACTTTACCGCCAGGGAATTCCCACAAGCCGCCTTGGTGTTTATCGTCTGGGCGCTTACAAATAAATAACTGCTGATCTTTATAAATAACGCCAACAGCAACATGCACTACTTTTTTTGTCATTTGTTATTCCTCAATCATAAAAAAAGCGACGCAAGCGTCGCTTTTTATCAGCGTATTTTGGTTACTTTAATTTACCGCAACACTGTTTAAATTTATTACCTGAACCACATGGACAAGGCTCGTTACGGCCCACTTTTGGCTCTGCACGGTGAGTTACTGTAGCACCTTCTGGTGTTTCGCCACCGATGTGCTCAGCTTCTTCGTGTTGGTATTCACGTGGTGCATTTTCGCTACGACGATGTTGCTCTTCAACTTTCTCAACATCTTCTTCTGCGCGAACTTGCACTTTACTTAAAATACCAACAACGTCGATTTTTAAGTTCTCAAGCATTTCAGAGAATAGCTCGAACGACTCACGCTTGTACTCTTGCTTTGGATTCTTCTGTGCGTAACCACGTAAGTGGATACCTTGACGAAGGTGGTCCATCGCTGCCAAGTGATCTTTCCAGTGTTGGTCTAGGCTTTGTAGCATAATCGCTTTTTCGAATTGACGAAGTACAGACTCACCTACCATCTCTTCTTTTTGCTTGTATGCTTGCTCAACCGCTTCTTCGATACGCTCACGAAGTTTTTCTTCGTATAGTTTGCTATCGTCAGCTAACCATTGTGAAATTGGCAGCTCAATTAAGAAGTCTAGTTTTAAGCGCTCTTCAAGACCTGGAATATCCCACATTTCAGCTAAGCTTTGCGGTGCAATATATTGGTCAATCGTACTGTTAAGAACGTCGCTACGAATTGCAGTGATAGTTTCTGAAATATCGCCTTCTTCAAGTAGCTCGTTACGCTGTGAGTAAACAACACGACGTTGGTCGTTTGCTACATCATCGTACTCAAGTAGTTGCTTACGAACGTCGAAGTTGCGTGCTTCAACTTTACGTTGTGCGTTTTCGATTGCACGGTTTACCCAAGGGTGCTCAATCGCTTCGCCGCGTTGCATACCTAGTTTACGCATCATGTTAGTCATGCGCTCACCAGCGAAGATACGCATTAGCGCGTCGTCCATTGATAAATAGAAACGGCTTGAACCCGCATCACCTTGACGACCAGAACGACCACGTAACTGGTTATCGAT
Organism: Pseudoalteromonas sp. PAR1; assembly: GCF_947311895.1. Taxonomy (NCBI): domain Bacteria; kingdom Pseudomonadati; phylum Pseudomonadota; class Gammaproteobacteria; order Alteromonadales; family Pseudoalteromonadaceae; genus Pseudoalteromonas; species Pseudoalteromonas sp. PAR1. The sequence continues at coordinate 101,047 of NZ_CAMZMY010000014.1, read as the reverse complement.
ACGACGAGACTCGTGACGCTCAGTACCAATGATGTGTAAACCACCCGCTTCGATTACTGCATCGTGACGTTTTTGCCACTCATCTTTAATCGCTTTGATTTGTTCATCAGTCGGGTTTTCTAGCTTTTCAACTTCGCTGTGCCAGTTACCACCTAACACGATATCGGTACCACGACCGGCCATGTTAGTTGCAATGGTTACTGTGCCAGGTAAACCTGCATCAGCAACAATGTCTGCTTCTTGCGCGTGGAACTTAGCATTAAGTACGTTGTGCTTAATTTTTTCTTTACGTAAGAACTGCGATAAGTACTCAGAACTTTCGATAGAAATCGTACCCACAAGTACCGGTTGACCGCGTTCTTGACAATCTTTGATATCAGCAAGAATTGCTTCGTACTTCTCTTCTTGTGTTAAATAGACAAGGTCAGCACGATCGTCACGGATCATCGGTTTGTTAGTTGGCATTACTACTGTGTCTAGACCATAGATAGACTGGAACTCAAACGCTTCGGTGTCTGCTGTACCTGTCATACCCGCTAATGTGTCGTATAAACGGAAGTAGTTTTGGAATGTGATTGATGCCAATGTTTGGTTTTCGTTTTGAATGCGCACACCTTCTTTTGCTTCAACAGCTTGGTGTAAACCTTCTGACCAACGACGACCTTCCATTGTACGGCCTGTATGCTCATCAACGATGATAACTTCGTTTTCTTTAACAACGTAATCAACGTCTTTTTGATACAGCTTGTGAGCTCGTAGCGCCGCATACACATGACTTAATAATGTGATGCTAGAAGCTGAGTAAAGTGAATCACCTTCTTCGATTAAGCCACGCTCAATTAATAGTTCTTCAACTTTGATTTGGCCACGTTCAGTTAAGTGAACTTGCTTAGATTTTTCGTCGATAGTGAAGTCGCCGTCACCTTCAACGCCTTCTTCATCTTCTTTTTCTTGTAGCTCAAGTTCTGGCACAATTTTGTTGATTTCGATGTAAAGCTCAGAGCTGTCTTCTGCAGGACCTGAGATAATAAGCGGCGTACGCGCTTCATCGATTAGGATTGAATCCACCTCATCCACTACAGCGTAGTAAAGTGGGCGTTGCACACGCTCTTCAATGCTAAATGCCATGTTATCGCGAAGATAATCAAAGCCAAATTCGTTATTCGTACCATAAGTAATGTCGGCAGCATAAGCGATTTTCTTTTGCTGTGGCATCATGCCTGGTACGTTGCAGCCTACTGTTAGGCCTAAGAATTCAAATAATGGACGGTTAGTTTCGGCGTCACGTTTTGCAAGGTAGTCATTCACTGTAATAACGTGAACACCTTTACCTGTTAAACCACGAAGGTATGCAGGTAATGTTGCAGTAAGTGTTTTACCTTCACCGGTACGCATCTCTGCGATACGACCTTGATGTAACACCATACCACCTAGTAGCTGTACGTCGAAGTGACGCATGCCATTTACACGCTTAGATGCTTCACGTACCACAGCAAATGCTTCTGGTAAGATATCATCTAGGCTTTGTCCGTTATCGTAACGCTCTCTAAATTCAGCTGTTTTTGCTTTTAAATCTTCATCAGAAAGCGCTTCTAATTGCTTTTCAAGCGCATTAATTAGAGCGACCGTCTTTCTTAGGTTTTTAATAGTGCGGTCATTGCGACTACCAAAAATCTTGGTAAATAAATTAGATATCATGATAAAACCGTTACAATATATTCTTTGTTAGCTAGTCATTAGCTAACCCACTTTCTTCAATTGATAATTAATATGCGCTTATGCTCATGATGTAGGGCATATTAATTAACAATTTATCAGTACGCTGTTCAAAACACCGCTTATTTCGTGCGCTATCATACCAGAGTCTGCGCAACATCAAACCTTCTGTGTGTGAAGATATGGAATTTCGGCAAGAAAATTTAAAAATCAGCCATAATCTTTGATCTAACCCCATAAAAAAGGTGAAAACAAGACCACTGAGTAGATATGGCGACAATTGAAATAAAATCAAGATCAGGGATGAAAAAAGGAGCTCAATTGTAGGCGCGATTTCATATCGCGAAACCAGCGAAAGTGAAAAATAATATTCACAAAGAGGATAAGAGGCGCTGCGCTTTAGAGGAAAACATATTGAACCACAGAGAACACCGAGGCGCTTCGCGCTACATAGAGAAACCACTATCAACAAAGAGATTATGGTCTCGCTTTCTCTTCCTCTGTGACCTCTGTGGCTAGAAAAAAGGATCTTTAACTTACAAAGAGGTTATGAGGCGCTGCGCTTTAGAGGAAGTAAAAAAATGAACCTGTGGTTACCTCATTCCTTTCTCATTCACTTCTCTTTGTGAGAAAGATATGACGCGCGAAATAAATTTCATGCCTACATCAAACGTAGGCGTCACGCTTGCTTGGCGCGCCTATCATACAACGCGAATCATGCGCATCAACACATAACCAACAGGCAATGCTGGGCAACTCAAAACTGACGGCTGAAAGCTGATGGCTTTACTTATTTTTTCCGCCCGTGTTGGGCTAAGCGCTCTAATTTTTCTTTTAACGATGGAGGGGCGTCAGCAGCAATAGCTGTTAAATAGTCCGCCGTTTGCTCACTCATATGGCGCTTTGCTTGCGGTTTTTTTTCAGCTTCTTTTGATGTAGATAAGCGCTGGGTAGCTTGTGGGTTGGCGGTAATTTTAATTTGTCCAAGCTCTACCATGCCAGCGGCACGAAAATGCGAGAGCATATCCATTTTTAAATAATTTAAACGCAGTGCAATCGGTGCAGAAACCGCTTCAATCATCAAAGTACCATCGCGGTAATTACTTACCCGGCATTTTTTGGAAAGCGTTTCACCTAAAAACTCGTCTAAAATCGTTTGTTGGCTCGAAAGGCCTTGGGTTTTACCAGCATAAGACGCTAAACGACCACTCAAGCCCGCCATAATATCGCCAAGAGCCTTTGGCGCATATCTATCTTTTGCCATTAAATCTTCTACCTAAAGGGGTTAATCACCACATAAGGAATATACCACCTACGTAAATATGAAGCTATCAGGTTTAAGGCACAATGTGCGAGATGCGATTTTGTTAATGTATGTCGTCATTTATGGCGACAAGATATTACGTACGTTTCATCAATGACGCGCTAAAGCACGACCTACAAGAAAGCGCGAAATAAATTTCACGCCTACATCAAAGACATCTAATCGCACAAAGAGGGTAAAAGGCGCTGCGCTTTAGAGGAAGTAAAATAATGATCTTGTGGTTCCCCATTTTCTTCTCATTATTTTCTCTTTGTGTAAAAACAATATTTGAACCACAGAGTACACAGAGGCGCTTCGCGCTACATAGAGAAACCACTATCAACAAAGAGATTATGGTCTCGCTTTCTCTTCCTCTGTGCTCTCTATGTACTCTGTGGTTAGAAAAAGATCTTTAGCTCACAAAGAGGATAAAAACCGCTGCGCTTTGAAGTAAAAATTTAATAAGTTCTTGGTTTACCTCTTTCTCTTCTCATTCTTTTCTCATTGTGCACATCGTATAAAAACATGTTTAACCACAGATCTCATTGTAAAAATATTTTCGGCACTAAAGTACCTCCTACATGCATCACCCATTCCGTTTAAAGCTTCTTGAATTCCTCAATCGTTTAAAATAATTCTTTGCGTTTGCTAGCTCGCAATAATATTTTTCCTTTGGGGTTTCTGGTACTCTTTTCCTTTATTTTTTAACTTATTCACACAATGACACAACACTCTCTTACTTTAATCGTATTAGCCGGTGGGCTTGGTAGTCGTTTTGGCGGAAACAAACAAATAGCAGAGATCCCAGGGTTGGGCTGCACCATAATGGAATTAAGCATTCGTGATGCAATAAAAGCGGGTGTAAGCCAAGCTGTTATTATCATAAATAAAAAAATCCGCGCCGAACTTGAAGCAACCATACTACCTCGCTTACCTAAATCACTTGAGGTTGTGCTTGTTGAACAAGAAATTAGTATGGTACCTGAGCAGTACAGCCATTTAACGAAAGATCGTATTAAGCCTTGGGGAACTGGGCATGCTCTATTATGTGCAAAGCCCTATGTAAAGAACCCCGCTATTGTCATCACTGCTGATGATTATTATGGGGCATCATCTTTTGAAATAATGGCCAAACACTTTAAAAATAATAACGATTGGGCCATGGTTGGTTACCCAATCAAAAACACACTTTCTGAACAAGGTGGTGTAAATCGTGGTGTTTGTGAAGTGAATGAACAGCAACAACTTACTAATGTGATTGAGTATTTAAATATAAAACTTGAAGATAAGACCTTGTATGGTGACAACCCTCAGGGTAAGCGCGAAGTAATTTCGAACGAAGCTCTAGGCTCTATGAGTTTTTGGGGAGTAACGCCAAACATATTCAACGAGTTAGAAATAGGCTTTGCGCAATTCCTAGAACATAATGACAACGGTGTCACAAAAGAGTATTATTTACCGGATCAAATCCAAACTGCTGTTAAAAACAATCAACAATCTGTCATGGTCTATCAAGCGCAATCAGCCTGGTATGGCGTCACTTACAGAGAAGAGCTAGAAAAGGTTTCGAAAAAGCTTTATGAATTACATCATGGACGAACAACCAGCAACCACAGCTGTTCAAACGCATTTTAAAAGTGAACTTTCTATGAAGTCTAACCCTGTCGCAGAACACTTATCAGAGTGTTTTGGCCTAAATAAAGTGGATATTAGCCTAAAACCGATTGGCAATGGCCATATAAATACCACCATGCTATTAAAAGCAGATGATCAAGCACTTGTGGTTCAAAAGTTAAATACAACCGTTTTTCCGAATCCTGAACAACTTGTTGAAAATGCTCGCTTAATTGAACAGCACTTAACTGAAAAGCACGACAATGGTGAATATAACCTCGACATTATTCGTCATGTGCCCACCATTCAAAATGACTTTTTAGTTGAGTGTGATCAAGGCGTGTGGCGCGCACTCGAATTTATTGGCGGCAGCTACAGTGAAGATGTGGTAGCAACCATATCGCAAGCACAAACTGCAGCCAATGCATTTGGACAATTTGCTTTAGCCTTACAAGATTTTCAGGCTGATCAGTTGCATCATGTTATCCCTGATTTTCATAATTTAGCAATGCGTTTTGACGCGTTCAAAAACGTGTTAGCAAAAGATCCAGCAAGCAGAGTAGCGCTATGCCAAGACGATATTGACTTTTGTTTAGCACAACAAGGTTTAGTAACTGAACTTAAAGAGCTTGAGGGTAAGATCCCACTTAGACCTTGCCATAATGATACTAAAATCAATAACATGCTGTTTTGCACACACTCTGACGATGCTAAAGCAGTGATTGACCTAGACACCTGTATGCCGGGTTATTGGCTATTTGATTTTGGCGATATGGTGCGCACCTTCTGCTCACCTGAGCAAGAAGATTCTACTAATTTGAGCAATGTTCGTGTTCGTGAAGAGATATTTGCAGCGATTGTAAAAGGTTATGTTGAGCCTTTAAAAGATGTGATCACCGACACTGAAAAAGAAAGCTTTTGGTTAGGCACAAAAGTAATGACCTTTATGATCGGCCTGCGCTTTTTAACAGACTTTATTGATGGCGATAATTACTTTGCTACCAAGCATGCAAACCATAACCTAGAGCGTGCCCGTAATCAGTTTGCTCTTTACCGTGATATTCTTGAAAAAGAACATACTTTAAAAGCGATTTTAGAGATAAATAAAGGTTAGAGTTGCTAGTTGCTAGTTGCTAGTTGCTAGTTGCTAGTTGCTAGTTGCTAGTTATCGTAGGCGCGATTTTACATCGCGCAGCACAACTGATATTCAACACCCTTCAAGAAAATGTATACAGTGCTAACAAACAACACTATTTCAGCTGAAAGCTTACGGCTATAGATGTTCTTCCTCTGTGCTCTCTGTGTCCTCTGTGGTTAGAAAAAAGATATTTAACTCACAAAGAGGATAAGAGGCGCTGCGCTTTAGAGGAAAACAAAAAACATAATTATCACTTCCTCATTCTCTTCTCTTTGTGCAAATCATGTAAAAACAATATTTGAACCATACAGCACACAGAGGCGCTTCGCGCTACACAGAGAAACCAAATAATTACAAAGAGATTATGTTCACTGCTGCGCTTGAGAAGAAAGAAAACTATGTAACCCATTGTTTTAAAATTTTTTATTTTTCTCTTTGTGAATAAAAAAACCAAACCATATAGTTCACTGATGCTCTTAACGCGCGTAGTGAAAACAATAGTGCCAACGGTAGGCTTTCACGGCACAGATCATCAGAGCAAGCTCAAGACGAGCTAAAAGTTCTTAAAAAGCAGACAAAAAAAAGCCGCTTAAAGCGGCTTTTTTCATGGCAGGGCTATTAAGCCCTAGGTATTACTAACAAATCTATTAGCTACCAGTTACTGTTTCACAAACCGCAGATAGTGCAATTGATTCGGCAGTACCGTCAGCTGTGATAGTTGTAGAGTCTTTCTTAGTTCCATTTGTTAACGGAATACGAGCATTAATTGAAACTTCGTAAGTGCTACCATCTACAAGGTCAGCAAGTGAGAATGTACCACCAGAGCCTGAGGCAACAACTTTCTTCTTGCCTGCAAGGCTATATTTAACTACAGCGCCACTCATGTCGATAGTTTGAGATGAATCGTTAGAACATGCAGCTGTTACAGTGAACTCTTCTGAAGTATAAGTAACTGGGTTAGCTAATACTACAGGTACCGCACCACATACATCCACTTCACCATCAGATTCAAACCAAACTTGGCCATTACCATCAGTAACGGTTACAGATGCTGTAGCAGAAGAAGAGATACCTTCTTTCTTAGCTTGACCTGGAGAAACAACTAAGTTGTTTGAGCTGTTTGAGCTAATTTTACCAATGTAGCTTGCATCTGAAGAATCTAGAGAAACCGTTAAACCTTTAGCTGGAACATCATCACCACTAACTGATACTGAGATACCTGAAGTACAAACATCTACTGGTGCAGTTGAAGCGAAGAACGTTAAGTGGCTTGTTTGGAAGCTACCAGTGTAAGTACCTGAAGTTGCATTTAATGCACCAACAGTAACCATGTTAGTTTCTGACTGCCATAAACCAGTGTCTTCATTATGAGACTTAAGACCTAGCATATCGCCAGTTTGAATAGCCTCACCATTGATCATAGTGTCAGCTGGAATCGCCATTGAAACAGTAATAGGGTTAGAGAATTTTTTAATTTTCTTACCTTCGCTGTTTGTCATTGTCACGTTAGCAACACCAACAGCTTTAACTGTTGTTTCTGCATCAGCATCATTAATATTTGCAGGAACAATAGATTGAGCTGCAGAAGATGTAGCATCAGCACCTGTTACGTTTAGAGTGATTTCACCAGAAACAGGTTCTTCGTTTTCATCTAGTAAAATTACACCAGCTGGCACAGTTGCAGATGCACTAGAAGCACCCTCTTCAGTAGCAGCTTCGATTGGTGCAGAAGTAGTACCACCCGCTTCTACAGTAGCTTCTGCAACTGTATCAGCAATACCTTCAGCTGTTTTAGAAGTAAGGGCTAAAACTTGATCAATTGAAGTTGCACCTTCTTCAGCCACTAGGCTAACAGCAAATGTTTTGCCTACATAGCCAGTTGCAGTTACATTGATAGTTACTTCTTCTAAAGTAACACCATCTTTGACTGAGAAAGTAACACTACCGTCTTCAGTAGTAGTTGTTGTTAATGCTTCACCATCAACATCAACGATGTTACTAGATACAACACCATTTTCTAAAAATGTTACGGTAGCATCAACCACATCAGTAGTAGCAGAATCAATTACACTAGTGTTAACAACTAGGCCTAGCTCTGCAGGTGCTTCAGGTGGAACAACTACTTCTGTAGGTGGATCAATCGGATCTGGTACGACCTCATTTTTGTCGTCATCACTCGAACAGCCTGAAAGAGCAAAAACAGATGCTACAGACATTGCTAGTAGCGTTTTTTTGTTAGTAAACATAGGGAGTCCTTTTATTCCTTTTTAAAATAAACGTATCAAATAAGGTCGAGATATAAGGGAGATCACTAGCTAAGCCCATAGCTAAAAGTATTATACAAAATGATTTCCCACTACTACCTAATAGGTTAAATAACAATCACAACATTTGCAACTATCATTTTACATAAAGAGCCTTTATTTTACTAAAAAAGACTCAATAAAAATTATAGATAATATTTACAGTCCAGCAATTAGAATTACAAAAAATAAATTATTGCATCGATTTTAGATTTTTCATTCCTAAAGCGGATACAAATGATTATTTGTATTCTAAGTAAACATCTCTCAAGCGGCTAAAATTAGCATATAAATATGCTTTAGATAACCTGCCTTGATTTAAAAACTTACGATCTAAGTTCAAATTATTAAGTGGCGTGTATGCACGGTTAAACACCACATTATTACGAGATTGACCAACTTGAGTATCGATTACATGCCGCCATGCTTGGTTACCTTTAACTTGCCCGTAGCGTGTCACCGACATGTCTTTACGTGGTGTAAGTGGAATACTAAATGCGAAGCCAATTTTTTTCACGCTCGTATCTTGTGCATAAACTGCAAGGTAGCTATCGCCAAACCAAAAACGACTTTCTACTTTAAAACCAGAGTCATCATAAAAGTAGTTACCCGCTTCAGCATGCAAGGTTATGTCTTGTTCAACCCAACTATACTGGTACGAGACCACCTGAAAATCTTTATGAGCATCAAAGTCTTGATAATCAAAATACCCAATATTGGCACTCACTTTATGACGGCCTTCAGGACTTAACCAAGTAGTTTCGTTTTGGATCCCTATATAATCTTGGTAATCTTTAAAGTATCCGACTTGAGTTTGGTTATAAATACCATAAGGCAATACAAATGTTTGATAAAGTGTTGCCCTGTCGAACTCAGACTCTTCACGATAATATCTAAACGGCGCATCTTTTTCGTAGTCATCACTGTCGGCAACGTGTACTTGGCCACCTAAATTAAGACCTGCGCCCTGCCATAATGGCACATCAACGTCTGCGCGGATCGCAAATGAAAAATCATATACTCCAAGCTCTGTCGCATAATTATTTCTAAGCACAGGGCTTAGTGACACTCTTGGTTTAAAATAAGGTGTGCTGGTATTCATTAAACCAACCCAAGTAAGCGCTCTTGGTAATGGCATAGCACCTTGATAAACAATTACTCCAGGATGCTTTTGCGAAAGAATAAACTCGCGATACTCGTCTACATTACCTTTTAGGCTAAGTTGAGGAATATCTTGCTTAGACATAAAAACATTAAACTCAATGCCTTCACTGCTTACATATTGCGAAATTCGGCCAAGTACTAAACCAATTGCATCAAGGTCATTACGATTAAAAGTAGAGTTTTCAAACTTAACGACAATTTGCTTATCGTTATTAAAGCCCACTTGCACACTTTCGAAGCCATCTTTAACTAAAGCATGCTTTAACGTTGCAGCTTGCCTTGTCATTTCTTTATTGCTTTCGAAATAGCGGTGCGCGTTAGGATCTTTTATAGTTACGGGTTCTTTATTTGCGTTAAGCTTAAAGTAGGCTAGTTCATCACTTTCAGATACCACAGGTTCTGGCGCACTTTCTATCGCCTCGTACTCAGGTTTTGTGAATAATGGCATTTTGAAGTTAACACCCCAAGATACGTCTTCTTCGCTGTAGTCTGTATTACTATGAAAACGGCTAGTGAATGTTAACTCACCGATATCGTATAACCACTCTTTAGGCACTGTGACTTTTGCGGCTGCATTAAATGCATCTGCGTCATGTTCTGCTTGCAGTGCAAACCAGTCAAATGGTTGCCATTCAATACCAGCAAAAGGGCCATCCATTTGGCCTGTTAAACGGTCACTTACTGCGTAACCTGCTGAAAATCTAAAATCCCATAGCTCTTTAGAGGCAACCGCGTAGTAAGTTTCATAGTTATTTGCTGCGCCGCCGATATCTTTTGCACCAATAGCAACAGTTAACCAGTCTTTTGGTATATAGGGTATTTGATACTTGGCATTGAAAGACAGATCTCTTAATTGACCCTTACCCTCAGTGTAAAAAAGGTTATCATTCATTGATTCTGCAGCTATTTGGCCACTAACTTCGAAACCTTCAAATAAACCAGCAGAAAAAATAAAGTTATGGCCATCAATATACTTCCGCCCTCTTAAATCAAGCATGTTGTTGTAACCAATATCAATATTGCCTACATCAATTACATTTGCGTTGGGGGTGTTTATAAGGCCAGTATAGCCAGTAAAAGATTGATAGTTATTAATTTTTTCTGAAGCTAGCACAGGAGCGCAAAGGGTTGCTAACCCGCTAATGAGTAAAGTGTTCGCCTTTAGCATAACTCGAATCCATGAAGAATTATTAGAATTTTTTGTTAACGCCAATATAGCATTAATTAACTAAATTAGTTAGTTGTTCATGTTTAAAAAGTTAATACAAAAATGAAATTTAAATGATAGAGAAAACTAAATAATCACTCAGAGATTATCAGAATAACTATTTAGAATCTGTCGTTCTCTTCCTCTGTGCTCTGTGACCTCTGTGGTTAAAAAAAGATCTTTAACTCACAAAGAGATTATGAGACGCTTCGCTTTAGAGGAACACAAATTAGCTAAGTTCTTGGTTTACCTCATTCTCTTCTCATTCACTTCTCTTTGTGCAAATTGTACAAAAAACATATTGAACCACAGAGCACACCGAGGCGCTACACAGAGAAACCAATATTTAAAAAGTTTGGTCTCTCCTTCTCTTCCTCTATGCTCTCTGTGACCTCTGTGGTTAGAAAAAAAGATCTTTAACTCACAAAGGCGCTACGCTTTAGAGGAAATAAAAATAATCTTGTAGTTTCCTCATTCTTTTCTCATGCACTTCTCTTTGTGCAAATTGTACAAAAAATCTCACGCGCGAAATAAATATAACGCCTACGGTATCGTATTCGACTTTAAAAGAATTTGCTCATCCAACTTAAAACTCAATATCTACAGCTTATGAACATTCCAACAATACATGTAGAACTTTGCTCGTTGCCGTTATAGTCAATAACCTCTATGCTGAACATATGCTTCAAAAATAAGGATATTATTATGCAAATAAAACACCACGGAGCAGTTAACGGTGTTACAGGGTCTTGCCACCAGCTTATTATTAACGACAACAACTCTATACTCATCGATTGCGGGCTGTTTCAGGGCGAAGACAGCCACGAAGATCTCAATATCGACTTTGACATATCAACCGTAAAAGCGCTTATTGTTACCCACTGCCATATTGATCACGTAGGCCGCATACCCTACCTTTTTGTAGCAGGGTTTAAAGGACCAATATACACATCTAAAGCAACCGCAAAACTACTACCACTCGTGATTGAAGACGCCTTAAAACTGGGTGTAACGCGTGATGAAGCCATAATAAACACCTGTTTAAGAAGACTAAAACAGCAAATAGTAAGTCTAGATTTTAATAAATGGTACTCCATCCCTGTAGGAGTGAGCTTTAGCCCCGACAAAGCAGCCTTGAGCCCCCAAAGCCAAGAATATGGCCGCCTACAACGCGCCGGCCATATTCTTGGCTCTGCCTATGTAGAAATTGAACTTGGCAAAAAGCCAAATAATCACAGAGTGGTATTTTCGGGAGATTTAGGAGCCCCTTATACACCGTTATTACCCTCACCTAAACCGCCATATCGTGCCGATACCTTAGTAATAGAATCGACCTATGGTGATAAAAACCATGATGGCCGAAAAACGCGTGTAAAAGGTTTAAAAAATATTATAGAACGGGCCGTTACGGATAACGGCGTGGTGCTTATTCCTGCGTTTAGTATTGGCCGAACGCAAGAGCTACTTTATGAGCTAGAACAAATAATTCACTCAGCCCGTAAAAATTCAATGTGGCATAAACTACAAGTAATTGTAGACTCGCCCATGGCCGCCAACTTTACTGCAGAGTACCAACAATTTAAAACCCTGTGGGATAACGAAGCAAAGAAGCGAGTTAACCAAGGGCGTCACCCGTTAGATTTTGACCAACTGCATACAATTGATACACACCAAGAGCACAAGGCATTAATTAACTTTTTAAGTTCAAAACAACAGCCAGCGATTATTATAGCTGCCAGCGGTATGTGCACTGGGGGGCGAATTGTTAATTACCTTGAGCAGTTTTTACCTGACAAAACAACCGATATTATTTTTGTTGGCTACCAGGGCAAAGGCACGCTAGGAAGAGATATTCAAACCTACGGCCCAAAAGCCGGTTATGTATATATTAATAATCAAAAGGTTTATATAAACGCGGCAGTTCATACCATCAGTGGCTACAGCGCCCACGCAGATCAAAAGGGACTAATTAGGTTTGTAACAGGTATGAAAAAGAAACCGAAGTTAATCAAAATTGTACACGGCGATGACGAAGCCAAAGCAACCTTGGCTAAAAAATACCAAGCCCTACTGGGCAATAAAACTAAGATTGAAATAGCTTCTGGCTAGTAACTATGACAGCCATTAAAGAAATTTATATCCACAAAGAGGATAAGAGACGCAGCACTTTAGAGAAGAACATTTAGGTTTGTTATTGGCTACCTCTTTGTCTTCTCATTCACTTCTCTTTGTGCAAAAGATCTTAGGTAATATTCACAAAGAGGCCAAGAGGCGCTGCGCTTAAGAGGTAAAACTAAGTAATTCTTAGATTCTCTCTTTGCGATATTAGCTATTATCGCAAAGAGACACGGAAGAAAAAATTAATATAAAAGGTGTAAGTATGGATACTGATCTGCTGACAAAAAAAGTTATTGGGTGCGCAATTGAAGTACATAAAGAACTGGGGCCTGGGTTATTAGAGTCGAGCTATGAGGCATGCCTTGCTTATGAACTTAATAAAGAGAAGCTTTTCACTGAAAGACAAATTGACCTCCCAATTAAATATAAGGATACGTTTATTGAAACTGGATACAGGCTAGATCTAATAATAGAAAAAAGACTCATAGTTGAGTTAAAGTCCGTTGAAAAACTGCTTCCAATTCATAGCGCTCAGTTATTAACATACTTGAAACTAACAAATATAAGCGCAGGCTTACTTATTAATTTTAACTCTCAGAAATTAATAAACGGGATAAAAAGGCTCAACTTGCATCTCTAAAAAAGCACATCTTAATAATACTCACAAAGAAGCTAAGAGATGCTGCACTTTAGAGATACCAACTTAAAAGATATATTGCTTTCCTCTTTCTCTTCTCATTCACTTCTCTTTGTGCAAAAAGGTCTCAGGTAATATTCACAAAGAGGACAAGGGGCGCTGAGCTTTAGAAAAAATCAAAAATAATCTTGTGGTTTCCTCTTTATCTTCTCATTCATTTCTCTTTGTGCAAAAAGGTCTCAGGTAATATTCACAAAGAGGACAAGGGGCGCTGAGCTTTAGAAAAAATCAAAAATAATCTTGTGGTTTCCTCTTTATCTTCTCATTCATTTCTCTTTGTGCAAAAAGGTCTCAGGTAATATTCACAAAGAGGACAAGGGGCGCTGAGCTTTAGAAAAAATCAAAAATAATCTTGTGGTTTCCTCTTTATCTTCTCATTCATTTCTCTTTGTGCAAAAAGGTCTCAGGTAATATTCACAAAGAGGACAAGGGGCGCTGAGCTTTAGAAAAAATCAAAAATAATCTTGTGGTTTCCTCTTTATCTTCTCATTCATTTCTCTTTGTGCAAAAAGGTCTCAGGTAATATTCACAAAGAGGACAAGGGGCGCTGAGCTTTAGAAAAAATCAAAAATAATCTTGTGGTTTCCTCTTTATCTTCTCATTCATTTCTCTTTGTGCAAAAAAATCCTAAGTAATATTCACAGGTATCAAATATCACTTTAGTAAAGAGTCTACACATTCACCTTAAGTCTATTAATTATCTCAATCTGTAATCCTCGCCCCCTTTGTGTTTAAAATTCTATCTAATAAACAAAAACGCCTACACAATGTGTAGGCGTTTGAATATTTCAGAAACTCAAAAAACTAGTTAAACCGCTTTTAGATGACTCACTTTAGGCGCAACAATATCGTTTAAAAACTCAGAGAACTCACCGCCTAGTTTTTCGTCACGGATACCATACTCAATGATCGCTTTTAAATAACCTAGCTTGTCGCCACAGTCGTGAGCACGGCCACTCATGTGGAACGCCTCAACAACCTCAGTTTTCATGAGTTCATCAATCGCATCGGTTAACTGAATTTCGCCACCCGCACCAGCAGGTGTTTTAGCAAGTAACGGCCAAATAGCTTTTGATAACACATAACGGCCAACTACCGCTAAGTTAGATGGTGCTTCTTCAGCTTTTGGCTTTTCAACCATCGTTTTAATTGGTGCGCTTTCGCCGGCTTTAATTTTAACGCCACCGATATCAGCAATTCCGTACTTGTGAACACTTTCTTGTGGTACAGGTTCAAGCATGATCTGGCTTGCTTTAACATCGTTAAAACGCTCGATCATCGCGGCAATGTTTTCGGTTTTTTGGTCTGCGGTGTAGCCATCTAAAATAACATCTGGCAGAACCACTACAAAGTTGTCATCGCCTACAATTGGTTTTGCACACAATACCGCATGGCCCAAGCCTTTAGCTTCGCCTTGGCGAACATGCATAATGGTTACATCTGGTGGGCAAATTGAGCGCACTTCTTCAAGCAACGTACGTTTAACGCGCTTTTCTAATGTTGCCTCAAGCTCAAAGCTGGTATCAAAATGGTTTTCAATAGCATTTTTAGAGCTGTGCGTAACTAGCACAATTTCTTTTATACCAGCTAAAACACATTCATTAACAATATACTGAATAAGCGGTTTATCAACTAAAGGTAACATTTCCTTTGGAATTGCTTTAGTCATTGGGAGCATACGGGTACCAAGGCCCGCAACTGGAATCACTGCTTTCATAATTAGTCCCTTATTTAATAATTAAATCTACAATAACACCAAACTAACAGTACCAAAGTAGATACAAGCTGAATGATTTTTAATTTTAATATTCGTAAATACTGATGTTTACAAAGAGTAAAAGAGATACGACTAACCAAAGAAAAGTTTCACAAAGAGGATAAGAGGCGCTTCGCTTAAGAGGAAACAACAAACATTATTATCACTTCCTCTTTCTCTTCTCGTTCACTTCTCTTTGTGCAAATATTTTCGCGCGAAATAAATTTCACGCCTACATTAACAAAGAGGCCAAGAGGCGCTACGCTTAAGAGGAAACAAAAAGCATTATTATCACTTCCTCATTCTTTTTTCATTCACTTCTCTTTGTGAAAATATTTTCGCGCGAAATAAATTTCACGCCTACGATGACGATAACCACCTCAGGCGCGAATATGCACATTCGGCTTAAAGCTGGCTTAATTTAATCACTTCCAAACAAATCGCGGGTATAAACCTTATCAGCTACATCTTGCAGCTCTTCGGCCATGCGGTTCGATACAATTACATCAGAGATACTTTTAAGCTCATCAAGGTTTTTAATTACACGCGAATTAAAAAATGCTTCGCCCTCAAAGGTTGGCTCGTAAACAACTACCTCAATCCCCTTAGCTTTAATGCGTTTCATAATGCCTTGAATGGCAGACGCTCTAAAGTTATCAGAGCCCGACTTCATCACTAAACGGTAAATACCAACCACCTTAGGGTTTTGTTTAATAATTGAATTTGCAATAAAATCTTTACGGGTCGTATTGGCATCTACAATCGCGCGGATCATATTGTTAGGCACATCTTGGTAGTTAGCTAGTAATTGCTTCGTATCTTTTGGTAAACAGTAACCACCATAGCCAAACGATGGATTGTTATAGTGCTTACCTATGCGTGGGTCTAACCCTACGCCCTCAATAATTTGCTTTGCATCTAGACCATGGCTCTCTGCATAGCTGTCCAGCTCATTAAAGTAAGCTACACGCATTGCTAAATAAGTATTCGAAAATAACTTAATCGCCTCGGCCTCTGTTGAGTTAGTAAATAAAATATCAATATCAGTTTTTACAGCGCCCTCTGCAAGTAAATTTGCAAATGTTTTTGCTCGTTCACTTTGCTCACCCACAATAATACGTGATGGGTGCAAGTTATCGTAAAGTGCTTTACCTTCACGCAAAAACTCTGGAGAGAAAATTATATTTTCTGTACCAAACTGCTCTTTAACCGATTTAGTGTAACCAACAGGCACGGTTGATTTAATCACCATTGTTGCTGTTGGGTTAATTGCTAATACATCACTAATTACCGACTCAACCGAGCGAGTGTTAAAGTAATTTGTGTCTGGGTCGTAGTCTGTCGGGGTAGCAATTACAACAAATTCAGCATTTAAAAGAGCTGACTCTTTGTTAGTGGTAGCAGTAAAGTTAAGCGATTTATTAACTAAAAAGTCGCTTATTTCAGGGTCAACAATCGGTGATTGCTTACCTTGTAATAAACTAACTTTTTTTTCGTCTATATCTAGGGCGACTACTTCGTTATGCTGCGCAAGCAACATTGCGTTCGACAAGCCAACATAACCAGTACCCACTACTGCTATTTTCATAAGGTTATCCATTAAAGCTGATTAAAAGTAGAGCCATTCAAGCTCTCAATATGAATAGCTCATACTTTACCACTTTTATGTTTATAACCACTAATATCCTTTAAAATTATGGTTAATAATTTCAAAGGATAACAATCTGGAGTTACCCCTTTAAATTAACGACTTTACTCATTGAAAGTTCATTAACTGTGTTCTGTTCTTTACTTTGTTTAGCGGTCCATACTAAATCACAAATACCATCGGTTGGGTTAAAACCAGTCGGTGCGTCTAATAACAGCTGGCGAATTGTTTCGTGATCAAAATTATGGCAAGCAATATCAAACGCTTCTAAAAATACGTTAATTTCGGCAAGCGGCAGCATTACTTCGTTAGCAGTCATAATTCGCTCGTGGCAAGTTTCGCCCACGTTATCGCCTATTAACAACTCTTCGTAAAGCTTTTCGCCCGGGCGTAAGCCTGTGCACTCTATTGCAATATCGCCATGTGGGTTGGCACTGTTTTTAACCTCAAAACCCGATAAGCGAATCATTTTTGTAGCAAGATCTTTAATTTTTACAGGTTCGCCCATGTCGAGTACAAAAACATCGCCACCTTTACCCATAGCACCGGCTTGTATAACCAATTGCGCAGCCTCTGGAATGGTCATAAAAAAGCGTGTTATATCTTGGTGAGTTAAGGTTATTGGCCCGCCCTCTTTAATTTGCCTACGGAACAATGGCACTACAGAGCCGCTAGAGCCAAGTACATTCCCAAACCGCACCATACAAAAACGGGTATTATGTTGCTTACCTTTATTTTGCGCTAAACCTTGTAAGCATAACTCGGCCATGCGCTTGGTAGCCCCCATAACATTGGTTGGGCGTACAGCTTTATCGGTAGATATAAGTACAAAGGTTTCGACTTTTGCATTCATAGCTGCTTTAGCTGCGTAGTAAGTACCAAATACGTTATTACGTACACCCTCAACCACATTGTGTTCAACTAAAGGCACATGTTTATAGGCGGCAGCATGGTAAACGGTGTGCACACCAAAGGTGATCATTACAGTCTCGATGCGGTTTATACGCTGAACAGAGCCCATAATTGGCACAAGCTCAATATTAAGGTCATTTGCTTGAATATATTCGCACAACTCTTTTTCGATTGAATATAAACCAAACTCGTTTACCTCAAACAAAATAAGCTTTTTAGGTTGCTGCTTAATAATTTGCCTACACAACTCAGAGCCAATAGAACCACCTGCCCCGGTAACCATAACTACTTTATTTGTTATATTAGCAGCCATTAACTCTGGTTTTGGCTCTACCGAATCGCGGCCTAATAAGTCTTCTATTTCGACTTCTCTAAATTCAGAAAGCTTAGCTTTACCACCTACAATATCGGCCATACCCGGGATCGACAAAATCTGTATTGCTAACGGCTCTAATTGCGCAAGTACCTCTTTACGGCGTGAGCGACTCTCGCTTGGCATAGCCAGCAATATTTTACCAATGTTGCGTTTATCAATTAGGGTATGTATATCGTTAAATGCATATACAGGTACACCTTGAATAATAGAGCCTTGCTTTGTTACATCGTCGTCTATAAATGCGCGTACATGGTACTCAGGGCCCGCTTCTAGTGCCGTTGCTAGTTGCCTACCTGATGAACCTGCACCATAAATAATAACTTGTTCTTTATGTGAGGTAGACATTTTGCCGATCATGGCGCGTACTACAATACGTGCCCCCCCAACTGTTAATAAACAAAGCCAAGCAAAAATAAAAGGCATAGAACGGGGCATCATCACCCCTAAAAAAAACGAGAATATAACCAGTGCTACAGTAGCTACTAAGGTACCAATAACAATCGCCCACAATGCTTGGGCGTTCATGTAGCGCAGTACCGCACGGTATAAACCAAGATTAACAAAAGTAATTAAAGAGGTAGGCAACAATAAGCCAAGTACAAACCAGTACTCAAGCACATATAAAGGAGCCAAGCTATCGAGCCGGACAACTAAGGCAAGCCAAAAGGCCGAAAAAATAAAAAAAGAATCAACAACGAGAGTTATAGCGCGCTTTTTAGAACGAGGCGCGTTAAAGATAGAGTCTATTATTTTGTCCACTTGAAATCCCTTTTGTATTAAGCTTGGATTATCAGTTGTCCTAACTGAGCAAAAGCTTAATGATTGTTATGCATCCCTATAATATAGCTAGTGAGAAAAAAAATCACTAAAAACTAATACATTTTCACTAATTATTGAATTTAAAAGAATTATAGGAGCTAGGAGCTAGGAGCTAGGAGCTAGGAGCTAGGAGCTAGGAGCTAGGAGCTAGGAGCTAGGAGCTGCCAACACCATAAATGAACTCTCGCTCTTTAACAAAACCCTTTCTTCGCTTTATTAACGAAGCAATGATAGCTGCAATTTCTTTAGCTTCGGATACTAGCTTTAATCCATGCTCTTTTTCTATAAATCCAATTTCAATGCCAATATAAAGCTGTGTAACTAACTCACCAGCAGAACCTTTAGCATAATACAAAAATTTAGATTCATAATTCACAGATTCACGCTCTATTCCCTCGGCTATATTAGAGGGGGCAGAAACAGCTGAACGCGTTACCTGATCTTTAAAGCCATAATCCTTACAATCTTTAGTCACTTTATAGATATCACAAGCTAAACGAGAAGCCCTTTTCCAAACATCCAGTTTTTCAAATTGCATAATTACCACCCTTAGCTCCCTAGACTTCTTCTAGAGCCTATTCACTTCCCTAGAACCTAGTAATCTTTCACTTAACCCTATCCCCACTACCACTACCTGTAACTGTCATAAGTATATACTTAAAGTAGTTACTCAAGTTAAGAGTATCGATCATCTCGCGATCCGTTTTTGCCAATAATTCAGGGGTCGACATATCTATTTCGTTAACTTGTGCAAGCCCTGTAATGCCAGGGCGCACCGCAAAAACATTCTTAGCATCGCGAGCCGCTGTTAGCTCTTCTTGGTTAAATAAACCAGGGCGAGGGCCAACCAAACTCATTTCGCCTTTTAGCACATTCCAAAGTTGAGGCAGTTCATCCAGTTTAGTTTTACGTAAAAAGCCACCAAAAGGAGTTATAGATGCAGTACTTGCTAAGTGGCTAGCTACTGATGCAGTATCAACCTTCATGGTTCTAAATTTAACCAAAGTAAAAGGCTTTTTATTACGGCCAACACGCTGTTGAGTAAAAATAGGCGAGCCAGTATCGAACAAACCAATAATGTATAAAACAACTAAAAACGGCAGGGCAAATAATAAACCAAATAAGGCAAATAAAAAGTCGAGTAAACGTATCATTAAAAGTTCCATATTTTATTTTTTGACAGCTAATTTAAAACCATGTTCAACAGAGTATGGTGGGGTCCAGTTTAAGATGTTTTTAGTATGGGTAATGTCTAGTTGTAGTGAGCCTGTTAATCTATCAATTACGTCTTTCTTGCCAAATAATTTACCAGCCAAGTTGAAACACCAAACAGGTACAGGCAATGCTAAATTACGTTTATTCTGCACTTTTGACATTAGCGCTACCATTTCAGCGGTAGATAAGTCATGATCATCACTTGCTAAAAACACTTGATTAGCAGCATTTGGGTGGTCAATACATACTTTAATCAAATCAACCAAATTATAAACAGAAACTAAGCTTCGTTTATTATTTTTAATTAGCCTAAACGGTAACGGTAAGCCTTTACCAACCAAACGCATCAGTGAGGCAAAATTAGCTTTAACTCCTTCACCATATACAAGTGGCGGGCGGATTATAACAATCTCCATACCTGTTTGCTTTCCTAACTCTAACAATTGCTGTTCAGCTTCAGCTTTTGATATACCGTAAGGATCTTCTGGTGCAGGATGGTCTGTCGCGTTAAATGGCAAGCTACCTGTCGTGCTCTCACCATTTACTTTTATGGAGCTAATAAAAATAAATCGTTTAACTCCTGCTTGCATGGCTTGATTAGCTAAATTAAGCGTTCCATAAGTATTAACAGCTTTAAACTCAGCTAAAGGATCTATAGAGTCATCATTCATAACATGGACTCGTGCCGCACTATGTATAACACAGTCAACACCTGTGAGTGCTTCAGAGAAATTTGCACTAGAATCAATATTACTTCTAAAAATGACTCCACAGTCAGAATCTTTACGGCCTAATAAATGGAGTTGATGTGTATTCTTTAACTCTTTACAGAGTAAACTACCAACAAAGCCTGAATAGCCTGTAACTAATATGTGGCTCATGCATCACCCACAATTGAAGTTATAGAGTGTGACAGCTTCTTCATGATATTAGAGCGTGTATATTTTGTAATAAAACTTTCTCTATCAGTAAACTCTAAGTTCAAATCATTCAATCGCTTAAAAGCTACAACATGGTCACCAGGATAAAAAACTCCAGCATTAATAACTTCTTCACTAGTAAATTTAGCTGCATAGCCATTTACACCTGCAAGGATCGGCTTTCCTGTCGCGGCATATTCGAAAATTTTTGAAGGAAGTACTTTCTCAAAGGCAGGGTAATCATTTAAATGCAAAAACAATATATCCGCCTGCTCATATTCGTTAAGAAGCTCTTCTCTATTTACTGGTGGGTGAAACGAAATATTTTCAATACCATTGCAACTCTCTACAAGAACGCTTTTACGCCCGCCATCACCTATTACTTTAAAGTGATACTTTGAACCAGCCAATCTTGCTAATTTAGGTAAAATAGTGTTTAACCCCTGCCCCTCACCAATATTCCCTGCATATAAGATAGTCTTAGTCTCATTTGCTCTACTTTCCACAGAACCAATACTTTTAAAACTTAAAAACTCTTTATCTATGCCATTAGTGAAAAAAGAATATTCTGGTTTTAGGTATCTAGTTGAAAAATAGCCTTCAAATCCTTTAGAAACAAGGTTTATATGATTCGCATTTGTAAAAGTATACTTTTCTACCATTGTTAGCAGAGGTTTCATTATGAATGCAATTTTATAGTTCAAAACATCTTTAATGGTATCAACAAAGATATCACGGATATCCAAGTAAATAGGCAGTTTCTTTTTCTTGGCAATGCGCGCACCTAAGAAAGCAGTAAATAATCTTGAACTAGTGGCAAACACAAGATCGTAACGCTCGTTTTTAACAAACTTTTTCGCTTGCTTATAAAAAACATAAAAAGATTTTATTTGATCTAACATACCACTCTTATGAGATGGTAAAGATATTCTGCGAATTGTTATATTATCTATTTTTTCAAGCTCAAGCGCCTTAGTTTCAAAACTTGAATAACGATTAGGCATTGTTGTGATGACTTCTATTTCAATCCCCTCAGTCTTCTTAAGCTCATCAATTAAAGCTGTAGTTCTGAATGAACCAGCGCATAGATCTGGCGAGTAATAAAAAGTTAAAACTAAAACTTTCAAAGCTATTCCTTTATGACTTTTATCTTTGTAATTAACTGACCATCATTGAACGGTATAGTTATTTTTTTATTTTCAACAGACTTACCAAACTCAGGGTGCCAGGTACTTTTTTCAACAAATATCTCATGAGAAGTTGTAAGTTCAACTGTTTGTGATGAATATTTAAGCGCAAGTGTTTTGTTATCTAATAGTTCAACCATAACATTTGGGTGAATATGTAAATTAAAAGTAGCCTCAGAATTATGTGACAAATTATCCGTAACTATAATTTCAGCTTTTTTAGCCTCGAGTGTACGTGTATGAACTACTTTAGGCTTTAAACGTTTATATCCATCATGACAAGCAGACAATACAATACTATCGGCATTTTGCTCTGTCTTTAACAGTTTTGCGTAAGCTCGTCTAGCTACACGAAAGCCTGACCAAACCTCAGAAGAGTTTTCATCACAAACAGTGACCGTATTATGTGCAGAGGTAGATCTTTGCCTTAAGCGTTCCTTACTTACTCCGTACAGGGATGTCCCTGAATTGACAAAAAATCGATGCAAACCAACTGAGAGCTCAAAACTTAAAGTATCGGCATGAGCATGCCCAGGAAGGTAGTCTGGCCCAACATTAGCATGGTCAAATAAAAGAGTATATTTGTCATTCTGAACACGGCTATAGCCACTTTCAGAGTTAGTTACTAAAGCTCTTTCTGCACTTAAATATTTAATACCAAGTTTATTGGCATAACTATAGATATCTTTTGGAGTTGCAGCAATACCTATAGCTGCATCGTTAAAAAAGCTGATTTCTTCATCAGGATGAAGCATTGAGTTCAGCCAGGAAAGTGCTTTCTCAGCAATGGCTGCCCAATTATTGAGGTGCAACATTAAACTATAGTTATTGCTCGTTTTTGCTAAATCAATAAGCTCTAGCAAATCCCATAATAAAATTTCATGGTACATAGGTGATAGCTCAAAGTGAGCACCGTCTGCTAAGAACTGCTCTTTTAACTCTTGATTTAATAACTTTAAACCTAGCTTTAAAAGACTAGCAGCAACTGCCCCCTCCAAGTAAGTACCAACAAAGACAAGTGCTTTTGCATTCGCAAAAAGGTGATTACCTAAGATATGATACTCAAGCTGCTGTTCTAAAACGAGAGCTTGTTCAAGCATACTTTTTAAAACATGCGGCTTAGGAGAGGACTGAACGCTGCACCACTTAACCCAATTAACTAAACGTAAAGAGGTTGGATAAGGTTCCCAGCCATTACCTGCGCATGGAGGGTTCTCATCAATCCATTTACTTATAAAATTATAGTGAATTTCAGTTCTATTTGTATAATCTTTGGAACTTAAATCATCGAAATAATGAAGATTATAAAGCCATAACTTTGTTTTTGTTTGGCAATTCCAATCTGAAGATTGTTCTAGTTTTCCTTCTTCATTAAGAAATACAACGGTGCTTTCATCAAGTATGCTTTGCTCATTCAGCCTAGGACCCTGCCATTTCCATTTTGCAAATCCAGAAGGGATACTCTCTATATGTTTTAGCTTATTTACTCTGTAATAAAGTTGATAAAAAAGCTGCTTAGGCTTAAGGTATTTCACAGTATGAAATACCTTAATAGTATTATCGACTAACTGGCTCATTGTTTTCTGAGCTGCTCAGCAATTTCGATAGAAACTTTAGCGACCTCAAAAATTTCCTTCTCGTCAATAGGTGAAGCTTTACCTTCACGAATTGACTCCAAGAATAACTTAGAGCATAAATTTTGGCCTTTGTCCTGCTTCCATAGATTCATTTTTTTGAAGCCCTTAAAACCAAAGCCTTTTAATTTTACAAAATTATCTAATTGGAGCACTTTACCTTCAACAAAAACTTCAACACGCTCTTTTGGAAAGCTCGCTGCGCCATTCGCATAATAATGAATTGTGCCAAATGAACCATCTGCAAAACCTAAAATAATAGCAGCTTTATCTTCGGTTATTTCAACCGAATCTGTGTCCCCCATTCTACGAGCCTGCACAGAAACAATCTCGCTACCGGTTAAATAGCGCATCAAATCTACAAAATGACAAGCTTCACCGATAATTCGGCCACCCCCAACATTTATATCTTGAGTCCAGTGATCTCCTGGGATAGCCCCTGCATTCATTGTCATAATGAATGATTTAGGCTCTTTAATTGGCTCTAACAGCTGTTTCATTTTTTGAACTTGTGGTGAAAACCGACGATTAAAGCCAACCATTAACTTAGGTGCACTTTCAGCCTTGATAGCTTCGTTATAAACCTCTTGTACTTCGCTAAGCTCCTCATGAGAGATCGCTAATGGTTTTTCAACAAAAACATTTTTACCCGCCTTAAGCGCTTCTTGTACAAAATAAGCATGGCTATTGTGACGTGTAACAATAGCAACAGTATTAATATTGGAATCATTAATCATGGCTTGAGTGTCAGTGGTTGCCTCACTAAACCCTACTTTTTCGCCATGGATAACACCATTTATACCGCCAGAAGTCGAAATACTATGGAATTTAGCACCCGCCTCTTTAAAAGCAGGTATCAACATACGAGATGCATAATTACCTGCACCAATAAAACCAACTACGGGCTCATTAGGCTCATATTTAGAAACCGTGTTTAACTTTACAGTTTTTGCATGGCGTAAATTAGGCTCAGATTCAAACTGTAATAAAATACCTAACGCACTTTTATCTGTGGTTAGTAATTCATAAGCATCACCCGCATCCTCAAATTTAAAACGATGAGTTATAAGTGGCTTAACATTTAACTGCCCACCTGCCATCATGTCTAAAATAGCCTCAAAATTACGCTGCTCTGTCCAACGAACAAATGCAAGTGGATAATCATTGCCTTGCTCTTCATAGCTTGGATCATAACGCCCTGGGCCATAAGAGCAGGATACTTGAAAAGTTAGTTCTTTCTCGTAAAAATCTGCTCGGCTTAATTCTAAACCTGTTACGCCAACTAAAATGATACGACCACGTTTACGACTCATTCGTGCTGCTTGTGTTACGGGGTCGTTAGATTTAGTTGAGGCGGTAATAATAACACCATCTACACCTACTCCACGGCTAAAAGCCATGCCAGCGGCGATAGGATCTTCTCCTTTACCCGGATTACATATTTCGGCACCAAACTGTTTTGCAAGGTCAAGCTTTGCCTGGTCAAAATCAACAGCTAATACTCTACAACCCTGCGCGCGTAGCATTTGCACTGTTAATAAACCAATTAAGCCAACACCTGTGACAACAAAACATTCACCCATTGTTGGATTGGCTAAACGAATACCTTGTAAACCAATACTAGCCACAACAGTAAAAGCAGCTTCTTCATCGCTCACATTTTCAGGTATTGTAGCAACTAAGTTTTTAGATACGCGAACTACATCAGCATGAGGGCCATTTGATACAACACGATCACCTTGTTTAAAGCTCTCAGCACCTTTTCCTACGCTTTCAACAACCCCAACATTACAATAACCGAGTGGTAAAGGCTGTGCTAACTTAGATTTTACGGCGTCAACTGTGGTCATTAATCCGTCTGTTTGTACTTTTTCAAGTACCATTTTTACTTTATCAGGTTGTGAGCGAGCTTTATCAATTAGGTTCGCTTTACCAAAATCAACTAACATACGTTCAGTCCCAGCTGAAATAAGTGTTGTAATGGTATTAATAACAACATGATTTTTTATAATTTGAGGCGCAGGGGCTTCAACAATGGCTGAGCCTCCTTTAGCCATATCTTGAAGTATTTGCTTCATTCTCTTTCCTTAATTACACGCGCTGGTGTACCTGCAACATAGCTAAATGCAGGAACATCTTTAGTAACAACACTACCGGCTGCCACAATCGCCCCTTCCCCAATCTTAACCCCTGGTAGTATTACACATGATGCACCAACCCAAACATCCTTTTCAATTATTACTTGGGCATGTTCGTGTCCTGAGTGAAATATCTTATTTGGTATTTTAGGAACTATATGATTTGATGATAAGATTTGGGTTCCGTAACCAATCAAGCTCCTAGAACCTATAGAAACACCCCCTGATGTTGTAATTAAAACCCCCCTAGCTAAATCGACATCATCACCGATATGTAGGTTACGGCCTGGAAAAATCCACAATCCTGGATAATAAATAACTCGCTTGCCTATTTTTGAATTTGGAAAGCAATTGAGGTACTTTGACTTAAGATAGTTAAGAGTCTTAAATCGTGGAAGCGAAAATAATAGCAGTGAAAAAGTTTCAACTAAAACAACAAAAAAGTATTTCATTTCAATAACTCATCAATTATTGCTCGTTTCTCTTCAATTGATGGTAATAAAGCTAATCGCTTTTTTCCTTCCTCTAACATTTTAGTCAAGCTCTCCCGATCTAAATTTAAAAAATGTATTATATTATCAGCAACTGAAGTTATGTCATGTGGTTCAAAATAGATTGCACTTCTACCACAAATATGTCTCGAAAAATCCCTATCAGAAGCTAGGATAGGTAAAGCAGATTTCCAACTTTCCATGTAATTATTAGAAAAGCTCTCTAAATCAGATAAATTAATTAAAGCTGATGCAGAATAATACAGGTCACCAATTTTATCCGGATTAACCCCCCCCAAGAAATTAAAGTACTTACTTAAAATAGTACTATCTATTTTAGTTCGGGACATTTTTAGCACATGCGAAATAAAATCACTTTCTGAGAATGAACAATAAAAAACAATATCAATGCCTTTTTTATTCAACTCACTGGCTACTGAGTAAAGGCGCCAATTGTTTTTGTGATAAGCCAACCCACCCAATACTAAAAGCCTTTTAACATCATGAGCTTTATCAAAGTAGTCTTCAACACTTATATTCTTAATGAAAGAAGTAACTACTGGAGGTGCTATGAAGTAAGACTGTTTTTTTCCTAAAACACTACTTAGTCTCTTTTTCATAACTTCAGTTTCACAAACAATAAGACTTGCATTTTTCAATCTATTTATTCTAAACCAATTAAAAAAAGATTTAATCACCTTTTCTTTATACGGCACATAGTGCCAATATTTACTATCTGGATAACAAACAATAGGATATGCTACACTGACAATATTTTTTAGGTCCAATGGTAAACCAGGCCCAAAAAAAGTATAAGACTTTGAAAAATGTCTTTTTTTAATCTCTCTCTTAAGAAAAGTATATTCCTTAATAAATCTATAAAAAGGGTTATTAGGCATTACAATATAATCACCGCCAATCCCTAAAGAGACCAAGTACTCATAAAGTGACTTAGAAACAACAAACGTATATGAACCAGAATTTTCAGAAATAAAATTCATTGAGAGCTGAAGCCCCCCTCCAGATTTTATTGAACTAAAATCTATTAGTGTCAATTCTTTACTCACTCCTAACCCCCATAAAATTAATAAAAAATGTGACATAGGGCATTATAATTAACATAACCAGACAGAAAATCATCATCCCTATATTCCCAGATGTAAAACACAAAGAAAATATTAATATAAACAAAATAGAAACTGGTATCTTTAAAGGGCTTGCAGACTTACTCAATTTAAAGAATATTAAGCCACATGAAAAAATATAACCAAAAGAAAGAATAAAAAACAAATACAGGTTATTAGATAACATCAATATTGAACCTAAAAGGCTTGGAGATGCAGAATGAGGTGCATCAGGGCTATAGCCTAATATATCCGTCGTGTACATTTTGGAGAAGTTTCTACCATCTAGTAAAACATCAAAAAAACCAAGATAACCAAAACTACTAATAAAATCATTAATTTGCATAACTGCATCAAAGCCTACAACTCTGATTACTAGATACAAAAAGACGATACTAGAGTTCTCAACAAAATCAAAACCTCCACTATCTGCCGACTGATTGTAATCAAGCGAGATATATTGAATAGCTAAAAAATGATCATAACCATTTTGAACATATATCCCTCTATAGAATTCAAAAAAACCATACAAAAAGAAAGCAACAAGCCAGTATAAACTTGTCATTTTAAATATCCTGTAAGTACTAAATTTATTCAAAAAAAGAACCATGGATACTGAAAAAGAAAAGAAAACAACATATCCTTTTGAGGTCATCAGGAATGCAGACATGAACGTATGAGTAAAGAATAAAAAAATTAAAGAGTTAAGTAAAATAAGATTATTACTCCTTTGATAGCTCAATAAAAAGATGAAAGCCAAAAAAAACAAAGGTATTATTAACAGGCGAGTATAAATTATTATTGCAGAAATTTTAAATGGCAAATCTTTACCTAAAAACCCGATCTCTAAATATACTTGTGCAAAGAAAGTAAAAATAGATAAGAGTATTACAAAAACAACCCAAACCAAAAAAACACTTCCCTCAATTTTAAAAACATGCAGTTCTTTATAATTAAAAACCTCTGAGAACTTAGCATTATTAAATATAAATAAACACACCAAAAAAGCACATTTAAATATAAAAACATATAATATAGTATTTAGATATAGCTCTCTATCTCCTACAAACCCTATCAACCTTTCAAGCTTGAAGTCGTAAAAATCTGACTGGTAATATATTAAGTAAATAAGAGATTTAAGATCAAAGCCAAGAAAAACCAAGAAAAACAAAACAAAGCACATGAAAGCTAATATCTTATTTTTAAGGTATATCTTTCTTATTAGAGAATAAAAGCAAAATGCATAAAAAACATTAAAGACCAAGTACAAAAAGAAGTATTCAACAAATTGCTTTCCGTATGATTCTTGATAATAAAAACCAAGAGCATAAAAAAACACCACAAGATAAAGAGCATACTTCACTTAAAATATCGCCTTTTCTTTCCAGTTGAACTGAGCTGAAACATCAACAGCCTCATTTCTGATTGTGTTAATATGTTCCAAAGAAAGTTGATTTAAAGCTTCTAATTGTTTTAAAAAATCCTCCCTATCCTCCGCAATAATACAATTTTTGTAGCTAATGATATTTTCCATAGAGTTAAATGCTGTTTTATCACCCAATACCAGTAAACCACAAGCTAAGGCCTCTGCAACTTTGTTAATAAACCCATAGTCTTTAAATATTGGCGCTACAAATACATCAAACCCCCTATACAGTTCAGCAACATTGTCAACAAAGTCATTTGAGTATGTAACATTTTTTGACGCTTTGATTAAACTATACAAACTATCACCAGGATTGATACCTTTGCCATGTATATGCAAAGTCGCTTCTGTATTTGAGTTGACGTATGGGTTCCATACATTCTCTATAAACCAAGCTAAACGCTCTTTATAGAAACCAGTAAAATTTGCTACAAATAAAAATCTATTTCTCATATCGAAACGTCTAGAAGTATTATAACAACTATCATCAACACCATTTGTTACAATTGTAACCTGTTTATTTTTAAGTCTAGATTCAATTGAAACTTTATCTAAATTACTTTGAACAAAGATTTCATCTACATTCTGAAGTGATTTTACTTCTAACTTCGAAATCAATTTAGATCTAATCTTTGAGAAAAAATTTCGCCCTCGTCCCAAAACCAATTCATAAGAATCATTAATAGCAGCTATATATTTTGGTTTATTAAAACCATTTTCTTCTATCTTTTTAACTATAAAATCGGAAGCTTCTAAGGCACTAACAGGTGTAGCTAAAACCATTGAGTAAGGTTTATTTAAAAAACCGTCATCTAGTAAAGATTTATCAAAGTAATAAGATGAATATGAAGCTTTTCTGAGGGTAAATTCATTTACAAGTCTTCTCAAATAACTATCCTTTTTAATTTTACATAAAAGCAATCGCCCAGAAATACTCTTCTTATTATTTTCCAAATCAACATCACTAGGATATTCAGAGCATAGATATACAATTGATACTGAATATTTTAATTCAAGTAACCTTATGTAGTTTGAAGAAGGTATTGTTATACCATTTCTAGAAGGAAAAGGGAGTTGGTCAACAACAACTATAACTTCACTCATTTCCAAATAACTCCTTTTTTAGATTTATTGCATAAGTGCTCCATGAAAAGTCAAAGTTTTCTTTCAAACAATTTTTTTTAATTTTAGCTAACTCGTTTTGATTTTCGATAAAATAAGTAACAGCACTATATAAATCATTAACTGACTTGCTTTTCACGACCACACCAACATTTGCGGAAGAAATAACCTCTGAAGCACCTACTGTATCAAATGTAACAACAGGTGTACCACTTCTTACTGACTCTAGTGTAACCATATTAAACGCATCATCTATTGAAGGACAAATTGTTAAACTAGCAGCCTGATACTCTAAAGCTAGCTGCCTCTGATTCATGGAATGTGTATACTTTACATAATCTAGTGAGAATATATCCTTATATTTATCAAAAATAAATTTACTGCAATTTGACACTATTAATACATTTATTTGAAAGCCACTTTTTTCCAATAACCTTACCAAATCTAGAAAGTACACCAACCCCTTAATAATGGGCTGAGAACCTACAAAAATTAATTTAAACTCTTTTTCAAAATTACTAACCTTTATATCAGAATTAAAAAAGTTAGCGCCCAAATATATTTTCTTTATTTTATCGGGTTGCAAACCTTCCATAACCATTGATTTTTTTGCATAGTTGGAGCACGTTAGTACAGAGTCAGCAATATCTAGCTCCTTTTTCATTCTAGGAAACTGATTTAAGTAAAACAAAAGTGAACTTGGAACAGGTTCATTTAAATAATCATACTCAGACAGAACTACTTTCCTTTGCCATAAAGGGTGCGAACCTGCTCTTTCAACATAGCTTTTAATGTGAAAAAACTTACACATCTTCAGACTGAAATAGCAATACAATGAATAGCCAATATATACTTTTATTTTCTTCCTATTAAGCAATATATATAAACAACAAAAAACATCATGCATTAGATAACAAAACTTATCGACATAATAAAAATTTAAATATCTTTTTGATAAGTTACCCCAAAGATGCAACAGGCTTAGAAGTTTACTCAGAATAAGAAACTCTGTACTATAATTAAATTTATTTAATAACAGCTGTTTATCAGAAATAAAACCTTTAACAGACACTTCCAATTCAGATAGAGCTTTGATTGTCTGTATTGAGTGAAACCTTCCATAGGATGATATCAGAACCATAAATAATAGACCTTTAAAACGCTAGACATAAAAAACCACCACATTACTTTAATTAAAAATCACTTTTTATATTTTTTACGCAAGTATATAAAGAAAAAAAGCAGTAACAAAAGCGAGTTAACGATAAAAAGATAATTAAGAGAATTTAAAGCATCTAGTTCAACTAAAAAACAAATTAACAAAAATGACGAAAAAACAAAAAAACTGAACAAATGGAAGCGATAAAGTTCCTGATTTAAGCCCTCTCCTCTCATAACCGAAAAAAACAGCATCTTTACATTTAATATATACCCCAAAAATCCAGCAATTAGAACATATTCCTCAGCTGGTGAATATGAGTCCCCAAAAACAAATGTAACTAAAGGTTTCAGAAAGCATGTAGAAATAGGGACGAATACAACACCAAAAAAAACAAACGCAATAAAAATATAAAAAAGCATCTTAACCGATGGTTTTAAATTTTTTATCTCAACTATCAAGTAATTGCTTAACGCTTGAAATAAAATCGTAATTGGCGTTACTATTATTGTTGATGCAATCATAAAATAAGCAAATGATTCACTGCTATAAATTGTAGAGATAAAAACCCGTTCAAACTGCATCAATATTGCTGAAACAAAAACAGAAATAAAGACCTGTAGAAAAACTGGTACTTCAATTACTAAGCGACTTTTTTCAATACTGGTTCTACTAATAAAAAAAAGAACTAAGAAATTCGCTAATAAATTAATAAAAAGTATAGAATTCAGACTGAATTCAAAATAAAAACCAAAAAGTAAAAATAAAAAGTAGAATAGTGGCATCATTGCCTTGTATTTACTGAACAATAAGAATTTAGATTGGCTTTGCAAATTTTGGAGATAGCATGTAGTTAAGATATTTAATATTGAAAATACAAATGCATACCACAAATATTCACTTTTTTGATTTAGAATAAGCAGAAGAAAACTTAACGCTACGGATAAAGAAATTGATAAAAGCAATAATTTAAAAGAAAAAAATGTATGATTGTTTTTTTGTGATAGGCAGTATTCTTTCAGTGTATCTCCAAAAACAGATACGCTTAAAGTAACCCAAAGATATACTGATGCAAGGACTCCCCGCTCTTCAACACTTAAAATTCGAGCAATAATTACACCTGTAATCACCGATATGATCATTACGCTTAAATTAGAAAGAATTAGGGCTTTTAAACCCTTGCCTAAACTTAACACAATATACCTTTATGCATTTAAAAAATTACATTTTATTTTTTCAAGAATAAAGTTAGCCAAGTCTGCAGCTATAATTTGATTACTTGCTTCAACATAACATCTTAATTCAGGAGCATTACCAGACATTCGTAAGTGGATCACTTTCTCACGAAAAATTATTCTTAAGCCATCAGTAACATCTAACTTTTCAAAGTTAGAACTACTTTCATCTAAAGAATTAATGAATTCATGAATGTTACTTTTTGCATAAGCTAAAATAAGCGAACCATTTTCGTTAGAACAATTACTAAGCTTAGAGCTTGCTGTATATCTTTTCGGTAAACTATTTACCTGCGTGGTGATTTTTTGGCTTTGAATTAACATTATAAAAGGCAGGATAGCATCTCTTGTTGGTAATGCTTTAATCAATTTTCCATTAATTATAATATCTGTTGCTAGTATGTATCCACCATTCGCCTCAAAACCAGCCACTCGAATATTGTGCTTCTTTAGTTTCAGTAACTCCTCGATGACATAAGGTGAGCCAATCTTTGTACGCTCAACTACTTTAAAGTTTTTTGACTTTTCTATTGCAGTATTACAACTTACTGGCACGGCAAGAGCTTCAATATTTAATAACTGGCTGCATAGCAAACCTAAAATATCACCACGTAACCAACTGCCATTTTCATCAGCAACTAGTGGGCGATCTCCATCACCATCCGTTGAGAAAATAGCATCAAAGCTAAACTCTTTTGACCAATCTAGTGCTCTTTGTTTATCCTCATCTGATACAGCCTCTGTATCAATTGGTACAAACTCATTGCTGCGGCCTAAGCTAACAACCTCAGCACCTAATTGCTCAAACAATACCTTATAAATATCCCGCCCTGCACTTGAATGCTCATAAATACCAATTTTCTTGCCCTTAAGCGTATCAGCACTAAAAAGTGATGTGTAACGCTGAATGTAAGACTCGCTAGCAGCAGTATCCAATGTGAGCTCTGCAAGGTTTTCTGGTAAAACGGTGAATACAGTATTGCTTGCGAGAATAGTTAGCTCATCAACTTTTGTGATCTCACCATCAGGGCGGTAAAACTTTAAGCCGTTTCGATCAAAGGGAATATGGCTACCTGTAACCATAATACATGGCATATTATCTTGCATTGCCTTGTAAGCAAGTGCTGGAGTCGGTACTACACCATAATAAACAACATTCAAGCCATGCTGTTTTAGTGCCTCAGCACATGCCTGTGCAATTGCATAACTACTTGGGCGGTTATCTATAGCAATTGCAACTGTGTCAAAATTAAATTCATTGTCTATCGCTGAAATAAAGGCTAAAGCAAACGCAGCATTTACATTAGGGGTAAAATCTTTAACAAGGCCTCGCGCTCCACTGGTACCAAAAACAATACCACTCTTTGCAATGACTTCAGAGCAAACTAACTGGCTATCCATAAAAAACCTATCTAATTAATTCTTCAATAAGTACACAGCTAGTGCAAAATAAGTTGTACTAGCTGTAAAACTGATAACTGACGGCTAAAAACCTGATAACAGCCATCTATTATGTTTATCTACATCTAATATCTCGAGTTTGACTTATTTCACTCGACCATAACGATCTTCAAAACGTACGATATCATCTTCGCCTAGGTACGAACCCGATTGTACTTCGATTAACTCTAAGTCAACTTTACCTGGGTTTTCTAAAGCATGAACAGCTGTGATTGGAATATACACAGATTCATTCTCTGTTACATATTGCTCAGTATCATCAATTTGTACTTTTGCTGTACCTGATACCACAATCCAATGCTCTGCGCGGTGGTGATGCATTTGTACCGACAACTTAGCACCAGGTTTTACGGTAATACGTTTTACTTGGAAGCGCTCACCATTATCAACTGAGTCATATTTTCCCCATGGTCGATACACTTCACGATGGAAAGTAACTTCAGAGCGCCCTTCAGCTTTTAGCTGGTTTACAATCGCTTTAACTTCTTGTGATTTATCTTTATGGGCAACTAAAACAGCATCTTTAGTGTTTACAATTACTAGGTCTTCAACACCAACTGTTGCTACAAGTTTGTCTTCACTAAATACAAGTGTATTTTTCGTATCCACCGCTTTTACATCACCTTTAAAGGCATTACGATTTTCATCTTGTGAAGACACTTCCCAAAGAGCTGCAAAACCACCAACATCACTCCAACCTGCGTCCATAGGCACTACAACAGCATCTTTAGTGTGCTCCATTACTGCATAGTCAATCGACTCATCAGGGCAGGCTTCAAAAGCAGTTTTATCCACGCGAATAAAGTCCATATCACTGTTTTGTACTGCAATAGCATTTTCGCATGCTGTATATATATCTGGGCGAAATGATTTTAACTCTTCTAAATAGCGGCTTGCTTTAAACAAGAACATACCGCTATTCCAATAATACTGACCACTTTCAATATATTGCTTAGCGGTTTCTAAATTTGGTTTTTCAACAAAGCTATCAACGTTATAACCATGCTCTACAGCATCGCCCCTTTTAATGTAGCCATAACCTGTTTCAGGGCTATTACCTACAATCCCAAAAGTCACTAATTTATCTTGGTTTGCTAATTCTACAGCCTTATTTACACTTACCTGGAATGCTGCAGGGTTTTCAATTATATGGTCTGCGGCTAGAACAAGTAACAGTGGGTCTTGCTCATTCTCAATTGCTTTAAAAGCAGCTAAAGCAATAGCTGGTGCAGTGTTACGGCCTACAGGCTCCAAAAAAATCCCACCGTGCTCTGCACCTAATTGGCGCACTTGCTCTGCTGCAATAAAACGGTGCTCTTCAGTACAAATTAACATGGCTGGTGAGTGCGCTAGACCAGTTAAACGAGTTAGCGTATCTTGAAGCATGGTTTGCTCACCGTTAAGCTTTAAAAATTGTTTTGGATAGTTGCCACGTGATAGCGGCCATAAGCGTGTGCCCGAGCCACCCGCCATGATTACTGGTAAGATCATTTCCAAATGCCCTTTGTATCAACCAAAAGTTCACTTTTAATTAAAGAGGTTTTAAAGCTTTTATGATCAACCAGAAGCAAATGTACATCAGCTTCATTTTTAGCTGTATCAAATGTTACTAAATTCAAATAATGTATACTTTCTGGTAATTGATTGATATTAGGTTCAACAACCAACACCCTTCCAGAGTGAAATTGAGCTATTTGCTTAGTAATATTTAGAGCAGGGCTTTCACGCAGATCATCAATATCTGGCTTAAATGCAAGGCCATAACAGGCAATAGTTACATCTTTTGCTGTTTTAGTTGGATTTGCTTGTAAAAAGTCAGATATTGCTAATTTTACTTTGTTAATTACCCACTGTGGTTTTGAGTCATTCACCTTACGTGCTGTATGTATAATTTGTGCTTCTTCAGGTGCCCTACTCACTATAAACCACGGGTCTACTGCAATACAGTGACCACCAACCCCGGGCCCAGGTTGTAAGATATTTATTCGAGGATGACGATTAGCTAACGAGATAAGCTCCCATACGTCGATATCTAACTTATCGCAAATAATCGATAACTCATTGGCAAAGGCTATTTGTACATCGCGGCAAGAATTTTCAGTTAGTTTAGCCATTTCAGCAGTACGTGCATTGGTAATTACACATTCACCTTTTACAAATGTTTTATATAACTCAACTGCTCTTTCTGAACACTGAGAGGTTATACCACCAATAACGCGATCGTTTTCGACAAGCTCTCGTACTACATGACCTGGTAAAACACGCTCAGGGCAATGTGCTACGTTAACATCAGCTACCTCACCAACGGTTTGCGGAAAGATCAAGTCAGGGCGAGCTTCTGCCAACCACTCCGCCATTTGCTCAGTAGCACCAACTGGTGAGGTAGATTCTAAAATAATTAGATCGCCTTTTTTAAGAACAGGTGCAATAGCCTCACTTGCTTTCTTAATATAACTCAAATCAGGTTCAGGGATCTCAGAGTCGTTATTCTTAAAGGGAGTAGGTACTGCAATCAAAAATGCATCTGCAGGCTCTGGTGTTAAAGTTGCTTTTAAAAAGCCCTCAGTTACAGCTGCATGTACGATCATGTCGAGGTCTGGCTCAACAATATGAATCTCACCGCGGTTAATTGTGTCTACCGCATATTGATTTACATCGACACCTATAACCTTTTTTTTACGTGATGCAAACATTGCTGCTGTTGGTAAGCCAATATAACCAAGGCCAATAACTGAAATGGTATTAAATGACATGATAATCCTTTTATTCACTTGTGTACTAGCTATAAGCTATATTATTCTTGATTTTATAAAGAGAAAGCATTTTATTCTCTCTTTATTTTTATAAAATTTATTGCGTTGAAAATAGCTGCTACAGATTAACTACTGGCTAAAATATCGCATATACGCAGGCATGCTTTACCATCACCATACGGGTTATGTGCACGGCTCATCTCTTTGTATGCTGCTTCATCTGTTAATAGCTGGTTTAGCTCAAGTGTAATCTTTTCTATATTCGTACCTACTAATTTCACCGTTCCCGCATCGACAGCTTCTGGCCGTTCAGTAGTATCGCGCATAACAAGTACAGGCTTACCCAAGCTAGGGGCTTCTTCCTGTATACCACCAGAGTCTGTTAAAATAATATGTGCTTGATTCATTAAGTATACAAAAGGTAAGTACTGCTGTGGCTCAATAAGGTGAACATTTTCAACATTACCTAAAATCCGGTTTACTGGTTCTTGTACATTAGGGTTTAAATGTACAGGGTAAAGTACTTGGCAATTAGGGTGAGTTTTAGCCGTTAGTGCTAATGCCTCACAAATACGCTCAAAGCCACCACCAAAACTTTCGCGTCGATGTCCTGTTACTAAAATTAATTTTTTATTAGTATCTAGCATTGGGAATTTTGCGGCTAATGCGCTTTTTAAATCACTATCGCTTTCTATTTGCTCTTTTATCATTAGCAGTGCATCAATAACCGTATTGCCTGTTACGCTTATATTTTCTGCTGCGTAGCTTTCCTTTAATAAGTTTTGCTTAGAAATTTCAGTGGGTGCAAAGTGGTACTTTGTTAATGCACCTGTTAGTTTTCGGTTAGCTTCTTCAGGCCAAGGCGAATATATATTACCAGTGCGCAAGCCTGCTTCAACATGGCCTACTGCAATTTGCTCATAATAAGCTGCTAAGCTTGCTGCAAACGTTGTTGCTGTATCGCCATGTACTAGCACTACATCTGGCTTAAATTTTTTTAAAACTGGTGTTAGCCCTAATAAAATACGGCTGGTTAACTCTGGTAAAGTTTGCCCTGCCTTCATTAGGTTTAAATCGTACTCGGGGGTAATTTTAAACAGCTCTAAAACTTGATCTAACATTTCCCGGTGCTGTGCAGTAACACATACTTTGGCAACAAAGCGGCTATCATTAGTCAATGCATCAACAAGTGGTGCCATTTTAATGGCCTCAGGGCGAGTACCGAATACAGTTAATACTTTCACTTTAAATCCTTTGTGAATAAATAATTAAATTATTGCTTTTAATAGCAGATTACTTAATCAGCATTGCGCCGCTATTTCAGAAAACTATTAATCCTTTTCATTTTAACTTCCTGATTTATATTCATAGTTGTAGTAGCCGTAATAACCATAGGCATTACTGGCTTTTTTGAGTATGCCGTTAAATACAACGCCCTTTACATCAATTCCATTTTGCTCAAAGCGATTACGAGTAAGCTCTATTTCGCGTACATGATTTTGACCAAAACGTGTTACGAGTAAAGTACTACCGGCATGGGCACTCACTATTGCAGGGTCTGTCACTGCTAAAATAGGGGGGGTATCTATAATTATTAGGTCGTAATGCTCTTTAATAGTATCTACTAGCTTTGAAAAACGCTCATGCATTAATAGCTCAGATGGGTTAGGCGGTACTTGGCCTCGGGTAATTAAATGTAAGTTTGGCACTTTAGTTTGTTTAATTACATTTTTAAGCTCTAAACGGCCCGATAAAAAATCACTTAAGCCGTTTTCCCACTTTTCGTTAAACGCTTTTTGTAAGTAGCCTTTGCGCATATCGGCATCAATTATTAGTACCTTTTTATCGCTTTGCGCTAATACTGTTGCTAGGTTAACCGATATAAATGACTTACCTACACCCGGGCTTGGGCCCGATATCGCAATAACGTTGTTTTTTGCCTCCATCATTGCAAAATGCAAGCTGGTACGCAGGCTACGGAGTGCCTCTATTGCTAAGTCAGCAGGGTTTTCAACCGCCAATATAGTATTGGCTTGGGTGGCTTTTCGGTTTTTTAGCTTACCAAACGATACTAACTGATCTTGATGGTCTGAATACGGCACACTGGCATAAACAGGTAGGCCCATGGCCTCAATTTCGCTTAGGTCTTCAATACCTTTATGTAGCGCTTTTTGCACTAATACAATAGCCACCGCAAGCATGCCACCTAGCATTGTTGCCATAACCACTATTAGCGCTTTTTTAGGTTTAACCGGCTTTGATGTATTTACCTCTGCGTGATCAATAATACGCACGTTACCTACGGTACCAGCACGCACAATATCGAGCTCTTGAGTCTTAGCCAGTAACATGGTGTATATCTGGTTACTTACCTCAACGTCGCGGGTTAAACGTAATAACTCTTGCTGGGTAGATGGTAAATTAGTTACTTCGCTGGTTAAGTCATCTTTTTGTTTTTGTACTGCTTTAATTTGCTCAAGTATGCCTTGGTATGCAGGGTGGCCTTTTTTAAATTTACGGCTAAGCTCCAAACGTTGCAATTCTAGCTCTTGCAGTTTTGTTTCTAGCTGCACAATCTGATCAAGCACGCCTTGTGTTTCTAGCGTAATGTTTACTGATTGCTGTTTAATTTGGTAATCGTTAAAGCGCTTTTCGGCATACTCGAGTTGTTTTTTAACCTCAGGTAATTGTACCTCTAAAAACTCAAGTGACTTTTGTGCCTCAGCGCTGTTGCGCTCTACATTTCGGCGCACATAAATACTTGCAACTTGCTCAAGTACTTTTTCGGCGTATTTAAAGTCTGTATTTTGCAAGGTTAAGTTAATAATACCCGAGTCTTTACCTTTTTCGCTGGCACCAATCGCTGCCTGCAAATCTAATATTGTATTTAGGCGGTCTCGCTTAGTAATAATAAACTCGGTACCAGGGCGTGCATTTAAGCTACGTACCGTTAGCTCAATAATACCGTTAGATAGCTCTTGTCCTACTTGCCCTGTTAATACAGATTCACCAGCTTCGTTTAGCAGCACTAATTGGTTATTTTGCTTTGCAATAATAATAAATTCAGTACCAATATTATAATTTGGTACATCAAACCTAAATACGTCTATGCTTTCGCCGCCCCACGCATACGAGCTTGCACCAAAACTCGGCTTAGCTAGCTCACCCGGTGAGCTTGGTTTAAAGCTACGGTATGCGCGGTTGCCGATTAGTGGGAATAATTTAGGTTTAACTACCGTATCTAGGTTTAGTTTATCGACCGCCTCACCAATAACAGAGCGCGATTTTAATAGCTCTATTTCGGTTACTGCAGCCGAGGTACTTTCGAACATGCCGCTCATGTCATCAAAGCCTGGAACTGTGGCGCTATTGTCTTCTACTTGTATCATGGCAGTGGCTTGGTAAACAGGTGCTGCATACAAGGCATAAATAACACCCAGCACCATAAACACGCCAGTAATGGCCATAATAAAAAACTTACGGTCAAGTAAAGCACCCAGTAGTGCCATTAAATCAATTTCTTGCGACTCTTGCTGGCTAGTTTGTGTTGTTCGGTTGCTATTATTTAGCGTTGAAGGCTGAGCATTCATTAATGCAGTTTCCTTATAAATACTTTTGCCAAGCGCTGCACGCGCTGTCGATTAGCTCATAAACATGGGTAAATGCTTCTAAGCTCTGACGATATGGGTCGGGGATCTCTGTGTCGTTCAACCATTTGCCTAACAGAAACGTTTTACCTCTTGCTTGAGGGTAACGTGCGCATAAGTCAGTTAAATGACGTTGTTCCATCACTAAAATAACGCTGTTGTGCTGTACTAATGCTGAATTTATTTGTTGGCCGCGGTGCTCAGACATGTTAATACCATGTTGCTCAGCAATTTGCTGAGCAGTGGCATCGGCTGGTTTACCTTCTAATGCGGTTAAACCAGCCGAAGTAACTGTAATCCCTTTGTTTTGTAACTTACTTTTAAGTACATACTCGGCAGTTGGGCTACGGCAAATATTGCCAGCACACACTACTAATACTGAGTCAAACATACTTATCCTTAGTTTGTATTAGCCAAATCGTTAATTGAATCAACCGTAGCAATAGACGGTAACAATAAGCTTATTACGCGGTTCCAGCGTGCAAGCGGTGCAGAAGTTACATACACAATATCATGTGGTTTTAACTCAAACTGCTCTGCTAATACGAGGGCTGCTACATTTTTAGCGTGTAATTGGTATACGTCTGCAATTACGCCATCTTTGGCTAAGTCGCGCTTACGTAATACAAAAATACCGTTTGCATCGGCAGTGGCTTCTCTAATACCACCGGTATCACTTAATGCTTGTGCTAGGTTTAAGCCGTAGCGGTCAATATCTACGGTGCCAGCTTTAATTACATCACCCAACACATACACTTGGTGTTTGTCGTTACGGCTAACATGCACAATATCGCCATGTTTTAATAAACGGTTTTGCGAAATATCACCGTGGCTATAAAAGTCATCTAGGCGGATTATTTCTGTTTTATTGCCCGACGTGTAGGTTACTTCTCGCCAATCAGCACGTTCGGTAATACCACCAGCGTTATTTAACACGTCTATAATTGTGAGTGGGATTTCTGTAATTGGGTAAACACCTGGGTTTTCTACTTCGCCCGTTACATAGGTTTTTTGGCTTCTAAAACCAACTATTTTTATATCAACTTGCGGGTTTTCAATAACACGACTTAAGCGCTTTACAAGGTCTTCGCGCACTTCGGCAACAGTGCGTCCAGCTGCTGGAATTTGAGGGGCATATGCATAGGTTATTGTGCCATCTTCTGCTACACGAAAACCATCAAACTCGGCTGTACGTTGTACAGCTGCAGGAATAGTTAACTCTGGATGGTCCCATACACCAATGGTTAATACATCACCCACCCCTAAACGGTATTGATAATCAGATGTATCAATGCCTTTTCGGTTAGTTGTATTAACCTGTTTAACTTCGCGTTTTTGGATATTTATTAAAGAAGAATCAATAACTTGAATATTGACTTTTTCGAGGTCTTTTTCTAAATTTTCTACTTGAGCGCCTGAATCAATACCTTCGTAATGACTACCCGGTATGATTGTACACGCACTTACAGAGAGGAGAGATAAAGTTGCTACAAGGAGTTTAAATTTGAACGCCATTCTTCTTCCTAAAAGATTATTATATAAGTTAATACTTACTTATTTTAAAGCTGATCAATTAAAGCATGACGGCTTGTTATACGCAAGTTAACAAGGCCCTAAACCTAGACCTTTGCCAACTATTAACCTATCTAAACTAAGCTATGCTAACCCCATGTAAATTAAAGGCTATTTAAAATTAAAACAACTTAGTTTAGCTAAGCTTTAGTACATTAATGGAGTTCTTTTTAGGAGTAATTAAAGTCGAAGGCTTAACTGACTTATTTATGTGTAATTTAGCAACTTTGCATTACTATCCATTTACATAGGAACATCCTTAAGTTTGGTGCATTATACAGGCAAGCCTGCATATTTCAAGCTAGAGTTCCTCTGTAAAACTGTTTTGAATTTTATGTAGTTTGGCAGTGTTTAAAAAACGCTTGTTGGTATAAGTAGTTATACCAACAAGCGAGCATTGTCTTACAGTAGGAATAGCTAAACTCTCAATCTGATATAGCTTAGTCTTAGGTGGTTACTTAGCAAATAACCCTTCAATAATGCGCTCGCATGCTTTTCCATCGCCATAAGGGTTATGTGCAAAGCTCATTTCTTTGTATGTTTCTTTATTTTCAATCAGCTCACTCACCGCGTTTATAATTTTATCGGTGTCTGTGCCTACTAATTTAACGGTGCCTGCAGCTACCGCTTCTGGGCGTTCTGTAGTATCACGCATTACTAACACAGGTTTGCCTAAACTTGGCGCTTCTTCTTGTACGCCACCTGAGTCTGTTAAAATTAAATACGCTTGATTCATTAAAAATACAAAAGGTAAGTAGTCTTGTGGATCGATAAGCTTTACATTGCTTTTATCTGCCAGTAAGCGTTTAACCGGTTCTTGTACA
The DNA here is from genome assembly GCF_947311895.1 of Pseudoalteromonas sp. PAR1. Taxonomy (NCBI): domain Bacteria; kingdom Pseudomonadati; phylum Pseudomonadota; class Gammaproteobacteria; order Alteromonadales; family Pseudoalteromonadaceae; genus Pseudoalteromonas; species Pseudoalteromonas sp. PAR1. The sequence goes on along the minus strand of NZ_CAMZMY010000014.1, from coordinate 58,368 downwards.
TTTGGGTTTAAGTGCACAGGGTATACAAAGTTATAGTCAGGGTATTTTGAGGCCAGCGACGAAATTGATTGGCAAATTCGCTCAAACCCACCACCAAAGCTTTCGCGACGATGACCTGTGATGAGTACATAAGGTTTATCTAAAATTTCAGCGAACTTGTCAGTTAGCTGCTGCTGTACATCGTCTTTTGGCAATACGTTATTTTTAACTTGCAGTAATGCATCTATTACCGTGTTACCCGTTACAAAAATAGCGTTTTTTGATACGTGTTCACGTAATAAGTTATCTGCAGACGCTTGCGTAGGGGCAAAATGTTTTGCTGTTAATACGCCCGTTAATGTGCGGTTTGCTTCTTCTGGCCATGGGCTATACAAATTACCTGTACGTAAACCTGCTTCTACGTGTCCTACTTTAATTTGCTTGTAAAAAGCGGCCATTGACGCTGCAAATGTAGTGGTTGTATCACCATGCACAAGCACCCAATCTGGTTTAAACTCATCAAGCACATCACGTAAACCGAGTAAAATTTTACTGGTGATGTCGTATAGGTCTTGCCCTGCTTTCATTATGTTTAAATCATAATAAGGCGTAATTTGAAAAAGCTCCAATACTTGGTCAAGCATTTCTCGGTGTTGCGCTGTTACACACACTTTAGCTTCAATTCTTGCATCGTTTTCGAGCGCAAGAACTAACGGCGCCATTTTAATTGCTTCGGGGCGGGTACCAAATACGGTTAAAACTTTCATCTATTATCCTAAACACAAAAGCCTGCCAAAAATGGCAGGCTTACTTAATCTACTTATATGAGTTAAAAAATTCCGCGGCTATCAACAACAACTTTCCTAGCCACTTGCTCTGCAGGTATGGCCTTAAATTCTTTATGATCAACCAACACTGCTAATGTATTACTGCGCTCAAGCGCTTCTTCAATTGAAACCAACTTAACGCCTAACGCTGCTAGAGCTTCTGGTAGCTCGTTGATATTTGGCTCAACAACTAGCACTTCGGCTTCGTTGTTTTGCGCTAGCATTTTGGTAATATCGAGTGCAGGGCTCTCGCGTAAATCATCAATATCTGCTTTAAATGCAATACCTAAACACGCTATCACTGGCTTTTTAAATTGATCAGCTGCATCAGTTATTTGCTTTAAAACATAATGAGGCTTAGCGTCGTTAACTTCACGAGCCTGACGTATGAGTTTTGCAGTTTCTGGCGCAGAACTAACAATAAACCATGGATCAACAGCAATGCAGTGACCACCCACACCAGGGCCTGGGTTTAAAATGTTTACTCGCGGATGACGGTTTGCAAGCTTTATAAGTTCCCAAACATTAATATCTAGCTTGTCGCATATCATTGATAGCTCGTTTGCAAACGCAATATTTACATCGCGAAATGAGTTTTCTGTTAGTTTTGCCATCTCTGCTGTTCTGGCGTTTGTTAGTAAACATTCACCCACAACAAAGGTTTTATACAAGGCAACCGCTTTTTTCGAGCACTCTTCCGACATACCGCCTATAACGCGATCATTCTCTACAAGTTCGCGCAAAACGTGACCTGGCAATACACGCTCAGGGCAATGTGCAATGTTTATATCAGCTTCGTTACCAGCGGTTTGTGGAAAAGTTAGGTCTGGGCGTGCTTCGGCTAACCAGTTTGCAAGCTCTTCTGTTGCCCCAACAGGCGAAGTTGACTCTAAAATAACTAAATTGCCTTTTTCGAGTACTGGCGCAATTGCTTTTGCTGCAGCTTCTATGTAGCTCAAATCTGCTTGGTAGTCTTCTTTAAAAGGGGTTGGAACAGCCACCATAAATGCTTCTGCTTTTTCTGGTTTTGTTACTGCCTTTAAATTACCGGCTTTAACTGCGCTGCGTACCACCATATCAAGGTCTGGTTCAACAATATGCACATTCCCTGCGTTTATTGTATCTACAGCATGTTGGCTTACATCAACCCCAATAACATTAATTCCGCGTGATGCAATAACAGCTGCAGTTGGTAAGCCTATATAGCCAAGCCCAACGACTGATACAGTTTTAAATAACATTTAAACCCCTAATTTAAATTAACTTTTGTAAAAACCCAGCCCTGGGCAACTTTAAACTTTTTTTGTAAGGTAGTAATAAAAATACTTAATTAAATTACTTTGCCTCAATATCCTTGTTGGCTGGCTTAATAATCTGTAGAGCCACTCTAAGTTTACGGCTCTAAAAGCGGCAGGTGCTCGTTTTACATTTTCGGTAAACACGTCATAGGTTCCGCCTACTCCCATAAAAAAGGTAGATGGGCACGACTTCTGACACTCAAAAATAAATAACTCTTGACGAGGAGACCCTAAAGCAACACTTACAAGCTTTGCACCTGAGTTAGCTATTTCTTCAATAACTTGCTGCTCTTCGCTAGCAGAAAAATAACCGTTTCGATAACCTACAACATTTACGCCTTGCGCTAACAATTTGTTATAAGCTTCATGTACCACAGACTCTTTTGCACCTAATAGAAATACTGGCACATTATTCTCTGCAGAACGTAACATTAAACGCTCCCAAAGCTCACAACCAGGAATGCGCGCCACAGGCTGTTTTAATCGCTTTGACATTACATAAGACACACCAATACCGTCTGGGTATCTCAAAGTAGCTTGCTGCAATGTGCTCATAACCTGTTGGTCAACATTCGCTGCCATCACCTTTTCAGGGTTTATTGCAACTGCAACACCTGGCTTTACGCCCTCAGGTACTAAAATTGAAGTATCAATAAGTTCATCAATTGATTTATAGGCTAAAACGTCTATTCCACCTACATTTATACTATTCATTATCAACTCTCAATTTAGCGTATATCTTTAATATTTCCTCTGTTACAGAGGATAACTGGTATGGTGCGGCAGACTTTATTGCACAGAGGCGCATTGTTAAATAGTCTTGTTCTGATAAGTCCAAAACTTGCTCTATTGCAGACGTTGCGTTAACACATACGTTTTCGTCATTTTGAATTAAAAAGCCATTTTCGCCATTTAGTAGTTGCGCGGTGCTGCCGTCGGTCTGTGTTGCTATTACAGGTAACCCACACGCCATTGCTTCCGCCATTACCAAACCAAATGATTCATTATATGATAAATTAATCAACATGTAACTTTCGTTATAAATTGTAACCAGCTGTTGTGCACTGCAATAATCAAAATAACGAATGCTCACGTTCTCGTTTTTAGCGAAACGCTCTATAAACGAACTATCACCTGACCCTACTATCGCTACCGTTAACTTACGCTGAAAATTTTCTAAAATTGCTTCGAGCCTATCAATGCCTTTGTTTTTATTTAAATTACCTACAAAAACAAAATCGAACTGTTTTATTGCGGTTGTCTGTGGCTCATAAAATAGGTCATTCACACCCGCACTTAGCACACTTGCAGAAACAGGCTTAAAAAATCGCTGCTTTAATTTTTCACTCACAAAAATAAACTTATCAACAAAACCTGAGCTATACCGATAAACTGGCCCAGGTGTTGGATACAAATAAATATCGCTACCGTGAAAAGTAACAACGATTTTTGCTCGCCAATTACGTAATAATTTATAAGCAATAGCTAATAAAATATTTGGAAAGTAAAAATGAACATGAATGATATCGTACTTTTTAAACGAAAAAATATAACCAAGCACGAAGCGCAAAAAGAACAAAGGATAACGCAATAACTTAGCAATTCCCGACTTTTCTTCTTGATCTAAATAATAAAAATCAACATGGCAATTACCCTGCTTTTTTAAGCTCTCGTACTGGTTAAAAACAAATCGTCCCGAATTTGGCTTGTTTTTACTTGGCCCCATATTCGATAGCAGTAATACACGTAAATTGCTCACTTGTTTTGTTTCTCCATACGCTTAAGCTTAACGCCATAATTGGCGCGCGAAGGTATAAAATGAAACATTAATCGGTATGCTAGCTGTATAAAAGGGATAAAAATAGCAGGTGTTTGTGGGGAGTATCCCGATTCGACAACCTGATTTTTATACTTTGAAGCAGTTTTTGACCATATTGATTTTAAATTACGATAAGACACCGCTCGTGAATAGTCTTGTTGAATAAATGAGTCAAAAACAATTCGAGAGGCAAATGGTGAAACTATTGTAAAAAATTGTGCGGCTAATACATTACTACCAAATACGGTATAGCGACCACCTCGCCCATACACAAACTCATAGTAAGTCACTTTTTGATAATCATTTAATTCTAGGTTAGCAGTTTTAACTTTGAAATCTTGCCACAGTATCTCAAATTCGCCGTTAGTCAGTTCTTTATAGCGTAAACGAAGTAACTTATGTGCGCTAAAGTTGATAAAACGATAAACAAATGGCACTAACTTTAATAGCTCTCCTCGCTTGCCCTTAAAGTTTATGTAGGTGCCTCGCTGAAATAAATCACCTAAGTAACCGTCATAAAAAGTAGAGGCTTGGTTATAGTGCTGTGCAATGTAGTGATAATTGGTATACAAGCGATTAATAGGCTTTAATGTGGCAAACGCCATTTCGTCCAAAATTGCTTGTTCTTGTTCATGAAGCGGCTGCTCATTAAAGTCAAAGGCATGGTAGTGTTCAAAGTCTTGCTGGTAATGCCCTGCTATTTTGCGTTCAGGCGAACCTTCGGGTCCGTAAGTAAAACCATATTTATAAGCACCATTAGCCAATAGATAACGAGAGTCTAGGCCGCTGCTTAATGGCAAAATTCGGGTATCGTAGGGCCAAAATTCAGTTAATGTATTTACATACTCTCCAAGGTCTTCTATTGCTTTTCCGTCATAAAATGTAAAGTAACTCTGCTCTGTTCCAGAAGTAATCGCCGCACCTGGCTGTAGGCGCTCAATTTCATTGTAAAGCGTGTAATTACCAAACAAGTGCTGCTTTTTACGAAGAATACTTTGCATATCATTATTTAATGTATGCTCTTGTGTAAGAAGAGCTTTAACGCTTGGCGCAATTCGCAGCCCATTCGCAAGTCTATCAATATAATGTGTTGATAAGCCGAGTGGATCTGTTAGCAAAGTTTGTTGTTCGTCATTTTTCCAAAAGATGACAAATACACCCGCTAAAATATCGTTTAATACGCTTGGTCCGCGCTCAACAATATCTTTGGCAAGTAAAGCAAGGGGATTTAACTTTTGCTTATATATAAACCAACCTGAAGCAATAAATACTTGCTCTTGGTAAATCGCTAGCGGCGGAGTCGACCAAGCATTGGTATCGTAAATCAAATAACCATCGGCAATATTTTCAGGAAATTGATATAGCTTGCTATTGTCAGACATTGCAGCAAAAGAAGCCGGTAATGACTTTGGATCGCAATTTAAATACATGCCACGCATTTTATTTATCCTTATGACGCTGCATTTGTATTAACAGACGTACGTTGTTGACGTCGTTGTAAGTAGGCTTCAAGAGGCTTTTTACCAAATATCGCCCCAACCAGTAATTTAACTATTACACGTGGGTTTAATAACTTTAACTTTAAAGCATGAGCGTATTTTTTTATTGCCATCATACGGTTACCGCTACGTAACTCAAAGTCAGCCAAACTTTCGAACTGTCTTGATAAGCCATTATTTAAGCCAAGGTGAAGATACTCTGCTTCGTACTTCTCTATAATTGCACGATGACCATTCGCTTTTGATACTGGATTACATGAAATACCATCATCAGCAAGTTGGTAAGTAATAAGCGCTTCGGCTAAGTGAATTGCAGGGTATTTTTTTGATAAACGTAGCAGTAAGTCATAGTCTTGCATGCTTGGTAGGCTGTTATCAAAGCCGTCAACATCGCGGATAGCATCAGTTGCAATCAATAAGACGGATGTGCAAATACCATAACCTTGATTTAGTAACGATTCGTATAAGTTATCGGCTCCAAGGCAGCCAAAGTACTTTTTCCAGCCTTGATACTCTAAATACATATCGGAGTAACAAATGGCTGCATTGCTTTTCTCTAATGCGGCTATTTGTTGTTCAAGTTTAGTTTGTAGCCACAGATCATCATCATCTAAAAATGCTACATATTCACCTTGAGCAAAATCAACACCGGTATTACGCGCTTGGCAAGCCCCTTTGTTCGCACTATGTCGAATATACTTAATTCGCTGTTCATCAGCATATTGTGCCATTACAGCTTCGGTTTGGGCGCGCGCATCGCTACTAGGATCATTATCATCAACAATCACTATTTCCCAGTTCTCATAGCTTTGAGCCTGTACACTTGCGATTGCTTTAGGTAATGCATGCGCACGTTTGTACGTTGGTATGATGACAGTAATTAATTTATTCATTTTAAAAGCCTAGGTAATATATCGCGCTTACTTGTTTCGGTAACCATCGTAATAAGTAATATCTGTTTCGCTATAGTGCTTAAAGGTCAAGAAGTAATCTAACCCTTTGTTTTCTATCGGGTGTCTATGTATTTCATCTTGATAAAAAAAGTTACTTTCATTAATCAGGAGCACATAAGAAAATGCGGCCATATGAAAAGCGATAACTAAAAATAAAAAGCTGCCTGTTATTAATTTGGGTGTTATGTACTGAAATGCTAACAACATTAAAGGGGCATACAGAAGGTACAACGGCAATAAAATGCGATGTAACTCATCACCTATAAAAAACAGCGCAATAAAGCTGAGCAATGTTAAAAAGCTCATCATATTAAATAATCGAATATACGTTGGGCTTGTTGTTTTTATATAGCCAGGTAATGCGATAATCGTGACGAAAATAAAAAATAACAAAGAAGGTAGTTTTGAAAAACTAGGTTCAAAAACTAAGCGCGTTAAAATTTTATTAATCATGTAATGATTAATAACAGAACCTACTCCTTTAATTGCTAACACCCCAAAAATTGCTGCAAAAACAAACCCTAGAATTAACAAGATTAATTGTTCAATATTCCAACGTCGGTTTAAATGCTTACTAAAAATAAGCAAAGGAAGTAGTAAAAAGCTTGTTGAAAAGTGCATTAAACTTCCTAAGAAAAAAATAGCTATGCCATGTTTCTTATTCGTTTGTGAGTACCAAATTCCATAGAGTAAAATAGGCACAGCCATACATGCTCTGATCAAGTGCCACTGACTTTGAAAGAACTTATAAAAAAATACAATCATTAAAAAGCACAGCAGTGGACTAGGGTTATCAACTAACTTACAAAATTTCCAAATTAACAGGTAGGTAACTGCTAGCGTTATAAAGTAGTAAAGGAATGAGTGATTATTAGTTAAGCTCGCTACAACCCAGCTATATAAAGCGAATAAGAAGTCTGCATGCTTTGCATACAGTAATGAAGTGGGTAACATGCTAGAAAAGCTGCTATAACGCTCATAGGCCATTAAGTAAGAGGGCATATCATCTGCTCCCCCCCAAAGATACCCTATATGACGCGAAGCAATCAGCACAGATAACGAGAACACAACAAAAAAGACGATTGCACTATCAAGTTTGGTTTTTTGCACTGCGAAGGCGTAAATAAATACGCCCGCAACCCAAGCTAAAAATGGCAAAAATAACCAGCCTGCAAGCAACAGGCAGCCAGTGATTAATAGCTTGGTATTTACTTGCTGTTGTTGTTCAGCAAAGCCGAGAGAGTCGTCAGCGTTCAAGTTATAACCTTATCACTTTGGCTTAATCACCTTTGCGCTGACGATTATTAATACGAACAAAATGTAGTAATAAGATGCTTACACAAACAAAAAACCCTGAAAAAATAGCACCAAGAATACAAATAACCGCTCTGTTAGGAGATGACTTTCGTTCTTCAACGATAGGGCTTTCAATAATCTTGAACGCAAAGTCCTTACGAACCTCGGCAAGTAACATTGCTTTGGTTTGCTCTTCTATAATTGTGTAGAACACGTTTTGCATTTCGGCTACGTTGGTTTTTGATAGCTGTTCATTTAAGTACTTAATGCTTTCTTTTTTCTCAGCTATTTCACGTTCTCTAACCGATTTATTGATCAATGCAACGATATTTTCTACATACTGCTTAGAGATGCGAGGGTCGATATGCTCAAATGAAATTTTAACTAAACCATTTACTTTGTCTTGTTGTACAGAAAGCTTTTTGAGTAGTCTCTCGTATGTTTCATACATTGAAGGCTCTAGACTTTCTTGTGACTCTTGGTCTATTTTCCACTTTCCATCGCTATAAAGCGCAGGATCGATTACCAGCTGCTGAGAATCTCTATTCCATTCTTTTACAGCGAATAAATTCACTTTTACGTTATTTTGCTCAATAAATTTATATAGAAAGTCTTTTGATTTGATGATCTCTAAATACACAGCAGTGTCATCACCAGCACCACCTAGATTGATACCTGCAACACTTGCTAAGCTACCCAACTGCCCTAGTGATGCTAAGGCACCGCTTTCTTGCTGCTTTTGCGGCGCTAACAGTACAGTCGACTTATACATGTTTGGCAAGGTTAACGAGTAGGCTAAAATTGCTGCACTAAAAACGATTGATAAAAAGATGATTAACCACTTTTTGTTCCAAAGTACTAACCAAAGTTCAATCAGATCAAAGGGCTTTTGTGAACTTACGTTCTGATTTACCGTGCCTGTCATTGCGCTTTCCCTGCTGCCAATTTTAATAAATACTGACCATAGCTTGTTTTACTTAAAGCTTGCCCTTGCTCTATTAATGACTCTTTAGTGATCCACCCCTGCTTATAAGCAATTTCTTGCAAACAGGCTATTTTGAAGCCTTGGCGCTTTTCAACAGTTTGTACAAAGAGCGACGCTTCCATCAGGCTGTCGTGCGTGCCTGTGTCTAGCCATGCAAAGCCTCGTCCTAGCACTTCAACTTTAAGACGCTTTTCGTCTAAATATGCTTGGTTTATTGCCGTGATTTCTAACTCACCACGAGCTGAAGGAGTGACCTTTTTGGCTTTTTCAATAACTGAGTTATCGTAAAAATACAATCCGGTTACTGCATAGTTAGATTTAGGCTCTAACGGTTTTTCTTCGATTGAAATACCATTAAAGTTTTCATCTACTTCAACAACTCCAAACCTTTCAGGATCGTTTACTTGATATGCAAAAATACATGCTTCTTGGTCAAGTTTTGCATGGGCTTTTAACTTTGGTGAAAAGTTAGAACCATAAAAAATGTTATCACCCAAAATGAGGCAAACGTTGTCGTCGCCAATAAACTCTTCACCAATAATGAAAGCTTGCGCTAGGCCTTCAGGTTTTGGCTGTACCTCGTAGCTCAAATTGATACCAAAACGGCTGCCATCACCTAATAGTGTTTTAAACTGCGCCTGATCTTGAGGTGTTGTAATGATGAGTATATCTTTAATTTCAGCAAGCATTAGCACCGATAATGGATAGTAAATCATCGGTTTATCGTAAATCGGTAATATTTGCTTAGAAACACCTTGAGTTATCGGGTGTAAGCGTGAACCACTACCACCGGCAAGTATGATGCCTTTTGTTTTGCGTAATGATGAATTGTCATTGTTCATTTGTGAATTACTCATTTCCATACTTCATTTAATGGTCAGTTCTGAGCGCTTAGGTATGCTTACTTTACACTCAATTTTCTTTATCGAAACGTTCAATTTAGGCTGCAGAAGCTAGCAATTATTCTCCGGCTGCACCTAGTCGCTCACGTTGATATGAGCCATCCTGAACATTTTGGCACCAATCTAGATTGTCTAAATACCATTGCACTGTTTTTCGAATACCAGACTCAAACGTTTCTTGAGGTGTCCAATTTAATTGGTCGGCTATTTTAGCTGCATCAATTGCATAACGACGGTCATGGCCAGGACGGTCTGTAACATAGGTGATTAGCGAAGCATACCCTTCGGCTAAATCTTTACTTGGTGCTAACTCATCTAACAAACTACAAATAGTTTTTACTACTTCAAGGTTTGTTTTTTCGTTATGTCCACCAATGTTGTATGTTTCACCTACTTTACCTTCACTAGCAACGGTGTATAAAGCACGAGCATGATCTTCAACAAATAGCCAATCTCTAATTTGTGAACCATCACCGTAAATAGGTAATGCCTTGCCTTCTAACGCATTTAAAATGACTAGTGGGATCAGCTTTTCAGGAAAATGAAACGGGCCATAGTTGTTCGAGCAGTTGGTAACAACGACAGGTAAACCATAAGTGCGGTGCCACGCTCTCACTAAATGATCAGAGCTTGCTTTACTGGCTGAATAAGGGCTACTAGGTGCATACGATGTTTGCTCTGTAAATAAAGGCAAACTTGAGCTATTTTCGACATCATCAGGATGAGGTAAATCACCATAAACTTCATCTGTCGAAATATGGTGAAATCTAAAGGCTTGTTGTTTATTAGTATCTAAGCTTGCCCAATAACCTCGCGCTGCGTCAAGTAGGGTATATGTACCAACAATATTTGTTTGAATAAATTGGCCAGGCCCATCAATTGAACGATCAACATGCGATTCTGCAGCTAGGTGCATTATAATATCAGGCTGATATGATTGGAAAAGTGAGTCGACAGTTGCACGATCACAAATGTCACCTTGAATGAAAGTATAACGTTCGTTATTTTCTATGCTTTTAAGTGACTGTAAATTTCCAGCATATGTGAGCTTATCTAGGTTTATAACTTTATGTGATGTTTCGTTTATTAAAAAACGTACCACGGCACTTCCAATAAACCCTGCACCACCTGTTACTATAATCGTTTTCATCCACACCCTTTTTAACTAAATTAATTAGCTTTTCAACAGCGGCGAATTATCGCAAATATACAGCCTATTTGCTATAACCTGCCGATTTTTTGCCGTTTTCTAACTGTTCTAAATACAATTCTAATGTTAATAAACTGCCTATTTTTTCAGGGCGAATTGAGTCGTCCATGGCAAAGAACTTGGATAGAATTTTATTAACTTGGTCATTGCCAATTAATGTTGCGACTCGGCTATTTGGCATACATAACATATCTGTAAGATACTGCTTAAATTGCGTTTCTCTGAGCCAAGTGTCGTAGGCTACATAGTGTCGCTTAGGGGCAATTGAGCGATATAGCTTGCGTGCCGCTCTTTCAAACACAGAACCTTTTATTAGCTTTACTAGTTGTTGCTTAACTGGATTTACCTTTGGCTCAACTTGATTTTCGGTCAATGAAATTGGTTTTCCTGTTTGTTGCCAAGGGATCGCTGCAAAATAGTCAGGATAATAACGTAACAACATTGCGTGGTATAACTTACCATTACGTCTAAAGCTTTCTGGTAAAGAATAAAGAAACTCAACCAAATCGTTATCCATAAACGGTTTAAGGTTATGTAACTGATGACTCAATAAATCACTTCCAGCGCCAATAAAGCGTACTCCGCGATTATAAATAAGCACAGGATCATCATTTTCATATGTAAAGTAGTCATGATCAATGTTTGCATGTTGAACATGCTTAGTATAGCGAGTTGCAATTCTTTTCTGCTTTGAGATTGTTGCTTGCGACTCAGGAAATAAATAGCTCCCGCCAAAAGTCACATCACCTAAATAACCATTGAGTAAATAATTAGACTCTTGTGCAATCAACTCTACAGAGCTGAGTGCATGCATGTGTAAAATATTCTTTAAGCCATCTGTTAACCAAACACCACGTTCTCTGCCAGAGAACCAATTGTTTTGATCAATTGCAACCAACTGGTTAGATACCCCTGCTAAATCAGCCACTTGTTTTGCAATAATTGCATCATCGCAACTAGGTTCACCAAAGGTAAATGTTTTGATTTCGCCTTTATAGTGCTGCTTGGCTCCAGCGAGCAAAACTCTAGAGTCAAGACCACCACTTAATGTAATTGCTAATTTAGGCTGTTTTACCACACTCATACATCGAGCCATACTGGCATCAAAAAGCTGATAAGATTTTTCAACAGCCTCATCAAACGAGATGTCATTTAGTGGTTTAATCTCTGACCATTGCCAGTAGAGTTGCTGCTGATAGTGTTCTGCTTGGGTATTAACAGTGACTAATGTTGCTGCTGGCACACGTCGTATATTCTTAAATAAAGTTTGCTCACCAAGCATGTGCCCTACATCAATATAGGTATCTAAAGCCGCCTGATCTATCTTTTGTGTGTAATCTGGGTGCAGTAGTATGGCTTTTGGCTCACTTGCAAACCCTTTTATACGATCACCTTCAACCCAAAGGTAAAGTGGTTTAATACCGAAGCGATCTGTTGCCAAATGAAGTGCTTGTGTTTGTTTATCATATACCGAAAAAACAAAGTAACCATTTAAGCCATTACAAAACGCAAGTAGGTTATCAATTAGATACTGCTCGCAAAGATTCTGTAGCGCATCTTCCGTTTTACAGTCATTACCATTGATTGAAAAGATATCGCCCCAAATAGTGACGTGCAAGCGATCATCGCTATATTCGTAGCACGCTATTTGCTCAACATTTTTAAGCATTTGCTGATAGTGCTGCGAAACAAAATAACTATGTTTATCGCCTGCTACATTCGCAAAGCAATCATGATCTTCTGCTACTTGGTCTGGGCTAATAAAACCGATCATACCGGGCATACTAAGAACCTCGAATAAAACTGTAAAACTTGAGTAGTTGCGGTGTAATTACGATTAAGTAACCTACACAAATAAGCACAAACAAATATACTGGAGCTAATATTAATAATGGCTGTATAAGTAATAACAACAAGGCTGCTATCGCAAAAAATGCTATGCATGCTGGCCCGAGTGCGGCAGCAAACTGGAAAAAAGACAATCCACTAATAGGCTTAATAAGAAGTTTCCAGTGCAGTAAAAATAATAAAACCTGTAACGCAACCAGCGCTTGCACCATTACCGTAATACCTTCATTGATTGAAAGTACGATAACTAAGGGACGCACAACTGTGACAGCGATATTCCACCAAAAGCCACGTTTTACCTCACCACTAGCACGTAACAGCACACCAATAGGATTCATCATAGATATGATAAGCATATATAAGCCAAGCCAACGAAGAAGCTCAGCATGTTCCAGCCACTCAGCCCCATAAGCAATACCTAAAATAAATTCAGGGAATAAAGCAACTAAACAGTACAAAGGTATATTGATTAAGCTAAGTAGTCTAATCACCATGCCATATAAAATGGCTAAGCTATGCGTTTCTTTGTGCTTAACAATAAGCGGAAAGGCCACTTTGTTTACCACTGGATTAATCAATTGTAATGCAGGTCTAAATACGAGCGCTTTAACATAAGCATAAATACCAAGTACTTCTGGCCCTAGTAATTTACCAATCAATAACTGATCAAGCTGAGCACTTATAAAGTTTACAAAGCTCTCTCCGGTTTGATAAAGGCCATACTTAATTGGCGCGATTATGCTGTTTAAACGTAACTTGCTAAATCCTGGTCTTAAAAGAGGGAAGCCAACTAAAAAGCAAGTACTTAAAAGCAGAGCATTTAATAATTGAGAAAACACAACTGACTCTAGCCTCAGGTCAACTGCTAACAATATAATTAATGCTATAAAACTTGCTACGCTGGCGAATACTTCAATTTTGGCAATACTATTGAAGTGCATTTTTTGCTGTAACAACGCTAATTGTTGCTGCCCTAAGCTGCGAATAAAAAATACCGGAGACAAATAACATAACAATAAAGACAGTTGTGGCATGTTAAAAAATGACGCAGTGGGCACAGCCATTATCAGCACAAGTAAAGAAATCACAATACCCAATATTACATTGACCATATACAGCTGGTTTAGTTGAGATTTTTTTAACTGCTTATGGAATATTAGGGCGTTTGAAATGCCTGCATCACCAAATATTTGAGCAAAGCCCACCACCAACTGTATGATTGCCAATACACCAAGTTCGGCAGGCGTTAAAAATCGGGCAAGCACAATTAATTGCGCAAGCTGCAGACCACCTTTTATAAGTGTGGCAGAGGCCGTCCAAGATACGCTAGATACAGCATCACGTGCTACACTCATGCTAATTTATCCATGTAATTTCTCTAGCATATCGCGCCATTTCGGTGCTAGCACTTGCTCGGTGAAATGCTGATTCATAAGGTCAGGGTTACGATTATTGTCTTTATTGATTAACTCTTTTAACTCTGAAAAATTCATGCTGGCCACTTCATCCGTTTTATGGATCTCAAAGCCAAGTTCTGTCAAATAGGTATAACTAGATGTGTTAGAAAGTAGGAACATTGGTTTGCCCATTAATAACATGGCATATGCAACATATAGCCCTTGTTGGCGGTGTTGGGCAAATACAGTTAAGTGAACATCATTCAATAACTTATCGTAGTCTTGCTTGTTAAGCATAGTGGTAATTGCATTAAACTTATTACCAAACAATGCTGTAGCATGTTTTATCACTTCATCTATGTAGCTTTGCTCACCACCATAGTTTAGTGGCATGATAATTTCGACACTTTCACCAGCTAAATGAGCTAGCTTATTTAGTGCGTCAATATGGTTATTACTTGATGATGCCGAATTACCTACGAGTATTTTTAGTGGTTTTTCAGACGTTAATTGCTCGCGGTCTCGCTCAACTTTCATCCCAATTAATGGGTATGGCAGCACTTTAACATTTCGTTTGAATAATACACGTTGAGCAAGTGACGCATCTCCTTTATTTAGAGCAAACACATGTTTATAGCGATTAATAACTAACGCATGTAAAACATGGACTATACGTTCTTTTATCGTACGATTTGCTTTTGTATGACGATATAGCTCAGCCCCCCAAAGTACACAGCTGCTGCGCTTTGTGACCGAGTGAAATAACAGTTTTTTCCAAACATGCATATCAAACGAACCATGAAATACTATTTGGTCTTCTTTAGCTGTGCTCTCAAGCAAAGAAAAAAGCTCTGTATTATCTTTATAATTTAAAAAGTTTGGGATCGGCTCTGGCGTTTTAACCCAAAATTGCTGTTCTGCATCTGGGGTGCATTGCTGACTGAAAAACTGTTGCATCGGTTTATAGTGATGCGGCGTATCAGCAAAGATATGGATTATACGTTTTGTCATGTCGATTATTTATTTTGGTAGGCTGCTAGGAAAGATTTTTCATGGGCTAGTAAACCATCTTCGCGCGCTTTAATATATTTTGCAGGTTGCCCAGCATACACTCCCCAAGCCGCTAATGAGCGATTTACTAAACTCAGTGCGCCAATAGCCACACCTTGCTCTAGCATTACGCCTGGTAGAATTACACTGCCACTTCCAACAATTACATGCTTAGCGAGTGTCACAGGGGCATGTTCAACGTTAGTAAACTCACTATCAATAGTCGGGTTAGTTAAAAAAGCCCCTGAATAATCATCACTGCTTGAGTAGATAGCAACCCTTGAAGAAATATTACAAAAATCGCCTATTTGAATATGCCCAGCGCCAATAAGGCAGCTGTATACGGCAAGATGAATATGACTTCCTAGTGTTATACCACCCTCTCCTGCAGAGAGAACACAAAAATCATCTATGCGGACGTTGTCGCCTATAGAGATCCTTGATGCTCCATAGATAGATGCTTTCTTTGATATTTTTACGTTCTCACCAACGTTTGAAAAACCCAGTTCTTGTAATTCATCTCGCGTATAAATGGCCATCTAGCTTCCTATTAAATGGATATATTAACAACTGGTTTGGATCGCAGAAATTAAACTACTACATATTTGCTCAACGCCATCCAACGTTAAGTCGGTGAACATTGGTAAACATAAAATGCGTAAACTTAACTCATTGCCATGTGGAGTACTACCTTGCATTCCATATGCAGGGACTGTTGACAAGCTTGGATAAAAGTAACGCCTTGTTTGAATACCTTGCTCGAGGAGTTTAGCTTGCACTTGTAACAGCTGTTGCTCATTTTTAAGTACAACTGGCATGTACGCGCCATTGTTTTCGCCTTGAGGATGCCAAGCCTGTAAACTCAGCAAGCCTTGCTCAGCAGACGCTTTTAATAGCAATTGGTATTGCGCTGCAAGATCACGCCTTTTCTGAGTTATCTCACTCACATGTTCGAATACAGATAATCCCATTGCTGCATGCATTTCGCTCATTTTTGCATTAATGCCAACCAGTTCTGGGTAAAGCTTTGCGTCAAAACCAAAATTAATTAATTGCTTTGCTTTTAAATAATCAGATTCATGCTTAAAGATGATGGCTCCACCTTCTACACTATGAAACAACTTAGTAGCATGTAGACTCAAAGTCGCTACATCACCATGCTCAAGCACTGTTTTACCGTTGATATCGCTCGCAAAGGCGTGAGCAGCATCGTATATAACCTTTAAGTTATATTCTTTCGCTTTACACTCTATAGCCTCCACATCACATGGATTGCCAAATACATGCACACCTAAAATTGCCGAAGCACTATTAAGTTGGGAATGTGTAGCTCTATTTATATCAAGGTTATAAGTATTTGGATCTATATCAATAAATTCTGGGCTAATATCAGCAAACTTTAAAGAGCTTGCTGTTGCAGCAAATGAGAACGGCGTTGTTAATACCGTTCCTTTAGTATCAAGTGCAGCAAATGCGACTTGCAATGCTAAGGTCCCGTTGGCGACCAATAGTAAATATTCAACACCTAAATATTCTGCAAGTTGTTGCTCTAATTGCTGCAAACACGGGCCATTATTTGTTAACCAGCAGCGCTCAAATATACCATCAATTTGCGCTTTGTACGCGTCGATTGAGGGCAAAAACGGTTTTACTATTGGATACTTCACTCATCAGACTCACAAAACAAAAACAGTGACGAAGTGTAGCAAACAACGATTAATGGGGCTAGCAGAGAAAGAATCTTTTAAGTTAACTATGATCAGTAAAAATCGCCTATAAAAAAAGCGAGCCGAAGGCTCGCTTTTTAAAACCATAACTGGTTATGTACTAAATACTTATTAGTAAGTTAATACACGGTCAGCTGAAGCTTTGTGGTAGTAAACACCTTTAACACCAATGTTACCTGATGGAGCATTTACAACTACGTTTACGTGTGCGTTACCAGTGATGCCTGACTCTTTAGCAAATGCAGCAACTTCTAGGCTGATGTTTGTTACAGAGTTAGCAGCAGCAACTTGAGTAAGCTCTTTAGTGTAAGTTTTACCTTCAGCTTTAAGAGTTACAGTGATTGCACCTTCAACTGTACCACGGTTAGCAACAGTGATTGATTGAGCGTACTCAGTACCGAAAGGCATAAGCTCGATGTCGTCTGAAGAACCGTCTAGCGTCCAAGCACCTGCAGAAGCTGCTGGGATAGAAGCAGTACCAGTAGATGCAGTTGTAGCAGTAGTTTCGAATGTGAATGATTGCTTAGTAAGTACAGAACCTTTAGCAGCCTGACCTTTAACGTTTGCAGTAACTGTGAAGCTATCAATATCAGTATCAACTGTTTGAGTAATTGTAAGCTCAGTCATGTTATCGTTAAGTTTTGCAGCAAATGTATCAGCGTTTGCAGTAGCTTTAGTAGCAATTGTTAACGCGTTACCAAGCTCTGCTGTAGAAAGTTTGCCGTCTTTATCTGCATCATAATCCATCGCGAAAGAAAAGTCAGAACCTTTAAGTACGTGAGTTAACTTCGTGAAAGTAAGAGGCTTAAGAGATGAAACGTTTGTTAAATCAACAGTTAGTACATCTTTAAGTGGATCTGTAGCAAATTGTTGACGACCTTTACTTGTAGTAATTACACCGTCAAACTTAGTAAGGTCTGAAGTTAGCTGTGATACATATGTATATGCAGGAGCTGTGCTTGTAGCTTTACTCGCATCATAGTCACCGATAGAAGGGTTAACTGAGATAGCTTTAGAGCTGAATGATACTTTACCTTTTGCAACAGCATCGCTAGTGTCAAGGGTAAATTTTGAAAGCGTTAACGTGTCGCCTTTAGCTGAGTTAGCAGTACTAACACGGAAGCGAGCAACGTTGTCACCTTGGAAGTCAACGAACGCAAAAGATGCAGGAGTAGTTGCACCACCATTATTATCTGTTGATAACACTGGATCAACGGTCGTATCGAATTTAGCACCAGTAACAGTAATAGCGATTACGTCATTAACAATGTACTCAGCACCTTGAACAAATGCTGGATCAGCTAGATCGTCTTGAGTTAACTCACCAACTACAGCAACACCTTCTAGTGATACTTTTTCATCTGCACCAGTAACTGATGCGGCTAAAGCTGCTGTAGATAAACCTGATAGCGCTAAGGCAACAAGTGTTTTTTTGAACATTTTATATTCTCCAAAGTTTCATGAAACAGGAACCTTCATTGTCCCTTTTTTTAGTTTTGAATGACCATGCACCATAGGCCGTCACCTAAGTGACTACTAGTCAAATTCAGAATTAGTCTAATGAATGTTAGTTTATTGTCAAGTAATTAACAGTCGTTACACTAACAAATTTATATTACCGTTTTATGGATTCTATGTACACCTTTTAAAATCATTTACTTTCATACACTTAAATATATCGCAGTTTTTTTATTGAAAAAAAAGTCTTTGGTTACAATTGTTTACACACCCTGTTTTGCACCTATTTTGTACATATTTTGTGCGCATAAAAACTCCAATGATTTTGAAGCATTGTATTTATATAAATTAACAAAATACTTCAAGGTACTAAATATTTTATTTGGCTGTTTTAGTGCCTGCATTTGCTTTTTTAGTTAATAATAACATTTTTTGCTGGTGTGGATATTTTTAATTCTGTTAGACCTTGCTTAAATTGCTCGTAAACACTTTCCCACTCAGCTGTATTACCTATAATTCGAGGTGTTACTAATACAACAAGTTCAGTTTTAGTTGAGTTATTGTTAGTTTTATCAAACAATTTGCCCACAATAGGAATACTTGAAAAGAAAGGCACTGAGGTATCACTTAACGTACTGTTTTCGCTAATTAGTCCACCAAGCATAATTGTTTGACCGTTTGCAGCAATTACCTCTGTCTGTAAACTACGTTCAAACACAATTGGGTTGCCCTCTGCACCCGTTCCCTCTGATTGAGTACTTATTTCTTGGCTTATTTCTAAAACAACGACACCTTGCGCATTCACAGTTGGCGTGACTTTTAAATCGATACCAGTTTCTAAATAACTAACAGAAGCGCGAGAACCATTGGTTGAATCAGTCACTATTTCACCTACAACAGGGATACGGTCACCAACACTTATATTTGCTTGAACACCGTCTCGCACTGCAAGTGTTGGCCTTGATAGTACATTAACATAGTCATTCGTTTGTAATAAGTTAATTGCCAAGCTGCCAGCTGTTCCTGATAAGGCGTAAGTTAGGCCAGGGCTATTTTGTGTATTTGCATTTAGTGTAAATCCACCTTGCGCTGTCGCTCCTAAGTTTGTAAGAGCAAATTCAACCCCCTGTTTAAACACATCGGTCAAACTGACCTCTGCAATCATTACTTCTAACATGATTTGTTTAGGCATAATATCTAAACGTTTAATCATAGGAAGTAAGTTTCGGTAGGCATCACCCGTTGTATAAAAAATCAATGAATTAGAACGTTCATCAACGACCATCTTAATACCATCAGATTGAACTGAAACATTTGCAGAAGCTGATTTTTTTGACTGACTAGAAGTATTTAGTTGTTGATTTTGGCTCGCAGCTGAGGTGCTATTCGATAAAGCCTGAGCGCTACCTCCACCTAAAAGATTTTGAATACTTGTGCCTAAATCTACAGCTCTTGCAAATTCTGGTACAAATACAAAGTATTGCTCTTGATTACCGTCTGCTGGCTTGTCAAGTTGACTTGCCCAAAACGACACTCGCTTTAAAAAGTCTTTATTGTTTGTAAAAAACACCATGGTATTCGTGCGCTCGAGCGGCACAATAGAAATAGCTTGCTCACTTGACGCATTAATACTCACTGATATGCCTTCTTGCTTAAGTAAATCTTGTAATTGTTTACTCAAATCATCAACTGGGACAAAACTTGATTTGTACATGCCTATTGAACGATCACGAAACACGGGCTGATCAACAAGCTGCATAAATTCAAGCGCTTTGATAATGTCATTACGTTTACCCTTTAGCATTATCGCCTGTTGTTCAAACATAGCCTTGGCATTCACTTGGGTTAGTTGCTTAATCGTGTTTGCTAACGATGTTTGCATACCTGCTTTAAAAGGCGCAAGTTGTACAATTTCGCTCGAAGTATTAGGTACATCTTCAGGGTTAGCACCATAACCGTACACTAAGTTATTTGAGATGCCATCTTCTGATTTATGGATGTAGTAAATACCGTCTTGAAAACGAATAACAATGCCTCTTTCTTGCAGCATTTGCTCACTGATTGTAAACAACTTACGCTTGCTTAACGCATCTTGAAGATTTAATGTGACTTGAGCTTTACTCGCATTTAGCTGTTCACCCAAAATGTAATTAACATTTAATAACTCGCCAAACACATAATGCAGGTAATCTTTAACTAATAAGCTATCGGCAGTTAACTTAACTTGCTCAGCATCACTAAATTGGCTTGCAAGGTCTGTTTGACTTGATTTTGGGCCGCTTTTATTTTGTAACGGCTCTATGTAAACAATTCCTTCGCTTGCTTTTTTAGCTTGCTGCGTATCTTCAACTTTGTCTACGGCTGTTGCTGTAACATTATTTGTCTGTGCTTTTTCTAAATACGATGGCGCAGCGGTAATACCGCTATTTGATCTTGCGCACCCTGTAAGTACACTCATCGCAATCATGCCTAAAAAAAGGGCCTTGCTATGTTTCATAAATTTTCCGGACACTATAACTAGTTGTTTATCAACCACGTTGGTACATGATTAAAGTAATATTTTGTTGACCTTTACTAAGCTCAACTTCGGTATTTGACAATACTTTTAAGCTATAACCATGCACTGTTTGCATATCGGCATACTTAACAAGTTGTGTATTATCGTCATTGATATTTTTTTGTTCTATTAATACATAAGGTTCATTTGTAGTGATTACAGCTTTTAGTTTAAGTTCATAATCGCCAGCAAATACGCTAATTAGTTCACCATTTTGCTCTGCTTGTTCAGCCGCGGACAAGCCTTTTTCTGCTACCTGTGTATTTTGCACGGGTTGGCTGTATTTTTTGTATGTTTGCTCTAGTGTTTGCCTTGTTTTCTCAGATAGTAACGGCAAAGGCATAACCTTTAAACTTTTCTGGTTAAAGTCGTTATCTGCTTTGGTGCTCTCTAAAATTAAACGATTGCTAAAATCTAAAGTAAATAACAATAAAATAAGAACGCTAGGAATAAGTATTGCTTTATTCATTAGGTTCTCCTTGCTGCATATAAAAGCTTAGCTGAATTGTACCATCAACCTGGCCAAGTTCTTGTGCTGTTTGGCCTTTAATACGCATATTAAAATCGCTAACTTGCATTAATGGCGTGTTCGTTTCTAGTTGCACCAACACATTTTGAAAGTTTATTAGTTTGCCACTTATGTTTAATGTAAGTTGATGACGCATCAAGCTGTCTTCTGCTACTTTAAGGCTGACCAACCAGTTGCTGTTGTTTATCTGTAGATTATGCGTTGCCATCAACTGCTCAACTTTTTGCTGCATAGCAAGTTTAAACTCTGTATCTTTTTGTGGCTCGACAAATAATCGATTAATACTCTCTAGCTGCTGACTAATTTGCTGTTGCTTAGAATCAATAGTCGCTTGATTATCGATTACAGTTTGCGATTTTGTAGCCCGCTTTTGTAAGTTGCTAATTATGCCTATTTGCTCATCTTGCCAATCAAGTAGTGGGACTACCGCAAACTTAAGCACTAATAAAACCGCTAACAATGCTAAAGCTATTTGCTGCTTAGGTTGTAACTGACTCATTGCGCCCCCTGCTCCGACACCGCAGGTATCACTTGATCATTACCTGTATTTAGAACGAAACTAATAACAAAGCTTTCACCACCGCGTTCTTTGCGTGATGGGTAATCAAACTTAGCATCTTCCACTCGACTATCTTGCATAACAGTCGCAAGTGCATCAGTCGCTTTATTTGCCTTACCTCTCAAAACAAAGCGCCCTTCTTGCCAGCTTATACTACTCAATTCTGCAGAATTGAATAAATCACTTATAACCAAAAAAACCGGGCTAGTTATAGGAAGTTGTTGCAACAATTGCTGTCGCTGCAGTAAAGCATCACGACTGGTCATATATACATTCAATGTATTTAGCGCTTTGTTGACTGTTGCTTTGTTAGCGTCGAGTTGACTTTCTAGCTGATGCGTTTTGAAAACTAAGTAACCACTAGTTAATAAACCATAGACAACAAATATACCGCCAAAAATAGCACTGTATCGAAGGGCTAGGCGTTTGTTAAATATGTTGACTGGAATATTTAAGAAGGCTTGTAAATATTGCTTAGGTGCAGCATACAGGCCATTGAGTACCCGCTCTAAATATTCTTGCTCTGTATTAATATTGATTACTTTGCTTAACGGAATACCAAACATACTAGCGAAGCGTTCAGGGCTATTTATTATTTTACTTTGCAATGATGAGCAAACATTCTTCTGATGTTTAGTGATGAAGCTAGCATTATGATAAGTATTTAAAATCACTTCTCCATCATTGACTGTTTGGCTCATTAATAACGACTCTGGTAGCGTAAACCACGCTTTAGGTGAATCTTTAGCAAATTGCCATTGCATTACTTGGCTTTGTTCTGCCGCCATCGCAGTTACTAAGGTCTGGGTAGTCGCTTGCTGTTTATCGGTACTTTTCTGCTCAATGTCTAGTAATTGCTTTAATTCTTTTTTATTACCAATAGGGTAAGTATTGAGTTGCTCATTGTAGTGTTGACGCCCAACAACTAATAACCACTTCGTTGATTGTGTGTCTGATGATGGTCTTAAAGCAAATTTATGGTGCTCATTTAGCACAAGTTCGTAGGGTTGTTCAGTATAAAAAGCAACCACTTTACATAGCCATTTTTTAAACAATAACTTAATTTTATTATTAATCATTATGCTCTCTATCGCGTCTTCACAGCTACTTCATTGATCACGGGATCTTTTGTTGGTTGCAAATGAAAGTATATTGTTTTATTTACTACCGCCTGCCCAACTCTCGATGTTAACGATACCCTGAATAAATTAGATGGGTACAAAATAATATCATCACTTTCAGTTATGCCAGTTGCTTGGACAAAGTCTTTAACCGTTAACCTATTGGCTTTACGCTGCATAATAACATATTCTGCAACTTCGTTACTTAATAATGCATAAAGTAACGAATTAGGCGAATTCATGGGGTTGAACGTGCCTTTTTTATATTGTGTTGTGTTTTCAGCAAGTACTGACAATTGCTTCGACGGCAACCCCAAATGCCCAAGCTCTTCAATATCATGAATAGCTGCATTACGCGCAACAGTGCCATCACTAATGTAGTCTGAAGGCTTCTCTAAACTCTGCCAAGCTATAATCTGCAACATCGCAAGCTGGGCATCATAATCATTTAAGCCGCTGTAGGTCAACAATCGCTTTAAGCGTACTTGATTTGGGTAGTGAATATTTAGCAAACCACGTAAATCTTGTAACCGAACTTCAACATTGTTGGTTGTTTTAAAAGGCTCACTATAAAAGTTCCACGTTGTAATTTGCGGATTATTAGCCGGAGGACTGGGGATAGGTGTTAACTTTTCAGTCAGCAAAGAAAATACGATATTCGCTTGGGCGTTATTTAACTCAACTAAGGCTTGGGCCTTATCAACCATCATAGTTGCGCTTTTTACTTGCTGTCGGGCTGACTGCGTAAAGTATAAGGCTAATATAGAAACGACTGCGACGATTAATAATACTTGTACAAGAGCTATTCCACGCTGCTTTGTCATAATTCACCCGTTTGAATGTAATTACCAAACCAACGATTAGGCTCTTTATCTAATTGGAAGTAAAATTCCATTGGCTGCTGTTTTTTGACTAAGGTTAGTTTGACTATTAGAGGTGTTAACTGTTGATCTAAGCCAGAATAAGTCGGTTGCCAAAATGGTTTTTCACCTGGCTCTTGCAGTGCTTTTTGCTCAAGAGAACTCCAACCATAATAACTGAAAGTAACGCTATCGAGATCTTTTAAGAGTGTGTACTTATTTGAAAACTCGATGTTTTGTTCAGAGTTAATTAATAACATGTCAGCACTTGAAATCGACTGATAAACTAACTCAAAGCGACCTTGTTGATTTTGAACAGCTGTTAATCTCACAAGCTCAGGATTTTTGGTATCTGTATAACCATTTTTGGTCATCATCAGTAGGCTGTCTTCAGCGCCAACAAAAAACATCTCTGGGCGTCCTCGATTATTCTTGATCAGGTACGGTTCTATACCCTCTAAGATGTTTTGCAATATATAGATTGATTTTGTCTGTTCAATATCTTGCTCAAAGCTACCAAGCTCCTTGTCCCAACGAGAAGCCAATTGCATGTATACATAGTTTCCAGTAAACATTATGAGGGAAAGCAACGTCACTGAAATCAGCAGCTCGATTAAAGTAAACCCTTGCTGTTTATGCATTGTGCCAACTCACTTCATTAAATGTATAGCTTTTTTCAATACCATTTCGTTTAACTATGAGAGTGACTTGCCACAAATTTATTTGTTTTTTTTCAGCAGCCTGCCTACCAAATTCAAGAGCCATAGCCTCATCTACAACAACTTTACTTTGCACAATTACAGCCTGCCATTGGTATTCAACTCCCCAGCCGAATCCACTGCCTGACAAGTTAGACTGCTCTGAAGTTGATAACTTTATTTGTTGTTGGATTTGCGTTATTAATGCAGGGAGGTTAGCAACCAATTTTACATGGTTGCTTGCTTTTTCACTGGCAATAAAGGCGCCCCTATAAATAAGAGAAACAGCTGCAAGCGAAGAGAATAAAATAATAGTCGCGATAAGCAGCTCAACTAATGTAAATCCTAACTGGTGCTTTGTTTTCATTTTGATGAGGGCTCTAAACTTATCATTAGCGGTTCATCCCGAAAATAGCCTTGGATCTCAGTAGGCGAAACGAGTCCATTATTATTGAAGTTTACTTGCAGTGCATCAAACCGTAATGATTCTAATTTTTTTGTTTTTATTAGTTGATTTGTATCCGTTTGGTATAAATAAATCATATCGTCTTTGAGCTCAAGTTGATACGAACGCGATTCTATAAAGGATTGAAATGCTATGCTTTTAATCCAATTCCGTGTTGTTAGAAGCTCAGTTCTTGCTACACTTTTGTCTACTGCTTTTACTGAAATTGGCGCCACAACCGAAAGTAATAATGAAACAATACTTAAAACGATAATAAGCTCGATAAGGGTAAAACCATATGCAAATTTATTATTTGCAACGTGCATTAGAAACCTACGTCGTTTAGAGAGATCATGCTCATCAACATGATAACGACGATACCACCGACGAAACCACCCATAAATAAAATCATTAATGGTTCAATCAATGACGTCATATTATCCGTCCAGGTTTCAAAGTCTTGCCGTGAACGATTTGCTATTTCATCAAATACAATATCTAAATTACCGGACTCTTCCCCCACCTCAAGCAGTGAAATATAAAATGGTGGATATAAAGAAGTTTGCTGTAATGCAGGGGTTAATTGACTACCACGTTTTACTTTTTTTCGCGCAATTGTCATTTCATGATGTAATACGTGGTTTTTGATATTACCCGCAGCCAGTTCTAATGCTTGGTCAATGGGGACACCAGCTTTCAGCATCAAACTTAAGCCACTATTAAAACGTATGCGCTCAACTGTGGCACTTGCATTAGCTATTACGGGTAATTTTAGTGCTGTTTTATGCCACCAATACTGAAAACCTTCACGTTTACTTGCCCAAATAAGCGTGGGGACTGATGCAATAACCGCCAATGCCAAGAACACTTGATAGTCATTCATCCACTCACTAATAGATAACATGAGCTGAGTATACCAAGGGAGTGAGCTTAATTGACCAAACATATCAGCCATTTTTGGAATAATGAAATTAAATATGAAAAAAACACTTAAAATACAGACAAATAAAATAACGCATGGATAAGTTAAGGAGCCAATAATTTTACGCTGTAATTCACGCTTAAATTTTAGATCTTTTGCGATTCCAGAAAATATTTCGCTTAAGTTACCTGAAGCTTCACCTAATTCAATTAAGTTACAATAAAGGTTATCGAATACATCAGGATAAGCTCTGAGTGCTTGAGATAGGCTACTTCCTTTTTTTATGCTACTGCTAATATTAGCAAGCATTTGTGCTAATGCAGCTTTAGCTTTTGTGCGCCTTATTATGTCTAAGCCGCGGTCAATCCTAACTCCAGTTGCAAGTAATAAACTTAACTCCGCTGTTAAAAATTCAAGGTCGGCTAAGGATACCTTGCTTTGAAAAAGCACACCGGAAGTTGCTCTTTTATGTTCTTCTTTAACTTCAAAAGGCAGTAAGTTTTGCGCTTTTAACTTATTAATTGCATCTTGCTCAGAGGTTGCTTCAATAAGCCCCTCTGATTTGGCGCCAGATGAATCATAGGCTTTGTAATTAAACAGTGCCATTAGCCTGCTACCCGTATAACTTCATCTATTGTTGTATAACCTAATACAGCTTTATGTAGTCCATCTTCTAGTAAAGTACGACGATTAAGCGAATGGTTATGCTTTTTAGCTTTAGGTATGAAATCAGCATCTTTTGGCATTGCTTTAATTTCATTATCACAGCGTAAATACTCTGTTACAGCCATGCGTCCTTTGTAGCCAGTATGAGCACAGTGTTCACAGCCTTTCCCTCGAACTAAATTAATCTTGACTAGATCAAAACGTTCAGCAAACTGAACTAGGTTATATTTTTCTATCAATGTTTGTGCGTCAGGATCGGGCTCACTACATTGACTACACACTTTACGTGCCAATCGTTGTGCAACAATTGATACAAGTGCAGCATTAAGTAAAAACTCTTCAACCCCAAGATCGAGTAATCGAGTATATGCACTCGCTGCATCATTGGTATGGACAGTACTAAACACTAAGTGACCGGTTAGTGCTGACTGTAATGCAATTTGCGCTGTTTCTTTATCACGAATTTCACCCAACATAATAACGTCTGGATCCTGACGTACAATTGAGCGAAGACCTGCAGAGAAGTCAAATCCTATATCACTATTAACTTGCACCTGATTAATACCTGGTAATTGGTATTCTACCGGATCTTCTAAGGTAATAATTTTTACATCATCATTATTAAGGGCATTTAAAAATGTGTATAAGGTGGTTGTTTTACCTGAACCGGTTGGGCCTGTTAATAATACAACCCCTGCAGTTGTTTTAATATCTTGGCGGATCAGCTCATTAATGTCATCTGATAGGCCCAAAACTGACATATCATAACGTACGTTTTCTTTTCTTAGAAAACGCATAACAACCGATTCACCATCATTTAATGGTAATGACGATACACGAATATCAAGCTCTTGATTAGCAATTTTCATTTCGATTTTGCCATCTTGCGGACGGCGCTTTTCAGCGATATCCATACCCGACAAAATTTTCAAACGCGTAATTATTGGCAGTTGTTTACGAGCCGAAATAGTTTCAGCTTCATGCAAAACACCGTCAATTCTAAAACGCGCCCTATAGCGCCCTTGGTAAGGCTCTAAGTGCATATCTGATGCACCTTGACGTAATGCCCTACTAATTAATGAATTAAGTAAATTTACAGTAGGTGCTTCGGTTGCTAATTCCTTAAGGCGCTCTTCTTCATCTAAAGGACTATCATCGTCAATATCTGTTAAAGGTTCTTCGTATTTCGCAGCTAGTAATTGAATATCAACTTCATTCGCAATGAATAATGAATAAGCTTGGTTGTTTTTACTTAACCAGTCATTCATAACTTGATTCAATGGATCTTTACATGCAAAAGAAATATGTTCTGGATTATCAGTTATTGGTAACCAGCTTTGCTCAACAAACATATCAAGCGTAGGCTTATCGATGGCTAGTGCAGAAAAGTTAGCGTACTGTTCACTAGTAAATAGTGGGATACCTAAATATTCACTTAGTAAAAAAGGAACTTGATCTTCTGGCAAGCTCCCCATGTTTACAAGTACTTGTTCTAACCTTCCGCTATATTTTGCCTGATAATTTAAGGCTCGAGTAAGGTCTTGAGGGTCAACACCAAAATTTTCTATAAGTAAATCATGTAATTGCATTATTGATGTATTATATCCGCGTTGTTGTCGGTACCACCCTCTTTACCATCACTACCGTATGATTTTAGCAAGTATGGATTTCCATTTTCACCTGGGGTCTTGTATACATAAGGGTTTCCCCAAGGATCTAACGGGATATCTTTTGGTAAATAAGGACCATCCCAACGTGGATCATCACTTTTACGTAACTGAGAAAGTTCAGTTGGGTATTTACCTAAATCAAGTCGATAAGTATCAATAGCAGTTTCGAATGATGACATTTGTGCAGCTGCTATTTTACGCTCTGATGAACTTAACTTAGAAAAAAACTTAGGCGCGACCAGTGACATTAAAAGCCCTAAGATGACAATAACAACAAGTAGCTCCATCATCGTAAAACCATTATTTTTTTTCATAAAACTCTCTTTAAATTTAGTTATTTTTTGACGTCTATTTTTTTCGTCTAAGAAACCGTGCTACTTTCCAACAGTGTTGTAGTGCTAAAGAATAAAACACAAATACAATCAAAAATAGGGCAAGCATTATCCATTCAGGAACATTTAAAACTTCCCCTAGGATACCAACACTGCTCAAAATTATGGCAAAAAACAATATTGAGCTCAACGCCCTGCGAGGACTAAAACCTACTCGCATAAAGATATGGTGTAAATGATCGCGGTCAGCACTAAACGGCGATAGCCCCTTACGTTTACGGCGAATTATAATGGCCATCATATCCATTAAAGGTACACCAATAATCCATAACGCTGTTACAGGTCTAAATGCTGATTCGGTTGTCTGAGTGCCTACCATTAAAAACCAAATAACACTTAAACCAATAAACATAGAACCCGCATCACCCATGAAAATCTTCTTATTTCTATGGCCTTTAACACCTAAGTTAAACGCTAAATAAGGTAGTACGGTCGCAACAATAATAAGCGGTAAATAAACCAAAGCATAGTTACCACTAAACAGCATTAAAATAAATACAGATAATAAGGTGAGAATACTTAGCGAACCAGCTAAACCGTCAATGCCATCGATCATATTAAAGGCATTAATACAAGCTATGACACTAATCACTGTAAATATTACACCAAACCAACCAAGGTCAATATCACCCATTAAAAATAGATTGCCCAGATTTTGAATGTATATTTCACTACTGTAGATCATCACAAGAGCAACTAGAACTTGGACGCCTAATCTAATTTTTACACCTAATTGACGGTAATCATCTATAACACCCAAAACTACAATGACCGCAGCACAAGCTAAGTAACTTACAATTTTCACTGTCAGTGGGTGAAATGCCATAATCGAAATTGCTACAGCCAAAAAGATAGACAACCCTCCAATTAAAGGAATGGTGCCGGTATGCTGTTTACGCAGACATGGTTTATCGACTAAGCCAAATTTTACAGCTAATGGCGTAATAGCCAAAATTATGATGTATGAAAAAACAAATGCAAACATCAATGTAATGAATTCAAAGGTCATTATGAAGCCTTAATTAAGAAACATACTTCATTGTTATAATGAACTGATAGCCGCTACAGCTACGCCCATTTGATACACTATTTGTGTTGCAGTGCTCCAAAGAGTCAAGTTATCAATATAATCAGAATCTAAAGGTACTACTATAGTATCACCTGGCGATAACTGAAAATTATTATTAACCGCAAACCAAGACCCTTCATTTGGCACTTCAATTAAACCACTTGCCTTAATGATATAAATACGGTCTTCATCAGCACGTTGCTTTAAACCACCGCTGCGGCTTAAATAGTCATTAAGGCTAAGCTCTTCCTGATAAAGGTGTGAACCAGAAAAGTTAACCTCACCTACAACACTTACACTTGAGCGTTTTGAAGGTACATATAGTACATCTTGATCTTCTACCTCTAAATGACGTTGACCATTCATAATTGCAGGTAGATCAATAACCAAACGACCAACAGCCCTAACATTCGCTAAGTCATTTATTAAATTATTCATATCTTGATACGATAATGACGCATCAGTAATAGAGTTATTAAAACTTTTAGAAGCAATATCTCGGCGTAAATCTTCAGACAACTTCTTTAGTTGTTGCTGCTGCTGTTTTCGAGTTTCTTCACGCGTAAAAATAGCCCCCTCAGGATAAGAAAACTCTGTAAAACCGCCTGCGCGCTCAATTACTTCGGCTAAGGTTTCCCCTTTTGAAATACTATAAACACCAGGGAATTTTACTTCGCCAACAATATTAATTTTTCTATCTTGCTGCCAATTTGGAATCGGGTAAATATTAATTGTATCTTTGCTTTTTAACTCAAATGATGAACTAGACTCATCATTAACTAACCTAGATAAATCAATACTAATATGTTCCAAATTAGATTTTCCTGCAAAGCGAGTTACTTCAGCACTTTTCAGGTAGGCAGATTCTTTTAGGCCACCAGCAGCTAGAAGCGCTCCTTTCACTGACGCATTCACAGGTTTTGGATATACACCTTCGTAAAATACCTCACCACGGATACCTATAATTTGTAATCCGTCATCAGAGTTTGCTTGCTGATTCAGTTTAGCCAAAATAGGTTTAAGCAACCTTTTTCTACTAAAAACAGCATACTCATGCTCTTCTAATTCTTCCTTATTTGTGAGCAATTCAGTAATAGAAAGAACTTCTTGCTCTTTTTCTTTAGAGAGTGTCTCAGCTAGTTCCTTATCCAACGCTGAACCAAGATCGATAAATTCATAAAATTTTCGCTCTTCGTACTCATCCCAAAGCTTGATTTTTTCTTGTTGTTTTAACTGCTCTTTAGTTAAAGCCATGCCTGCAAGGGCATTTTCTTCACTTTCTAAAGATTGGAAACGACTAAATACAACAACAATATCGCGAGGCTTTAATTCTAGATCTTCTTCACCACTTACTGCATTTATGAGGGAAAATTGATGTAACTCAATATCACCACGTAAGTTAGTCTCGCGAACAATTAATGAATAATCATAGTCTGCAATTGGTAGTAAATCTGCTTTTAGAGAACCAAAAAGCTGGCTGACAGTTTTTCCTTCATGCCAAGCATAGTTGCCTGGATGAGCAACAGCACCAAGCAGAGTTACGGCATTGTCTAATTCTTTACTAGAAGATGGAACGCGAATTACATCTCCATCATTTGGTTTATATGCATCTCTTTTAGATAAGTTGAGTTGCAGAACGGTTCTCGAACTATTACCTGTGTAGCGTTCTACAACTGTTTTCTGCGGATATGCAGCGGCATTAAAACCACCAGCCATAGCTATTAGATCTTGACTAGATTCATTTTTTTTAAGCTCAAAAATGGCTGGTCTACGTACTTCACCTTCAACACTCACTCGCATACCAACTGGTGGAATAAATACAACATCACCTGGCTTTAAAATGACATCATTACTACTATCACCTTTTATCAATAAGTTATATAAGTCGAGAGTTGTTACTGTTTTTCCCGCACGCTTTAATTGTATATTTCGAAGAGAACCTATTTCTGAAATACCACCACTTACAAATAAAGCATGAGTAATTGAAGCTAATGAAGGAACAGTATAAGCACCAGGCTTGTATGCTTCACCTAAAACCATAATACGGATTGAGCGTGTTTTACCCATTGATACATAAGCTTCAGTACCAATAATCTCTTGTTTAACCTTTGCTTTAATTAATTCGACAACATCACTGTATTGCATACCACTAACTGTGACTGGCTTAAGCTTACTAATCGTTAGGCGACCTTCACGGTCTATTATAACCTCTTCTGCAGACGTTTCTTTACCAAACAAATTGATAGTAAAAGTATCACCAGGCCCAACAATGTAAGAATCAGGCACTAGAGCACTTTCTGACGGCGCAAACGTGGTCGGTTCACCAGAAAAAAGTTCATAACCAAATGGTTTAAGCTTATCTTCTTCAGGTTTGAACTTCTCTTCTGCTGAAATCTGTTTGTTATCTTCATCATCGTTAAACATGCCTCTAGGCATTACAGTATCTGTGACTTCATTCTCAGATTGATTTTCGTTTTGACCTGCCGAACCCAACATACTGAGGTCTAAGCCATACTTCTTAGCAAGTACTTCTTGTTGAGATTTAGGGAGTTTTTTAAATTGTTCGATTTGTTGCTTAGTTGGAGTGACTGAATGAGCTTCAGTAATAAATAAAAGCGAGATAAAAAGCGCGATTACAAGTCTAAAAAACTTCACAAAGTTTCCCTTCTAAGAAAATAAAGATAACCGCGGCATACTACATCATTTTATAAGCAAAAAAAATGGGTAAACAAGTTTACCCATTTATTATTAACTTAAAAATTAGAAACTATACACAAGCGTCAATGACGTTTCTGTATCTGTGTTTTCTTTGTCATCGGCAACATCTGAGTTGTGGGTGATGTTATATGCCACTTTCATTTGCAGTGAGCCGTTGATTTTAGCAAGGATTGCAGACTCTGAACGTGTTTTGGTGTTGGTATCACCGTATTCAACTGATACTAACTGAGTAAAACGTGCACTGTCTGAAATTTGCCAGTTGTAATCAACTTTACCTAGTGCGATTACTTCACCTTCGCGCTCACCAGCAAGCGAATTACCGTTGTCATCAACTTCAGTGCTTGTGTCTGGGTATTGGAAATACTTATAACCCGGACCAATTTCAGCATTAAGCCACATGTCAGAACGGTCGATTAAACGTAAACCATAACCCGCTGAGATGACTGACTCGTTGCGGTATGCACCAAAGTAATCAGATACGTGCGAGCCGTAGATGAATAAATGTGAGTGCTTTTCGTTTAACTTGTAGTTACCTTGCGCTGAGATTGAGTACTTTTCGTTAGTACGTTGTGTTTCTTTAACACCTTGGTCATTTTCGATCTCATCTTCTTTATAGAGACCGTCTAACTTGTACTCGTTATTCCAGTTTTCTAGGTTATGTAAAACCTTGATACCACCTTTTAGTGTGGTTGTTTCAGTGTTACCGCTTGTTACAATAGCACCTAACTCACTGGTTACATCCCAAGTTTTGGTTTCATCTGCTGCGAATGCGCTAGTTGCAGCTGAGGCTGCAACTAGAATTGATAAAGCTTTTAATTTCATTAAAAAATAACCTTTACTACTTTAAGTTCGACTTATTAGTCTTCTTTATGCAAATGAACATCCATTTGCGGGAATGGGATGGTGATGTTGGCATCATCTAATGCGATCTTAATGTTTTCCATTAGATCGAAATACGTTGGCCAGTAATCAGCTGAGTTAACCCATGGGCGAACGACAAAGTTTACGCTTGAATCTGCAAGTTCAGATACAGCTACTGTGTATGCTGGGTCTTTTAATAAGCGCTCTTCTTTATCTAACACTGATTTAAGAACTGCTTTTGCTTCTTTTAAGTCTGCATCGTAACCAACACCGATTACTAAATCGATACGACGAGTTGATTCTCGAGAGAAATTGGTAATTGGGCTGCCCATAATTGATGAGTTAGGCATGATAATTACTTTGTTATCAGGTGTACGCAATTCTGTAGAGAAAATTTCGATTTTCTTAACTGTGCCAGCTTTACCGCCAGCTTCTACATAGTCACCTGATTTGAATGGGCGAAGTAAAATGATTAAAACACCTGATGCAAAGTTAGACAGTGAACCTTGCAATGCTAAACCTACTGCTAAACCAGCCGCACCTAAGATAGCAATGAATGACGTTGTCTCAATACCTAATTGAGATAGTGCCATTAAGATTGTTGCAGCAAATACAATTGCATAGACAATACTAGCAACAAATGAACCTACAGCTTTATCTACTTTCTTTTTATCAAATGCTTTTTCGGTTAAGCCTTCGCAGAATTTAGCGATGCGACCACCGATGAAGAAAATGATTAGCGCTAGAACCGCCTGAACGGCGTAATGTATGATTAAACCTGAATTCTCGTTGATCCAGTTCATTATTGTATCCATGTTCTCTCCTGAAGTTCATTTTTAGCATAACGCTGTACAAATTATATATGATCTTTGGTTAAAAAATCATTAAATTAAGCGCAAAACTAAGAAATGAGTATTTGCCTAATTACAAAAAACGCAAGTCTAATCTGCAAAACTGAACGCCCGCTGACCAAGGTGACGATTCTGAATTTTCTGAGGAAAGTAAGTTTTTTCTACTTTTTTCAATTTAGGGCTTCACAAGCTAAACTTAATTATGTAATATGCGCGCCACACCAAACGAGGTGTATCTCAGTGGCGGCTGTAGCTCAGTTGGTAGAGCCCCGGATTGTGATTCCGGTTGTCGTGGGTTCAAGCCCCATCAGTCGCCCCACTCTTCCCCCTTAGTAAATCTAAAAATTAGAATTTTTTCAACAATTTAAATTTATTTAAATAATGAAACTGCTTCTAGCTTTCAATATTAAACTGACTACAAACTAACAGCCCGGTTTATTTACTGTGAGTGGCTAGGAATGGATAGTTACTGTTTAATCTATTTACTTCCAATAAAGTTCTTATCAACAGCAACATAACTTAAAGGCAATAAGAAGAGATTCAAAGGTAGGTTTTCTTGTCCCTTTACTGCCTTCGCGTTCAATGCAATTCAGAGCGTTTTGATAATATCCCTAATCATATTTTACTAACTATGAAAACTGACATTGAACTAACTCATTTATAAGTGGAAACGTTTGGGGCAGGAGAATAGCTATATTCTGTTAGGTGAAGTGGTAATTACTAACCTATTATGTTTTACATCCGAGCTTCCGATTAATTACCTAGAGGTTAATACAAATTAAAACTCTTAATCTGAATGTGCTCAGGTTCACTTATATTGCGTTACAGACTTTATGTATTGGCTGCTATCACTCATCTGTAATTCTAGCTCTACTTCAGTGTTTTCAATTAACTCTTCATTAGTTGCAACACCCACATTGTTGTATTGATGGCGAATAAAATACTCAGGAATAGCCTGATTGAACAATTGCTTTAAACTTCCTGGCCCGTAAATTCGTATACAAGTATTAGGAGTACCTATGAAACTTTCATCTTCGCAAAAACCTTCACAAAGTAACACTTTTAACTTTGGATTGGATTCAATTTGATCAGCTGTAATTATAACTGGGCTACCTATTAAATCACTGAGTTCATCTAATGCTTTTACTTCTTCTTCCGAAGCATTGAAGTACTGATAAGTAAGATCTGAGTTTAAATAGTTGTTAACAATACGAGCTTTGTGAACATACTTCAGCAAAGATACTACTTGCCCAATAAATACCTCCCCCTTATCCGACAAATTAGTTTGTGCAATGATAATTTCACCAAGTTCAGGGTGATCATGCACAACTTTCAATTTCCCTGACTTGCTCAATATATCTATAGCCTTAATCAGCTTTGGAAAAAATGGAAGCTTACTTAACTTCTTACCTAACCACAAACTAGTTCGGATAGAAAATGTTGACTTACTTATATCTGACATCTCGGTCGAAAATGATAAAAAGCTATTAAGTGCTAAACCCTCTATAATGGTCTTCTTAGTACCTCCATAAATGTGCGCTCTACAACTTGCCAAAAATAAATTTTCATCATTGTTAGTTGCGTATAGTTCACATTGGATTTTTTGTTTTACCGCTCCAGCTTGAAAAACCCCACCAGGTCTTGCAATCATCTGCTCAAAAAGCGGTGAACCACTTATATTTATTTTGCTAGTGTCGATAGAAAACTCTCTACCTTCTTCTTCAAGCCCTAAAAGACAGCTGTACAAAGTATCATCATTTTTGTCTGCGGCAGCTATTTTGAGCTCAATATCATGATACTTTGGCTCAATAAGAGAACTAACTTTACCGTCTATGATATTGGTAGTAACATTAAAGCGTGAATCCAAACTAGATAATTCAGCTTCCTTTATCTGTATAGCTTTGATAGCTAAATCTGACGATGACGAACCGCTCCATCCAGAAATATGCTCTATAGTACTTTTTATAATCTCCTTTTTAACAGTGTGTTCATCATATATCTTCTTACCAATATTAGTTTTTGAAAACTCTTCAGCTTGAGCCCTCCACGACTTTAGCAACGATACTGAATATTTAGCAACATCTACGTCTATGATCCTAGCGCAGCTCTGACAAAGCCAGATACCATTATCGAAGCTTTTACGTTGTTGTTTTGTTAGGGATGCATCATATCTAGGTCCACCAATAGCGGCAGCTGTAATATGAGCAGCAACCCCTATTCCAACAGTACCATTAGAATCAGTTTTTGCACCCTTTGTTAGTACTCTGCACTCAGGATTAGAGCACAAATGGCCCACTCTCTCTGCCAGCTCCTTCTTAGTAGCCTTTGAAAAATCATCTCTTGACTTCATTCCACCCACATACTTCCATTCGACTATATAAATATTAAAACTAAATCATGTAATATTGAGCATTCCAAAAACTATTTTGACTCATAGTGTCTCCATCACACTAAGTTTGAGGTGTAGTTGGTGACAGACCAGAAATTTCAGGCCTAAATAATTGATGGACTATCAATTAGCACAATCAAAAGCTCAATTATGTTCCAAAAGCGAGATTGCATACAAATTCGCCAACAAACAGAAACGCTTTACAGAGGAAAGATTCCACCCTATTTTCTGACCTTCGTGGATGTTAATAGCCCTTACAAATATGATTTCTATTCAATTACTTAATCGTAATTTAGCTCAATAAAATTACCTGAATACTCTGGTGATTCGGAAATAAAACCAAAATCTAATTCTATAAATTTATTAATATTTTTAAAAAATTTGAAATCAGTATCAGTTGGTTCAACCCCTCCTGATACTACAATCAACTTTTCACCTTGTTTTTGTATATTAGGATGAAGTGTGTATCGTAAAAGCTGCCCAATGGCCATCTCGATATTTTGAATTACAGAGTTAGTGTACTTAAGCTCCGCAACTACATACCTATTATCCTCAGTATAAACAACATCTCTTCTAAATAAACCATCTGTATCTTGAGAGCTAGCATCTATACCTTTTGAAGATTTAAGCCATCTAACAAATCGCTTCTCCATTTCTTGTTCACGAAGAACAACGGAGGTAAATTCAGATAGTTTTCGTCTAACTATTTTAGTATCCGCATCATTACTCCACATATCTGTCGAGCATTCAGCAGAGGGAGTTCTAAAATTATCAAACTCAAACCTATCAAGGACTTTATCAATAATGGCTAAACATGATTGAAAGTCGTTAGCATTTTTAGGTATGTAATAATCAAAAATATTATCAACCTCTCTAACTTTTATCGCGCAACCACTAGGCAGTTTACCTAAATCAAAATTGATAAATTCTTCATTTATAATTTTAGAGCTATTTAATGGTGCAAACCTTATGCGAACATTATCCTTATTTGGTGTGACAGAAACCCTTCCTTTAGATTGGTTCTTACCAAATATTAACTTCACAGTGGCATCTTTACGCCAATTAGTTGAACCTGTGTAAAATTGAGATAGATGAACATCCAATATCATACATACTTTCTTGTATTCTGGATTAGCATCAAACCAAGCTTTTGCTTGGCTAAAAGATAATGAAGGTAGATACTTCTTAGCAGTTGACACCCACATCCAACGCCTTGCTAATCGTACTGGTTATGCTAAAGGTAAGACAGTGGATCAAACAGAACAAGACATCATAAAAAAACGCCGAATAAGACAGAGTTCATGTTTAACTTGCATCACTGGTTTATCCTTCATGGTAGATACGTCTGTACTGCACGCAAACCTAAGTGTGGTTCATGTATCATCGAAGATTTATGCGAATTTAAAGAAAAAACAAAAAAGTAAGCATAGTGTGGGATTGAATATTAATCAGGTATCATATATGTTTTTTAAATTACAGAGCTAGCACCCGTAAATTATGATTGTTTAAAACTGTATAGAAAATTAAGATGGTTGAATATACCAACTTTGTAACAAGGGTATAAAATTTTAAAAATAACAATAAAGACCAAAACTATAACACTAAAAACTTTTTTAACTTTGCTATGCTTCTAATTAATTTTAAGTTACTGCAATATATTTGCTACAAGTTTTTGTATTGCTCAATGCAAAATCGTATTTAAGAAAGACTTCTCCTCATCAGTAAGGATCTCACTACAATTAGTATGTTCCTTTTTTTTACCTAACTCATTTACTAATACTTTCAATAAATTCAAACATACAGTTAAATAGCATAAATCGATATCATTTTCTTTATTAAATAAATTTTTCAGTTGCTCCAAATTAATACGAGTATCTTGTTCATTTATCTCATATATGAGATGCTGAATCTCTGCAATAATTTTTTTTCTGATATTTTTATTCATAATAAACCTGATAGAGTCAATAAATTCTAATCATTAAGCACAAACTCATCTTTATGCATGAATATGAATCCTTGCATAAAGACATTATTAATTTGAGACAAGAAGTCAAAGTGTTTAGTAGAACAAACCCCCTCAACAACTACTTTATGCCTCTTCCCTAAATAAATTAATAAACTTTGCAAAAACTTCTTATCACTACTAAATAACTCCCAAAACAACTCTTTTGATACTTTAATAGCGCTGAAAGATATTTTGTTAGAAATCACAATCTCGAAATTTGATTGACCAGTACCAAAATCATCAAGCCATAAAAAAATATTGGAAAAATTGTTAATTGAATTTAATGTGTTAAAGTCAGTCTCTGTCAGGTGGTCAATGTTTCTTTCATTTAGCTCAAGTGCTATCTTTTGCTGTGGGTTGCATTCAAAAACTTTAAAAAATTGACTAAGATTCTTAACTACCGAATCAGGTGTATTTAAGCTGATTGTGTACTTAAGATTTCTTATGTCAGCTAATATAATGTTTAATAGCAACCTAAAAATTTCAACTTGTTCGCAATTGCTTATACTAGAAAAAAAGATTTCAGCATTAATTTTTCCCTTTTGTGAAGTTACAGAGCAAACTATTCCAGCACTGTCATAACTGCTATAAGAAGCTGATATTTTTTCGAGACGAGGTTGAAGGTCTACACTCCCCCAAATATCTGAATGAAAACTAAAACTTTTTAGGTAATGCATAATATTATCCAAATATTAAGAAACTGTTTGATGGTCAGTAAGCATATAGCCCACACCTCTAATATTTACTAACTCAAAACTAGAAAAGCGCAAGGCTGTTCTCATTTCTGATATGGTTACTGTAAGGTTGTTCTTAACGACGCTACAATCTGGCCAACCGTATTCAATTAAATATGAAAAACTAAGAGGCTTGTTAATATTATTTATTAATGCGCAAAGCAACCTAAACCCCCGATTTGATAAAACAACCTTAATTCCATCGATAAATATATTCTGGCTATTTGGGATTAATTGGATTTTCTTTTCATAGTTAATCTCATTATTTAACGGGCACCTTTTACAAAAATGGATGCAGCTTTGTGCACTTGAAATCTTGATTAAATCTACAGAAGCGTTCATGATAACTATAACCTATTTATAAAAATTTACTGACTCTCAAATGGCAAACTTGGAAATTA
Organism: Pseudoalteromonas sp. PAR1; assembly: GCF_947311895.1. Classification (NCBI taxonomy): domain Bacteria; kingdom Pseudomonadati; phylum Pseudomonadota; class Gammaproteobacteria; order Alteromonadales; family Pseudoalteromonadaceae; genus Pseudoalteromonas; species Pseudoalteromonas sp. PAR1. The sequence continues at coordinate 18,673 of NZ_CAMZMY010000014.1, read as the reverse complement.
GCTGATTGCTCTTAAAATTTGAAGGTAAACTATGGTATTCATAAATGTTTTCATTATATATCCTTCCATTTAGTGCTATTAATAAAGACTTCATTTCTTTATCTAAATTAGAGGTAATAGGAAAGTAAAATCCAATTGATAAATTACTGCATATATCCCTTAAAAGATTTAAGTAAATTGGAAAGAATATCCGATCATCATTTTCTAAAAGTTTTAAGCATTGTTCAGATAAATCAAATGCCAAATCCAGAAAGAACTTTTTTTCAATACTACAACTTGTGTTAAGTATACAATTCATTGCTTTTTCCCTTAGCTTTAAACTTTGTTGAATATAAGATTCAAACCTTGTTTACATTTTATTACAAATATTCACAACAATAAGAATTATAAAATTTATAATTAATCTTAAAGCCCGAATTCAGATAATAAGTGCACCACTCATGGTTAAACGGTGAGAAGAGATCAACTGCCTGTTGGTGGTACTCTGTAATCGCCAAAAAACAAGAGTAGATACCATGAGTTACAAGCAGTTGATCGAAGGGTAGAGATACCAGATTGAGGCCTACTTACGCGAGGGTTTTAGCTATCGAGAGATAGGGAAAAGGCTAAAAGTGAGCCACAGCACTATAAGTCGTGAAGTTAGGCGCAATAGTACTCGAAGTCATTACTTGCCTGAGGTTGCACATTCAAAGGCATGTAAACGAAAACATCTAGCTGCCAAGTATTCCATGCCAGCACTTACAATTGCGTTCGTTGAGTTTGGATTGGAGCAAAAATGGAGCCCTGAGCAGGTTGCGGGTGTAAGCAAAATTATCGGGCATCCTGTGAGTCATGAATGGATTTATGGCTATATTCAAAAAGATAAATTGAGTGGTGGCAAGCTATACAAACATCTGCGACAAGGGCACAGACGTTATCGTAAAGGCAGCCGAAGCAAACGTGTCATCATCCCAAATCGTGTTGGCATTGAACATAGGCCTGCGATTGTTGACACTAAGACACGATTTGGTGATTGGGAAGCGGATACAGTACTTGGCAAGCATGGTACGGGAGCAATCGTTAGTTTAGTCGAGCGTACAAGTAAGTTTTACCTGATACGCAAAGTGCCAGCAAAAAGTGCAGCGCAAGTGAGCAGAGCAATGATAGGTATGCTGTGGCGCTATCGACGCCATGTTCATACGATAACCGCAGACAACGGGAGTGAGTTTTGTGAACATGAGCATGTTTCAGACAAGCTAAAAACCGACATCTACCTTGCTAACCCCTACTCATCATGGGAAAGAGGGTTAAATGAGAACTTTAATGGCTTGTTGCGTCAATATATTCGCAAAGGCACTGATTTACGAACGGTGACAGATAAGCAAATTGCGCACATAGAAAAGGCGCTCAATGCGAGGCCGAGAAAATGTCTAGGGTTTAGGCAACCAGCGGTAATATTCGATGAATTACGCAAAGCAGCCTAATTTAGCGAGTGGTGCACTTCGGACTTGAATTCGCGAGTAACTTATCATATGAAGGTTATGATTATAAAAAACTAGTGTTCAATTAAGGCTCCACAATAAAATTGAATATGAAGTCTAATAACAAGAAATATTTTTAACTAATACAAGCACGATATTAAATATAAATAGGGTCTGCCTAGTTTCTATTTTAATTAGAGCTATTTAAAGCAATAGCTCCAATTAAAGTAAAAAGATAAATTATAATATTATAACGATAGGGCGTAACCTTTTTTTCTGTAATTAGTAATATTAATGCTGGTATCTTTGAATAAAATGCGTAGATCAGAGATTGCAACATTTAAATTATTGCTTACCACTTTGGAATCTGGCCAAGCATATTTTATTAAATATTCTTTAGACAAAATACTATTGTGATGACGCACTAGTGCGCAAGTTAGTCGATACCCATGTGAGCTAACTTTATATTGCTGGCCAAAGATTTGAAGTGTGCGAAGTCCGGTCGTTTTAATTATTCCTTTACTACTAAGTTTGTCGTAGGGGAATAAATCGCATTTATTGCATCTTTTACTGCATAACTCTTCGTTATTATCTAATAAAGAGTCGTTTGAAGAGGTAGCATTGATGACAAAATTTAAACTATTCATTTATAACCTTTATCGATGAATTACTTTTTAAAATGTAAGCGTCCTCAGTATTACTTTTGCAAGGTCTAACAAAATAATGATTTTCGTGAGTTCGCTTTAAAACTTCAACTTTTTCACCATTGATAATCTGAAGTTTAGTGCCGACTGGGTATATACCCATCATCTCAATAAATCGAGCAACAAGGCGAGGATCAAACATAATTCCTGATGATTTCAGAATCTCACTTAGAGCATCAATAGGTTTTAATTGAGGTCTATACCCTCTTACACGCGTCATTGCTTCGTAAGCACAAGTTAACGAAAGCATTCTGGAATAAAGATTTATCTGTCGCCCTTTGAGACCGTTAGGGTAACCACTACCATTGTAGTTTTCATGATGAGACCCTATTATCTTGCATACAAAGTCAGAAAATTTTGTGTTACTTTTTATGTGCTGTACTGCAAGAACTGTATGAGATTTTATTGCTTCCTTCTCACTAGTATTCAGTCTTTTCTGATTATTGATATCAATTGGTAGATACAACATCCCAATATCATGTAATAAAGCTGCATAGCCTATAATTTTTAATTTATCTTTATTTATTCCGAGGTACTTACAAAATGTCAAATAAATAATCAAAACTCGTAAAGACTTTTTAGCAATTCCTGAGGAATTAAAATGTATATTGTCTAGGTAGACATGTGTTTTATCATCTTTTAAGACTTGAATAACAAGTGAGTTCACGACTAATTTAATTTTATACGAGTTGAGATAGGAGCTAGCCCGATTTTCATTAAGCACAATACTCAACAGTTTAAAAGAACGCTCAATTAACTTAGTACCACTTTGTTCAGGTGAGTGTTTTTTCAAGCCTAGTATGTTTACATCTTTTTTTTCATCAGCAATATAAAGGTTCAAGGAGGCTCTTTTAAGCTCACTTAGCTGTTTATCAGTGCTTATCACAAAACGATGTCTAATGAAAGGAGTGCTTAACCAACTTTTATCGATCTTAACAACTTTCATTCCTAGTTTAACTTGGGATGAGTGTATTTTTTTCATTTGAATTTATCTTGGTAGATGCCACAGAAGGGCTTAACAATTTTTTTTGTGAGGCACCATCCCATTGGTATCTTAAATCCTCCACAAATTTTGACAGGTATTTAATTTAAGGTCAATTCTTTGGCCGGTGTTTTTTATTTAATAGCCTTTCGAGTAAATAAATTTAAGGATGAAAATTTAGGTAGTCCAAAAATCAAAAATCGTCTAGTATAATTATCCTTTGGCTTCTCTGTCGCAGTATTTGACATTACTTTCCTTAAATTTTTCACAAAAATAGTTCTATTCATTGCATCGAGTGCTTTTGCTCTCGAATATCAATTATGCAAGCGTTCTCTGCCCTGGCATTCGATTCAGATAAACCAGCCCTTACACCCTAACTTCCATCAAAAAAGGTTGGTAGTATTAGGGATTTTAAATATTTAAAAAACAACAAACCTCTATGAGCTTTATTAAATTCTTGTGTGAGGTATCCATTATGGCTCCATCAAACTATCCCAAAACTTTCCTAGCGACACAAGCTAATCCGACCAAAAAGCACTATGAGCCGTTCGTCTGATTTGTAGAGCTATATTCCTAACATAAAATGAATAAAACAGCCTCTTTTCGATCTTTTGATTCACAGATAAAACCGAATTAACCATTATTTTCAAACATATATTAACCATTTGAATATATTCAGGAGGTTAATATGAATAAACAATTTAAGTTCAACGATAAACAAATTGCATCACTTCCATCTAATCCCAGAAACTCAAAGTCAACCGAGTCTGAATACAGTGATACGCAGATTACAGGCCTGAAGTGCTTAGTCGGCAAATCAGGTAACAAACGCTTTTTATTTCGCTATACCTATCAGGGTAAAAAGCAAAGCATGGCGCTCGGTAAATTTGGTGATATCAACGTTGCTACAGCTAGAAAAGTCGCACAAAAGCACCGATTAACTTTATTAGAAGGCAAAAATCCAAAGTCTAGCAATGACAAACTATTGCACATGACTATGGGAGAGTTTTTTAAAGAACATTACCTACCCATGATTAAGAAACGAAAGAAAACATGGGTCGATGATCTTTACCGTTGGGACTCGATATTACACAAGCGTTTTGCACTCTTGGAATACAGAGACCTAACGACTATAGAGGTCCAGAAATTACACATTGAGTTAACTGAAACCCTCAATAAATATGGTAAAACCTATGCTCCAGCGACCTGTAATCAAGTTCTATTGCTTTTGAAGTCTATGACTCGCTATGCAAAAGAGCTTGGCGTAGTAGAGAAAGATGTATGTAAGCCAGTAAAGCTATACAAATTAAACAACGCAAGAACCCGCTTCCTAACTAAACACGAAATAAAGCGCCTATTAGCTGAATGTAAAAAATACTCAAATAAAACCATCTCTGGATTTATTGCGACTCTTGCATTAACAGGACTTAGACGCTCTGAAGTGTCGAATATTAAAGTAAAAGATATTGATATCAAAAATAGGATTATTTATATCCCTACCACCAAGACAGGTAAGCCTCGCACTGTACATATTACTGACCTCTTATTATCTTTTATTGCTGTAGTTCCGCTCAAAAGAAACAACCCTTACTTGTTTGCAAGTAAGGTCGCTGGTAAGCCATTGCGCTGTGTAAAAAAGACATTTAAAAAGTTACTAAAGCACGCAAACATCGATGATACAGATGTGTGTATTCATACCCTACGTCATTCTGTTGCATCAAACCTAGTTAGCTCAGGTGTCAGCTTGAGATTAGTACAAGAGCAATTGGCCCATGCATCAATTGTGAGCACGCAACGCTATGCCAAACTAACATCTGAATCACTTAAGCGCACAAGTGAACACTTATCTGACCTATTTGAATAGTAAAACCCTCACTATTTGGATTATCGACTCTGAAAAAGTCAATGCACAATCAATTATCAATTTAGCCCATTCCTTCTATTGGAATGGGCTTTTTATTGGAGAAAACCAATGCAATTATTCAATCGAATACCAAATGGAAATGAGTTATCACTTAAAGACGAAATCAGTGAGGAGCTTGTAAAACAACTCTACCTCCCCTTTTCAACTGAGCATGAAGCAAATGAGTTTTGGCAAACATGCTCAACAATTTTAGTCGTATTTACCCACCACGACGATATAGAACTCATTAAACACACCCTGAGTAAACAGTTCATAAGCGTTTTAAAAGAAGCGCTGGATAACCCTGAGTTTGTTGAAAAGCTTAATTATGACTTAAGTGTTTACTTACTTATTACTCAAGACAATGGAGGAGGTATTTATGTGGTTATTTCAGAACCCATCAAAGCTCACTTTCTTGCCTCTTATTAACGGGCTTATACATGTCATCTGTGATGGTGACAAACCCTATATAACCCGCTATCTCGCACAAACAACCCTAACTATGTTAATTACTTTATTAAGGAAACATTATGTCTACACAAGATAAAAAAGATGCTAAAACTAACTCTGACGTTTTTGAACAAAGTGAAGTTAGCATTGAAAAATCAGATGCAGCTGATCTCGATTACCACACAGTATTAGTCGGGCTCACGGGTAAGTTATCAACTAAATCAAATGGAACGATTGGATTTGAGCTTGCTAGAAATAAGCAAGATAAAGGACTTTACATTCGTGCCACCAGCAATAGTGATGCAGGACTATTCTCTAAAGAGTGGATAAGCATGGAAGCTATTTACACGTTGCTAGATAAGCACAAAGACGAACCTTTTAAATCCAGTATATTTAAGTCAGTAATAAACGGAGCTTCTAGTAACAACGCATCTTTCCTGGCGGCTATTTTAAGAGACAAAGATATCGCGTTGTTGGTACCTGCTGAAAAAGGAATTTATTCACATCAAGTAAATCCCCTCATCACTAATCAGCAAGATGCTTTAAACAAGTTAAAGCCGCTACCACAACCAACTGTGGCAAGCTAAGTAACACAACACCTCTGTCGTTAGCGCATACCAGCTTGCTTAACACCTACCCCTCAACTTTTTTCAATTAGAAGCACATTATGAACATAACCAAGCCGACTTACTTTACTGTAAGCGATGACTTGTTGGTGATTATTAGAAAAGTTGCCATCAATAGCATAAAGCCCACGGATAAGTGTATAAACCTTTCTTTTCAAGATACTAATTATTCTTATGAAAAAGGTGGGTTTCACCCCGTGTTTATTAACCTAGAAAAGGCAGAGGAGAATTGGCAACTCGTAACTTTCACGGACTGCCACGCAATAAACCATGCAAGTGAATTGCGACCAGATATAAACCTAAACTTTAATGAAGGTGAAGTTTATTTAGCCGGTTGCGGATTACTTAAAGGTGACACTGCACAGTCGTTATGTGACTTAAGCATCAGTAACTTTATCACTTATTTTAAAATGGATGTTTACACAACAACTGTCTACGCCAACTAGCCCAAGTATAGACAGTAACTAGGGCGCTTACTTTCTTCTAGTAAGCGCCCCTAACTCACCAAGCCAACGACGGCGTCAATCAATGTCAGTAGCTCTAAAAACCTCAAATCAATGGTAATCGAGTTACTAATCCGGTTGGCGCTATAAACTTCAATTTATGGATATTAAAATGATAGGTATTATTCATCAGTTAGATAAGTTTGAGAGAAAATGTGTCAAACCAGTTATAGGTAGTGTTGTCTACTGTGACTTATTCTCTAACTTAGCAAGTCACTCAGGCATATACATAGGTAGCAACCAGATTGTTCACCTAAACGGTAAGGGTCAAGTAGAAATGGTCAGTCCTGAAAGGTTCACAGCAGGCACTACGGCTTCAACGATAAATGTATCATGTTGTGGTAAAAAGCCCGTAGGGTCAAATATAGCGTCTAATAGAGCCAAAAAGAAGCTTAATACATCACGAAAATATAACTTGTTATTCGATAACTGCCATCAATTTGTGGCAGGGTGTTTGATTGGTGACTTTGACGGGAATGCGAATAACTTTTTATGGATACTTGAGATGACTATGGAGGAAAAGCTTAAATTTGATAATTGGCTGCCTTGGGGATTCTAGCAACAAAGATTTATTATATCTGTAAGCTTACACTAACTTTCCAAATACATTCTAATCTAAGATAGACAATCTCCTTGATCTAAGTATTAGCATACTCAAAAAACGACCTAGTCACTTTTTAAAAGGGAAGGAATAAGAGCTATAACTTTTAAAATATAGAAATCTGTTGTTAGCTTTGTTGGTAATATAGTTAACAACATGCCACACTCATTTGCTTAAATTAGCTTTGAAATCAAATGAGTGATTACTTTAAACACCAAGTAACAGTAACCTAATAAGGAGCAGTAGATGGGAAGAGAATGGGTTCCATTTTTAAAAGAAGAAATTGACGAGCTTTATCAGCTCCTAAAAAGCCGAGTTGGTGATGCTTATCCTGATGAGCTGCTATATAAACTTATAGACATCGTTGAAAGTGCCACATTCGTTGAGATTGACTTTGGAGAACTTATGCAGTGTCTTGAGGAGTGTCAATCAGGGTATAAAATACTAGAAAGCCAAGAGGCGCTTATTGACTACAAAGCTCAAAACCCAGGCACCATAAATTATATGCTGGCATACCGAGCCTACAATATACAAAACCCACAAAGCTCGATTGAAAATTTTGCCCTTTGGGCAGAAGACGTTGAGGGTCTTATTAGTGAGAAGGGGCTCTTAGTTCTCGCTTGCTCATTTACTGAAGGTGCGAGCAGTGATTTTTACTTGATTTCAAATAATAATAACTACTCTCAAATTATTGATAAAATATAAGAATAGATAAAGTTCGCCTTACATCCTGAGAAAACAACATTGAACCATGGATTAATACAACTTATTAATTTTAATAAAGAAAAGCATTTATACTTAAGATGACAATATAAATATTATTGATAACAACGTTCATCACTCTAATAATTTTTTATCAAATTTTCAAAATCTATCATATAACTAGAAGTACGACCCAGTTACTCTTTTTTTCTTAAGGAAAAGAGAAATGACCAACTTTCGATATATGTAGTAATTAGTTAACAATTTTGTTAGTAATAAAATTTAGCATCAGAGCAATATAAAACTAGCCGATTTACTCATAACTATGGAAATACAATGACCATTTTGACTACTACTCAACTTTCAGAAAAGCTGGCAGGCGGAGATTCTTATATTCGAACCAAGAACAATATCGTTAAAGGTTTAGCCATTACAACAAAGCTGAATCCCGAAGCACCTGAAATTATTGTTGTGGGTAATGGTGTAAATATTAAGAAAAGGGCCAGGTTATTTGTGGAACAGCAGGAATATGTACCTGTTTATCTAAAAAAGGCTGCCAATTCTTGGAAGTTCCTAGGCAAATATAAAGCTGATATATTTTCACAAGATCCAGAAGTTATTGAAAAACACCGCAAACACCGTACAGCAGAAACAGTTAGTGGGATACTGTTTCTTTCGGCAGAGGACAGTTATGAAGTAGAGGTAAATTCCAGCAGTTTCCCTGATCCACTGAGACGTAAAAAAGTAGAGCTTGCAGCTATTGAATATGTTATTGCCCACTATGAAAATCAAGGATACTCAATTTCAGATCGGCAAAGTGACAATTGTGGTTATGACTTGTTTGCAGAAAAGAATAAGGCGGTTGTAAAAATCGAAGTTAAAGGTACTTCACTTGATGAGCAGCGCTTTTTCCTTTCCAGAAATGAGCGTGCTAAGTCTGTTGATCCGCTATGGCGTTTAGCAATTGTTTCTAATGCTTTAGATACCCCAGAATTATCCATTTATAGCGCTGAAGAAATGGAAAAGGCTTTCAACTTCGAACCTTTATGTTGGGAATGTAGAATTTCACAAATATAGTAAATCAAGAAAAGTAAATAATTGTCCCTTATATTGTCAGGCTACTCGAGAAAACATTAAACAGAGCCGTCTTTTGGCTCTCAAATGTTTTTGCCTAAAAATGAATCTGAACGAGCACGACAAAAGGCTATAAAATTACTGGCATGCTTTAATTACAAAACTATTTTCTAATCCTTGCGAAGCTTCTATTCGCTTATTTCTTTCACATTCCCAACTATATACGCGCAAAATCAGCTTTTTAAAGCTTGAACATTTCTTTATTAAATGCAAAGAACACTCTATTTTCAGGAAGTTCATCATTAGAAAAACGTTTCCAGCACGCTCTTGCAAGCCTGCGTTTTTCTTGACCTCTCCTTTTGCTTAGGTTTGGCTCATGCATAAACACAATAAGCCTACAGTCCCTTTTTTTCACTTGTTCCGCTATCAACTTCCACCAAGTTTCATCGGTTTCACCAATAGAAGAGCCAAAAATACATATTAAATTAGCACTATTTAATCGGCGTATACAATCTTGGTCAATCGCATGACCACTTACACGGTTGCACAAGGGTTTAACAATAGACTCTTGCACATCTAGCTCTGTTTTTAAATTCTCATTCAGAACCTGATTAATATTGTCTACTCCTAAAACCATATTTTCTTCTACAGTTCCATGTAAGTGAAGTATTTGTTGTATATTTAACTTTTCAGTTGGAGCTGAAGAAGACATATCAACAGGGATATTAGAATACCTAGCTTTACCTTTACTCAAGTCTAATATTGACTCAATAATATCCGTATAATTAAGTGTGATTATAGTTACATCTCTAATATTTTTTTGTGCTTTAAAATAACTATTTATCGCTCTGTAATTTGCAGTGTCCAAATATTTTTCAGGTGAATAAAGGTCTTTAATAAATTTATTTTTATCTATTTTGTGAAGATATTTTTTTGAAAAATCATCTTGAATTAATGTTAAGTAGTTAGCAAGTTCATCAATCAGATCTCTGTGTATTTCCTCAAAACATGCTGAGGAGCCAAGCTTTTCCGTATACTTACCTAGGTTAACTTCCAGATCGACCCAATCTAAGTAGTTTTCATCTATTTCTCTCTTGAACTCGAATATCTTAGGTGAATCATTTTTAACTTTTTTATAGAATTCTAAAAAGTCTTGATAACTAGTTTTCAAATTAAGATTTAAATCAAACCCATTACCTATAAAGTACACAACATTCATACTATCGTCATACATCCAATTAAATTAATTAACCTTACACCCCAATTCATATTAACAAGGCTCTTGTTTCTTAATACAAAGACAAGCTCCATAAGTCCATGAACTTGCTTTTATTAATTATCAGGTAGCTTTAATAACAATTTCTTTGGTAGTACCTTAGCTCTCATGTAGCTGTATTCCCCCTAAACGAGTGTCATACTTACCAATAGACATCAAAAGCTCACGAGAGATATAAGATTCTCTGTGCTTAAAGTCTGCGAGCTTTGTCACCAACGTTAATTCAGATCTATACTGCTTTTCAAACTTACTGATTATATAATCATAAGTATTTATATTATTGTGCTCTAGTTCAACTCTTAAGCTTTTCCCAGAGTTTGAATTTATTGCCTACTGCAAAAATCGATAAATGTCGCCAACTGTTTTAAAGCTATCTAGCCACGTCTTATGGCTTTTAATTACATTCTTTGTTTTGGTAGTTACATCAGGTGAGTTTAACGCCTTATCATAGATACTATTCTGTATGAGTTTTTTTGCGTCTTTAAACATCAATTTCCTTAAGATTTTAATCTACATAATTGTTACCCAAAGCAAGTTAAAACTACACCATATCAGTTTTATTTTGTAATTTACTCACTACTAATTTGACGGAAAGCTCAAAATTACAAAATAAAACTGCTATTTAACTATTGATTAAATGCTTAGCTTACATCTTCCAATGTAACTATAACCAAAAGAAAATTTAAGAAAAAATAAAATTCCCGAATATTTCAAATTGATAAATATAATTAGGTTTAAAAATTCAAATGTAGAATTTTTTGCGGGAAATGCGGGAAATGCGGGAGGTAGTTTGAAACAAGAAACTCTGAGAGAGTATTAAAAATATGGTTTGCTCACAAGGAATATAGTATCTAGCACTAATCATTCAACCAACAGAGCAAACCTACCAAAAATCTTACACTATGGAAACCAATAACATCTTATTACTCCATTGATTGCTTTTGATCTCAGCATTTTTTTATTCCTACATGAAGAGCCAATATTTTTCCTTGAAGAATTTGATAATATCGAAGATATGCTACTCTCAGCGAAATTAGCTCCATCATGCTTCGTAATCCCATACACTCTAACCCAATTTTTGACATCCTTAGTCGTGAACACCCTGGGTAATGCACCATCTCTTACAGCTTTTCTTATTTGATTAATTAAGTAACTTTTACAACTCACTTTAGCCCCAAAATGATTAAATCTAACAGTTAAGCTTGATCTTATCTCTCATAGTTAATTACTCTTCTCCATCATATGTGAGTAAAACCAAGTTGGAATAGAGCAAGCCGATACATAAAAACTTCGCCTGTTTCATTAGTTATTGTCAGCTTCGATATTAATCAAACTCTAACGATATAATTTCACGGGCAATACAAAAGAAGGTCTCTCTCCTATGATTGTGGCTATTGGCGCCTCTAACATTAGCTTGCTTTGGTAAATGTTCTGTTGTTCTTAGGGTGTTTCTCCCAGGTTCATTTTTGAGAAAATTCTTATCTACTAAAAGTTGAATAACTTCGGATTCATTGGCAGAGCTAAGCCAACGCTTAAAGGTCTCTGGATAAATGTAATAATGAGTATCACTAATATACCCATAATGTTTATTAGGCACTGAGGTCGATTTGACTCGAATAAAATTACCTTGCTCAGATTGTAACTTTTGTTTTATGAGCTTTAAGGCAATCTCTGCATCACTCAGCCTATTTGGCTCATAGCTGTAGTAACGTTCATATACAAATGAAATAGCATCCATAATTCTCTCCTTGCTCCACAGTAATACACCAAACTCATTTGCTAACTGACCTGCAACTACGAATAAAGCAAATCGTTTAAGAACTCGCGACTCAATCGAGCCATTATTCGGGAACATAACCTTCATTTCAGCTAAGGTAGATTCAAATCGTTCTCTAACATCTTCTCTTAGTTCACTATATGTTGATTTATGATTGAGAAGCGCTGTGATAAAACTTGTGAATAAAATTCCACTATTTTCATTAATAGCATCATCAAATGCTTTCGAAGCCATTTCTGAATCAGGAAATAATGCTGGATAATTAAGATCACTGCTATTTATAGGTATCCCAGGCATCCTAACCGATTTACCTTGGCCTAAAGAAGACCCACCTCTTCGCATGATTAACTCTTGCGCAGAAAGCTCACCACTAGATAAAAGCATGAAGCTAACAGGCTTTGAAACGGCTGACGATTCAAGCTCTGAATTCATTCTCTCCTTAAAAGCACCACCGGCAAGACTATAAACATCTTCCCCAAAGTTATTAGATACATACTTACCAAGTTCGTCTAAAATTAATAATCCATTATTGTAAAGATTGAACTTAGCCTCTATACCGTTCCTCGTTGCTCCCCAACTCAACATATAACAACCATCTTGAGAGCCTTGATCAGGTGCAGCAGATGACCCTATAACTGATGCAGCTATTTTTAGTAGTATCGTTTTACCAACACCAGATGGACCAAAGAAATGAAAGCCTCCCCCATCAATGTTTACAAACTCAACAAGACAGCCTGATAATGCGATTAATACAGTAACAACGACAAAATATGGTGCTAGCTTATTAAGGATGATATTGTAATAAGCCTCTTTACATCCTTTCGGTTCAAATGCCGAATCTAATGTTCCTGGTAGTTCGAAGGGCAAAGCTTTACACCCCTTTGCTTGTTCATCATTTATAAAAACACGACGACCTAAGACATATATAAGAGAATTATCAATAAAACCATTTCGTATTGGCTTTATATATTTCACCAGCAAACTCTCTGAATTAATCCACTTAGCGGCATAATCTATTAACTTCCTTGCCTCTTTACTCTCTATAGCAACACCTTGCTTTAACAATTCTGTTTGCATTGTTCTTAAAAGCTTATTGATAAGGTCCAGGTTTAACGGAAATTCTTTTTCATTCAATGCTAATCGAATCCCTACAAGTAGGCCATCAGGTGTAGCAATTAAACCTTCAGGAATGATTGCTCCAGCAGAAATTTTCAGAACTAAATCATTCTTATAAAACTCAATTAACTTATCATCATCAATATCCATCATTCGCCCTCAACCTGATTTAAAGACTGTTGTTCATACTTAATCACTTCATCTAGCGGAAATCGAATTAACCGCCCAATTTTTATGTAATTAGGTAACATCTCAGGATGTAAAGCTTTAGCTTTATCAACCCATGATTTAGATACACGCCACCTAAGTGCTAACTCTTCTATCGTTAAAAATTTAATACTATTTTCTTTTGCCATTTAATTTCCTATTTCATTTTTAATTCGATAATCAAAGAATATAAGAGTGAGTAAAATGAATGTTGCAAAACAAAAATTTCCTAGATTTTTAATTCATGTGTGTATGGCTTGTTTACCTTGTGAAAGAACTAACCGCCTCTTGTGAAGCAGTAGCTAGCGACTCCATATCGGCGTATAGATACCGGCTAGTTGTTTTTATGTCCTTGTGATTTAGTAGCTTTTGTGCCAAAAAGACATTGTCATACGCAACAATTGTTGCAAACACTGCGCGGCAATGATGAAAGGTGAACTCATCAAGGCTTAGATCAGTTTTTAATTTAACTAAAAAACGCCTTGGAGGTGCCATTGGTTTGGTAATGGAGTTTAATGATGGAAATAAATACTCATTCCAGGTAAAAGCCATTAAATCATTAACAACTTGCATTGCTTTATCGTTAATAGGAATTTGATAAGGGTGGCCTGATTTAGTTTTTGAGATAGTGACTTTTTTCTCATTTAAATCAATATTAACCTTTTTTAATTGAAGTAACTCCCCACGACGGCAACCTGTATACATCAAAAGTAATATAAAACGACTCGCTAAAAAATGTTCTTCAGAGCATAACTTGCAGTAATCAATAATACGCTTTATTTGTGCCCTGTTTGGTAAGGTTTTGGTATTTTGGTTATGCTCAGGAAGCTTTTTAATTTGCTTAACTGGGTTCTTGCTTTCGAGAATTTGTCCCTCTTGTATTGCGAACTTAAATAGCGAAGCTATTGCAGATAAATCTCGATTAACAGTAGCTGGCGATACTTTTTTTTGTCTAGCCATTAGTACCGAATTGATATCATTGCGAGTGATTTCAGCAAGCCGTTTACTTCCAAGTACAGGTAGGAATACATTTTTTAATTTATCAATGTAATCTGAACTGCTACGAATACTCTTTGCTATATGTGGTACATAACACTTTTGATAAAAGTATGAAAACTGCTTGCTTTGACGAACACATTCATAAGTACCTAACTGTACATCTAGCTTAAACTTGGCCGCAATTTTTCTAGCTGTTGATATGTTTAAATGTGGAAATGTTCCAAGCCGTTCATAGTACCGTTGTCTCTTCCAAAAAACACGTGCAATTAATGTTGTTTTAGCTTGCGATTTTATAACCCTCAAGCTCGGCTCAACTAAATCAACATATTCTTTATTGGGATTTGATTCTAGACTTTCGATTAATGATTTTGTTAGATTAATTCTGTGCTTCATGTTTAGCTCTTTCAACTATTAAAAAAGCATTCAACCTCAAAACTATCGTCAATAATTCGAAAATAGGAATTTCCTAGATGAGCTCAGAAACCAATCCACTTGATGTGCATTTAAACTTACTGCTAACGGATAAAATAACTAAAAGTCATAAAAACTTAATAGGGCAGTTACTCAACATTAATAGTTTAATCAATAGCGATCAGAGCATTGAGATAGAAAATAAAATTGTTAATGCAGGCAACACTGAATTACAACGATTATTAAGAGAAGTTAGCAAGGGAAAAAAGCTAGCTGATGCCTCTATAGATAATCTAAACTTTGATGAACTTCTAAAATTAATTAGCCATTATAGGCTTAAACCTAGCATCAACTCCCAAAAAATTGAAAACACTTGGAAACTTAACTCTACCTATTCTTGCGACAAACAGTCAACTTACTATGACTACATAAGCGATTTTCAGAAGTTCGTAACATTTGTAGATAAAGTATTCCCCCCAAAAAGAGAAGAAAATGATAAATGTCCCCAAGAATGTGTAGTGTCAATAATACTCCCACATTCTCAAAAAATACGGTCAAAGAAAGATAACATCAGAAATGGGGCCTGGCAGCATATTACAATCAACCAAGGTGAATTAGGCCATTCTCTTTTCCCATTAATTTGGGATGTTTTACTCCGCAGCTTACATCTACCTGAACAAGGAAGGCGCAATGTACTAGCAGACTTATTTGATCCACAAAAAATTAATGCAACAGATTATAAATTAATAAACATCTCAGAATCACATAGAGAAAACTCTAATAATCTCAACATACACACAGAAGTTAGCTTTAACGACTTCACAAGTAATGATGCAACACATCTTATTGCGAACTACAAGTTTGATATGAGGAAATACAAAAGCTTTTCATTACTTAAAGTTAAAAAGGCACAAAACACACAAGGTAAGCGAGAGGTCAAATATGATATTAAAGCAATCCGACAAACACTTGGGTATTTACTATGTCAAACATCTGGCTCTATTATCACAATAAAATTAAATAATAAATGTGACACCCGTTCAAGTTTGATAACCCCTTTTTGGTGGAATGAAACAATAAAAGCTCTTAGAATTGAAAACAACCCTGAAGCCAAAAGCTATACCAAGCCAGATTTCTCATTTATTGACTTCAATAAGTATGCCCAGCTTTCCAGTGAAAAGGTCACTGAGTCTAGAAAACGTCTAGAAAAGTTTTTTAACGGCAAGGACACTGCATCAGAACGAAAAAAAGCGTTTGAATCATTAATAAATAGTGATGGATTTAATAAGCCTAATTTACCTTCATTGTTATACCCAGGCATTTTTTAAATAAGAAAATTAGGAACCTATCATTATATTTAAATCTATTTTGCAACATTAAGAGACCACATACTCAGTCGTTACCACCTCGTAAGGTTAAAACCCGGTGAAGATGAGAGAAACTTCAGCCGCACGATCATGAATGGATATAAAATTAACATTGTTTATATTAGTGAAAAATAGACGCTCACTTTGCTTCGCTTACTGAAGGGTATGGAAGTAACTGTGAGTGTTGGAGTACCATTAAATCTAACCATTTACTGATAAATACTTTTCTTTTTTATTTTTTTACTCGACAATCATACTAGATGTAGAAAGATACAATAGTAAGTATCGGATTGTGATTCCGGTTGTCGTGGGTTCAAGCCCCATCAGTCGCCCCACTTCTCCCCCTTAGTAAATCCCTATATTTCACTGATATTTTCTATTTTAATTTCAAGATTTAGTGTTATCTTCATCGACTGATTTCAATTCTAAAAGCTGTCAGCTTTGGCTGTTCGGGGTTGTTTGTGGTTCAATATTTCTTTTGCACAAAGAGAAGTGAATGAGAAGAAAATGAGGAAGTAATAATAATGCTTTTTTGTTTTCCTCTAAGCGAAGTGCCCTCTTATCCTCTTTGTGAACATTTGGTTTTCTCTGTGAAGCGCGCAGCGCCTCTATGTACTCTGTGGTTCAATTAATTTACGCACAAAGAGAAATGAATGAGGAAACCACAATATTACTTTCTCTTAAGCGAAGCGTCTCATAATCTCTTTGTGATAATTTGGTTTCTCTGTGTAGCGCGGCTCTTAAACTGCAGGCAAAAAAATGCCACCTTTCGGTGGCATTACACACGGGATTATTTCTATTTACTAGAAATGCTTTTCAAAGTTCAAGGCTGTGCACTTTACACCTAACCTCAACCCCATAATTACTTCCAACTTTTCATCTTGTGACCTTTAACAGCATAGAAAAGTATGAATAAATAACAAGGCAACATTACAATATAAGCCATTTGTTGTGCTTCTGCGCTTTTTACGCCGCCACTTGCCAAACCCCAAAATAACGGGCCGAATGCGCCACCAGCTATGCCCATTATAAGTAGACCTGAGCCTACACTAGTTAGCTTACCTAAACCAGATAATGCTAGCGGCCAAACTGCAGGCCATACAATGGCGTTAGCAAAGCCTAGCACAGCAATGAGCAATAGTGTATCAGGCAGTACCGATTTTAGGCTAAACAGTGTTGATATAAATACAGTTTCATTATTACCAGTAACTATCGCTAGAGTTAACACACAACCTAATACAGCAGAAATAGTCAACGCTGCTTGCTGTGATAACACGCGTGGGATAAGTAACACCCCTAAAAAGTAACCTAGCACCATACAACCCATAGTGTATGACGTCATTACACTATATTTTTCAACACCTAATGACAACGCAAAGCTACCAATCGTATCACCGGCAATTACTTCAACGGCCACATAAACAAAAAGTGCCACAATGCCTAATGCAAGACTTGGATGGCTCAGCGCTTCTTTTACTTGCCCCGGTTTTTGTTCATCAGAATCATCGATCAACTCTGGCAATGGCATTTTAGTAACCGCAAAACCAAGTATACCAATAAAAATTGCCATCCCTAAATACGGTAATATTAAACCATTTGCCATAGCATCAATATCAGTTTGGCTAAGCTCTTTACCTACAAAGCCTTTAAAATCGCTGAGTATCAGTGCGGTAAACACGATTGGTGCTACAACACCGGCTGTTTTATTTAATATACCCATAATACTAACGCGAGCCGCGGCTGATTCTTCTGGGCCAATTCTTACGACGTATGGGTTAACCGCTGTTTGTAGCAATGTTTGCCCTGCCCCCATCACAAGCTGTGCAAATAAAAATAGTGCAAACACCTGCGTTTTTGCAGCAGGAATAAATAGTAAACCAGCCACCATCATGGTCGCCATACCTAGCGCCATACCATTTTTATAGCCTACCTTTCTGATGATCATTGCTGAAGGTAGAGCCGTAAAAGTCACGGCGATATAAAACGAGAAAATAATCAGCGATGCCTGAAACGGTGAAAGCTGCAAAACTTGCTGTAAAAACGGCATCAATGAGCCATTTAACCACGTAGCAAAACCCAGTATAAAAAACAGCGTGGCCACAATCGCCATAGGCACAATACTGCTCTGTTTATTCGTTTCTGACATAACATTTCCCACTCACAGCACACAGCGATTCTGCAATACTGTTCATTCAGATGATTATATAAAAGAGATATTAAATATTTATAACACTATCGCAACAAAAATGACAGCGCTGACATACTTATTTAGATACCGTAGCCATGAAATTTATTTCGCTCGAAGGTTTATTCACAAAGAGAAGTGAATGAGAAGATAATGAGAAAGCCAAAACATTACTTTCTCTTAAGCGTAGCGCTCTCTTATCCTCTTTGTGATCATTTGGTTTTCTCTGTGTAGCGCGCAGCGCCTCTGTGCACTTATATGGACTCCCCGTTTTTTGTCAACGGAGTATTTATTAAATAAAGATTAGATGCTGGCTTATATACGGACTCT
>NZ_CAMZMY010000013.1:0-131710 GCF_947311895.1 Pseudoalteromonas sp. PAR1 | reverse complement strand
TCAGCTATCAGCTATCAGCTATCAGCTATCAGCTATCAGCTATCAGCTATCAGCTATCAGCTATCAGCTATCAGCTATCAGCTATCAGCTATCAGCTATCAGCTATCAAAAACATAAAACCTGAGAGATCAATGTAAAGCTATTTCAGTTCATTAACACAAAGAACTAAACCTCTATCTCGATCTGCTAAAAACTGACGGCTGAAAGCTGACAGCTCTAAAAAACAAAAAACCGCTGTAGAGACCAAGCAACTACAGCGGTTTTTACGAAATCAAAGCCGTTAAAAATTAATGCTCTTCATTAACGATATTGAGATTATACTTTGGAATTTCAACCACTAAATCTTCATCTTTGATCACCGCTTGGCAACCAAGGCGTGACTCAGGCTCAAGACCCCATGCTTTATCTAGCATGTCGTCTTCAAGCTCATCGCTCTCATCTAAAGAGTCAAAGCCTTCACGGATGACTAAGTGGCATGTTGTACATGCACATGATTTTTCACATGCATGCGGAATGCTAATACCATTCTTTAGCGCAACATCTAATACTGTTTCACCTGCAGGTGCTTCAATTGCTGCGCCTTCTGGGCATAATTCTGCATGGGGAAGAAAAATAATTTGTGGCATACCTTACCTCGTTAAACTTCGTCTACTGACTGCCCTTGCAGCGCTTTTTTGATTGATGCATCCATTCTGCGAGCAGCAAATTCGCTACTTGCATTGTCTACAGCTTCAATCGCTGCTTTAATTTCTGCAGGTGTTGTTGCAGTTTCACGTACGGCAACAAGTTTAGCAATTTCTGCTTTTAACGCACCTAATTCTTGTTCATCAAGTAATGCACTGTCGGTTGCAAGTGATGCTTCAAGCGCTTCTACGACACGTAACGCTTCAACTTGCTGCTCTTTAAGCATCCGCGCTTGCATATCGTCTTTTGCGTTAGTCATTGATTCTTTGAGCATGTTTGCAACTTGATCATCCGATAAGCCAAATGATGGTTTCACTTGGATTTCAGCTTGTACACCGGTTGATTTTTCCATTGCCGATACACTTAATAGGCCATCAGCATCTACTTTAAAGGTTACGCGGATGTGCGCAGCACCTGCTGCCATTGCCGGAATACCTTTTAAGCTGAATTTAGCCAGCGAACGACAATCATCAACCAGCTCACGCTCACCTTGTAATACATGCAGTGACATAGCCGTTTGACCATCTTTAAAAGTGGTGAACTCTTGTGCACGTGCTACAGGGATCGTGGTATTACGTGGAATAATTTTCTCAACCAAGCCACCCATGGTTTCAAGACCTAGCGACAGTGGTAATACGTCTAATAGCAACATGTCTGAATCTGGCTTATTGCCAACCAATACATCTGCTTGTAGTGCGGCACCGAGTGCAACTACGCGATCTGGGTCGATAGAAGTCAGTGGCTCTTTATCAAAAAATGCAGCAACTTGAGAGCGTACAATTGGCATACGTGTCGAGCCGCCAACCATAACTACTTGTAATACTTCTTCGTTCTCGATACCCGCATCTTTTACTGCACGGCGACAAGAACGTAGTGTTTTCTTCACCAAACTAAGAGCAAGCTCATCAAACGTTTCGCGAGTTACTTCAACTTTGTGGCTTTGACCATCAAACTCTAAACCAACATTTACAGTTTGGTATTGGCTTAGTGCTTCTTTACAGGCTTTTGCTTTATTGATGAATAAACGCAATACCGATGCAGAAAGCTCGCTCACACCCGTTTGTTTTTTGAAGTAATCAACTAATAGCGAGTCAAAATCGTCACCACCAAGGCTTGAGTCACCGCCAGTCGCAAGTACTTCGAATACACCTTGGTGTAAACGTAAAATAGAAATATCGAAGGTACCGCCACCTAAATCGTATACGGCGATAATGCCTTCTTGGCCTGAATCAAGACCATACGCAACAGCCGCAGCGGTTGGCTCGTTTAATAAACGTAATACCTTAATACCAGCAAGCTCTGCGGCATCTTTGGTGCTTTGACGCTGTGCATCATCAAAATAGGCTGGCACAGTAATAACCGCGCCTAAGATGTCTTGGCCTGCAAAGCTGTCTTCTGCGCGCAGTTTTAATGCTTTTAAAATTTCACTCGATGCAGTAACAGGGCTAATTGCACCCGCAACCGTGCTGATTGCTAATGAGCCATCATGCTCACAAAATTCGTACGGCAGTTGACCATAGCTTTTTTCGATTTCAGCCTGAGTTTTACCTAAAAAACGCTTAACTGAAATTAGTGTGTTTGCAGGGTCTTGAGTAGCAGCTGCTGCCGCTCGTTCACCAACCACAATGCTATCTGCTTGATATTGAACAACCGAAGGTAGCATCGCATTGCCTGCTAAATCAGTCAGTGTACGCGCTTCGCCGCTTTGCACTGTTGCAACTAACGAGTTAGTTGTACCAAGGTCAATACCGACTGCTAATTTGTGCTCATGTGGTGCCGCGCTCTGCCCCGGCTCAGCAATTTGCAATAATGCCATAATGCTCTTTTTAAACTCTTAAATAGCTGTTGTGTAACAACTAACGATTAATCATCAAATAAACTGTCTTCAATACGCTCTAGTTCATCGCGTAACTTATAAACAAACTTCAATTTACGAATATTATCAGCGGCAGCTTGCCATTGTTGCTCATCATTACTTGCCAGCTGAGCGGCTAATTCGCTGCTGTATTGCTTATCGAGTTGTTTAATTTGCGCTTCAAACTGGGCAATTGCTGCATCAGGATCTGCGGCATTTTCAAGTTCTTCTAACTCTTCACGCAGTTCCATTTGCTGCATTAAGAATAGCGGGTCTTGCAATGTTTGTTGCTCGGCGCGAATATCAACACCTAACTCGCTTAGCATGTACTCAGCGCGTTTTACCGGATGTTTTAAGGTTTGTAATGCATCATTGATTTCTGCTGCATTTTGCACAGCAAGTAATTTATCACGGCTGCTAGAGCTTGCGTGGCGATCTGGATGAACTGCGCGTTGTAGCTCAAGGTAGTGTTTATTAATAGTCGCTAAATCAATGTTGTAATCTACTGGAATTGCAAATAACTCAAAGTAACGCATTACATAATCCAACTCGGTAAACAGGAAAGAACAAAGCCCTACATAGGCAGGGCTTCAAGCAAAGAAATTTTTTAAGCTTAAACGGTGAAGCTTTCGCCGCAACCACACTCATCGGCTTGGTTCGGGTTATTAAACTTAAACCCTTCATTCAAACCTTCTTTGGTGTAATCAAGCTCAGTACCATCAATGTAGACTAAGCTTTTGGCATCAACGATCACTTTCACACCACGGCTTTCAAAAATTTCGTCGCCGTCAGCTAACTCATCAACAAATTCAAGAACATAAGCAAGACCTGAACAGCCCGTCGTTTTAATGCCAACGCGTAGGCCAATGCCTTTGCCGCGATTTGCTAAAAATGATTCTACGCGGTTTGCTGCCGCATCTGTCAATGTCACTGCCATGAATTTATCTCTTACTTCGCTTGTTTGCTTTTGTAATCAGCAATTGCTGCTTGAATCGCGTCTTCTGCTAAAATTGAACAGTGAATTTTCACTGGCGGTAACTCAAGCTCAGCACTGATATCAGTATTTTTGATTGTTGCAGCTTCGTCTAATGTTTTGCCTTTTACCCACTCAGTTACAAGTGAAGAAGAAGCTATTGCGCTACCACAACCATATGTTTTGAATTTTGCATCTTCAATTACACCTTCTGGTGATACTTTGATTTGCAATTTCATTACGTCACCACACGCTGGTGCACCCACCATACCTGTTGCAACCGATGGATCATTTTTGTCTAAAGCACCCACGTTACGTGGATTTTCAACATGATCGATTACTTTATCACTATAAGCCATAATACTATCCTCACTACCTGCTAGCGGCGGCGATCACTAATTAGTGATGCGCCCACTCAACTGAATCTAAATCAATACCTTCTTGATGCATTTCCCATAGAGGAGACATCTCACGTAAACGGCCGATCGAGTTTTTGATTAGTTCAACGGTGTAATCAATCTCTTCTTCAGTCGTAAAGCGGCCAATGCTGAAACGAATTGAGCTGTGTGCCAACTCGTCATTACGGCCTAATGCACGTAGTACATAAGAAGGCTCTAAGCTTGCTGAGGTACAGGCTGAACCTGATGAAACAGCAATGTCTTTAACAGCCATTAATAACGACTCACCTTCAACAAAGTTGAAGCTGATATTTACAATACCTGGAACTGAGTGACTTGGTTCACCATTGAAGTAAACTTCGTCCATATCAGCCATAATGCCATCGATCAGGCGCTTACGAAGTGCGCTGATGTGTGCATGGTCTTTTTCGAAATCTTCTTTAGCGATTCTAAATGCCGCACCCATACCAACTAATTGGTGAGTAGCTAGTGTGCCTGAACGCATACCACGCTCATGACCACCACCGTGCATTTGCGCTTCTAAACGTGCACGTGGCTTACGACGAACATAAAGTGCGCCTACACCTTTCGGGCCATATACTTTGTGGCCAGAGAACGACATGAAATCTACTTTTAACTGTTGCACGTCGATAAGTACTTTACCTGCGCTTTGTGCAGCATCTACGTGGAACATAATTTTGCGCTCACGGCACATTTCGCCGATTGTCGCGATATCTTGGATAACACCTAGCTCGTTATTTACGTGCATTACGCTCACAAGTACTGTGTCGTCACGCATTGCAGCTTCAAGCTTTTTAAGGTCAAGTAAACCGTTTTCTTCAACGTCCATATAGGTTACTTCGAAACCTTGACGCTCTAGTTCACGACACGTATCAAGTACTGCTTTGTGCTCTGTTTTAACAGTGATAACGTGCTTGCCTTTCTTTTTATAGAACTGCGCAGCACCTTTAATTGCTAGGTTATTTGATTCTGTAGCACCTGAAGTGAAAACAATTTCACGCGGGTCAGCGTTGATCAGATCAGCGATATCTGTACGTGCTTGATCAACCGCTTCTTCTGCTTGCCAACCAAAACGGTGTGAGCGTGATGCAGGGTTACCAAAATTACCGTCCATAGTCAGGCATTGCATCATTTCTTTTGCCACACGTTCATCAACAGGCGTGGTTGCTGCGTAATCTAAATAAATCGGTAACTTCATTTCTCTCTCCGCTTTCGTCAAGCTACAGTTGACAGCTTACTTGAATGTTTTCCAGTTGCTTAATTGCAGTGTTGATGCTGTTATCTTGGCGTGATGCGACTTCTTTCACATCTGACTTTTCAACCAATTCAGCAAGGGTAATACTATTTAAAAACTCTTCGATACGTGCGCTTAAGTCCGACCATAAAGTGTGAGTCAAACAACGCATGCCGCTTTGGCAGCCACCCGTTGCGTTGTGGCAACGTGTTGCATCAACAGACTCATCAACGGCATTAATCACATCGCCGACAGAAATTTCGTTTGCTTCTCTACCTAATAAATATCCGCCACCTGGGCCACGCACAGAGGTCACAAGGCCATTTTTACGTAAACGGGCGAATAATTGTTCAAGGTAAGATAACGAAATCTCTTGGCGTTCAGAAATATCGGCAAGAGGCACTGCACCCACATTTGTATGTAGTGCAACATCCAACATGGCGGTTACTGCGTATCTGCCTTTTGATGTTAACTTCATGGAGCCCCCGATGTTACTGCACGCTAAGGTGTGCAAATTTTAATTACCAGACCAAAATAGTCAAGTATTATCACTTGATAAAAATTGATACTTGCCATTGATAAAACCGAATACTTGACAAAAATAGTCAAGTACTGGGTATATTGTAATTACCTGAGTAATTTAGTCAAGTATTATACTTATAACCTGTGATTATTTAATAGACTTATTAATAGAGGTAAGAATACCGCGTAAGATGTTCATCTCAGCTTCTTCTGGACGCGCGCGGTTAAATAAACGACGTAATTTAGTCATTACCATGCCAGGGTGTTGTTTGATAATAAACCCCGTGTCGTTTAGCGTTTGCTCTAAGTGCTCGTAGAACAGCTCAGTTTGCTTCGCATTTGGATAGGTTGCTTCGTCTTCTTCTTGTACTATTGGCTGTTTATTTAAATAAGCCATACGTGTTTCATAACACAGTGTTTGCACCGCCATCGCTAGATTTAGCGAGCTATATTCAGGGTTGGCAGGAATACATACGTGGTAATTACATTGTTGTAGTTCTTCGTTCGTTAAACCACTATTTTCACGACCAAATACCAGTGCAACAGGACCGTGCTCAGCTTCAGCTACTAATTTTTCACCACATTCACGCGGCTCAACCATAGGCCAAGATAATGTACGTGAGCGTGCACTGGTACCAATTGTTAAACTACAATCGGCAATTGCATCTGCTAGCGTATCTACAACCACTGTTTTACCTAAAACATCAGTTGCACCGGCTGCAAGCGCACTGGCATGACTATCAATTTCACAAGCAGGATCAACAAGATATAAATTTGATAAGCCCATCGTTTTCATAGCACGTGCCGCTGAGCCAATATTACCAGAATGTGATGTGTTAACTAATACGATACGAATATCATCAAGTGTCATTGCGTTGTTACTTACTGAAAGTCAAAAATTGCGGGGATTATAACATGGCTGCAACCGCTAGGCGATATGCTTTGAACGGTAAGCGGTAAGGCTCGATATTACATCGCGCAATAATTCTATAATTCACAAAGAGGACAAAAGACGCTGCGCTATAGAGGAAAAAAATCTGTGGTTTCCTCTTTATCTTCTCGTTCACTTCTCTTTGTGCATATTGTACAAAAACATTTGAACCACAGAGAACACAGAGGCGCTTCGCGCTACACAGAGAAATCCAAATGTTCACAAAGAGTGATAAGAGACGCTGCGCTTTAGAGGAAGAAAAAAATCTGTGGTTTTCTCTTTGTCTTCTCATTCACTTCTCTTTGTGAAGATTTTTTTCGCGCGAAAGAAATAAATTTCACGCCTACATCAAAGGCACCTAATCGCACAAAGAGGATAAGAGACACTGCGCTTTAGAGAAAACAAAAACATGATTATCGCTTCCTCTTTATCTTCTCATTCACTTCTCTTTGTGCATATTTTACAAAAACATATTTGAACCACAGAGAGCACAGAGGCGCTTCGCGCTACACAGAGAAAACAAAAACGTAATTACCACTTCCTCATTCTTTTCTCTTTGTGCACATATATTTGGTATTAACGTACTTCCTACGAGTTAGGCCTTGGGCAAAATGCTCAACCCGCAACACCATTCGACATCAAACTAATAGCTTACCGCTTGTAGTGCAATAGGATCCCCTTGCATTTCAACCCTGTACAAAAAACAACCTGATTTATTCGAGTTTCTTGTTTACTTTACGCTAGAAATCGCTAGAATACGCCGGCTTAAATATATTCGTTCTTTTACAACCCAAAGGTAATGCTATGCATCCAATGTTAAACATTGCGGTTCGCGCTGCGCGTAACGCAGGCAAAATTTTACTTCGCGCAAGTGAAGATTTATCAAAAGTTGATGTACAACAAAAAGGCACTAACGACTTAGTGACTAACATCGACAAAGAAGCTGAAGCCGCAATTCGTGACACTATTTTAAAATCTTACCCTGATCATTGTATCGTTGGTGAAGAGCTTGGTGAGCACAAAGGTAAAGATGCAGATTACCAATGGATTGTTGACCCACTTGATGGCACAACTAACTTCATCAAGGGTATCCCTCATTTCGCAGTATCTATTGCACTTAAAGTTAAAGGTCGTTTAGACCAAGCTGTTATCTATGATCCAATTCGCGGTGAATTATTCACAGCATCTCGTGGTCAAGGCGCACAGCTTAACAGCAAACGTTTACGCGTAACTAAAACTAACGAGTTAGCAGGTTCTGTACTTGCAACTGGTTTCCCATTCAAACAAAAGCACCACTTAGACGCATACTCTGAAGCGTTTAAAGCGCTTTTCGTACACACTGCTGATATCCGCCGTGCAGGTTCTGCGGCATTAGATATGGCTTATGTTGCAGCAGGTCGTGTTGATGGTTTCTTTGAAATTGGCCTTAAGCCATGGGACACAGCAGCAGGCGAGCTTTTAGTTAAAGAAGCGGGCGGTATGGTTGTTGATTTCGCAGGTGGTATTAACTACAACCAAAGCGGCAACATCATTTGTGGTGCACCTAAATTAACGCAAGCGATCATTCGTGAAATTCGCCCAGTGTTAACTGAGTCACTACTTCGATAATAGCGGTTGTAATTATACCAAGCCGCAATATTACTTAATTAAGCGAATTGGTATCTAAAAAGGAGCTAAGGCTCCTTTTTTTGTGGCTGAAAATAATCGTTATCGAGTTTTATTTCTATGGCTTCACTTTCTTTAAACGGCAATTTAGCTAAGTCTTCAGCGAAGTAGCTAGCAAATAACTGTTCAAACTCGCCCGTGCTTTTCATCGTTGTCAGTCCTTTCATTAACACTTCAGCTAGTTCAGGCCTATGATTACTAACAAAAAAGTAAAATGCTGTTGGATAACTGATATATAAGTTTGGCACTATAACCAGCTCATCACTTTTCACTTGCTCTAGTTCAGAGATCACTTCAATGAACGAACGCGGAAAATAATCAACTCGTCCTCTGATCACTAAACTAAACATCGCTTGATAATTTGCCAGCGGCCTGACTGTTAGGCCATTTTGCGCAAGAATTTTTGTATCCGGCCAATCATGCCCTTGAATTGCAGTTAAAGGCGCTAAGTCTTGTTTAGTTTTTACTGATTCGAAAAGTGGTAAAAATGCACGTTTCGTTAGTAGAGCTCGCTTACCAATATAACCCTTGAACAAAGGCACAGGTACTGCAATGGCAAGGTGTTCTCGCTCAGGGCTTGTCATGCTCCAAAATATATCTGCTTGCTTTGCATCAAGCATCAGTAAGGTACGTTGTTGATGAGGGTGTACTAATACCTCATTAATTTCTGCTTGGTAATTACCAGCACGTAAAGCCGCTGCCAGTAATTCATGAAGATAATAATCACGCTTGTAGAGCGGGCGCTGTTCAATCGCTAAATTCACCACATTTTTTGCTTCTGTGGTAAGGCTGTATCCTAGGCTAAGCAATACTAAAATTGCGCTACATAGTCGCTTCATTGTTATTTTTTGATAGTGTTTTTTTTAAGCTACACCTACTCAAATGTAGACACAAGCAAAACTTACTAAACTTAAATTTTCTTCATAGTCCGACAGATGCACTGTCATCTTTCGCACAACTAAGGCGCACAACAGCAGGTGCTGGTCGCCTTCTTTGGCAAACAAATAAATGGCTACTTTGATAACGCTTAGCCTCTTTTTTTGCATCTGTCGCCAGCGCAGCTACCTGATGACTATTAATACACAGCTCTAAATCTGGCTTAACTAACCCTATCGATAGTGTAAGTAAAGGCACAAACTGCTTTTTACCTTCTCGATTACTTGCCCAATAACCCCCTTGCTCAATATGCTCAGGCGTAAAAAATGCGCGAGATTGATGCTCAAATTTATTAATGATGTCATGGCACACTTGCTCTGCATCATTTTTATCAAACACGACCATAAAATCATCCCCGCCAATGTGCCCCACAAAGCCTTTACTCGTGCTGCACGCCTCGACAATAACCTCAGCTAGCAGCTTTATTACGCTATCACCACTGGCGTATCCGTACAGATCATTGAATTGTTTAAAGTGGTTTAAATCAACATAGGCTAGCGAGAACGGATAATTATTGCGAAGCCTTAGCTCAATTGCTTCGTTAATCGCGACATTACCCGGCAGCATTGTAAGCGGGTTGGCATGTTGTGCATGGCGGATTTTTTCTTCAGTAATGTGCTTTAAAATATTACGTAGGGGTGCCAATCCTAAGTATTCACCACTTCGGGTGATCACAATGTGACGTCGAATATCAAACTCAAATTCGGTAATTTGCTGACTCACCGTATCGAGTAACTCGTTTTCGTCTACCACTAACGGCTGTTTATCCATTAAAGAAGTAACGGGTTGCTTATCATAAAGCGCATGCCCATACGGGGCAGCAAATACTTCGGTAAGTTGATCTCGGTGTAATAAACCAACAGGAATATTATGCTCTAGTACCGCAAGGCTCGTTAAGGTTTTATCTTGCTCAAAAATTTTATGAGCATCTTTACAGCGGGTTGTTGATTCAATACTTGCATGTTCAACTGCTAACCAGCCAATCGCCATAGACTGTTCAAAATTACTTTCAGTATCTGATGATTCTAAATGCTTTAGGCAGTGAATATTAATTTCGTAACTAGGCTGTAAACTTGGCCTTTCTAACAAAAAGCCTTGTGCATGCTGTACCCCTAAACTTTCGAGTAAGCGAAGCTCCTCTACACGCTCAATGCCTTCTGCTATTACTTGCGTATTGGTTGCTTTAGCAAGCTCAATAATAGACTTTAAAAACTCTTTTTTAACCACACTCTGGTCGCAATGATCAATAAAGTAGCGGTCTATTTTTACAAATTCAGGACATAACTCAGACCATTGTTTTAAGCCCGAATAGCCGGCGCCTAAATCATCAATTGCAATCGAAAAACCTAGCTCACGATAATGTGCAATAGTCTTTAACAATAAAAAGCCATCATCGACTTTTTCTTGCTCTGTAACCTCGATAACCACACGATTAGCAGCTAAACCGAACTGCTCAACAAGGTGCAAAGTTTCACCTTTTGGATGACACGGATCGAGTAAAGTCTTAGGGCTTACATTTAAGAATAACTTACCTTGTAGGTTAAGCTTAACAAAGTTCTCAATCGCTTTACTGCGGCAAAGTAACTCTAACTCAGAGATTTTATGACAAGCAATGGCTTCGCTGAACAATGCACTGGGCATTTCTAACTCAGAATCTTTAGGCCCACGACTTAACGCCTCATAGCCCAAAATATGTTGATTAGAAATATCAAAGATAGGTTGAAACAAGGTTTCAATTGCACTGTTATCTAAGATCTGCTGTAGTTGTGCGCTCACCTTACACCTAGCATCAGTAATACAAATAGGCGACTAAATTAGCAACCTTGTATGACAATTTTATGGCAAGGCTATGACTAGCAATGACTACTCAGCAGCAATCATTTCTATCTGCTTGATGCGTGCAAAACTATCAATCATTTTTAACTTTGCGTGTTGGTAATCACTTTGTGCTAAATCTGCTTGTTGAGTTAGTGTATAGACCGCAAGTGGATTAAGTAATAGCTTTTGTGCGTGGTAGCAACTCGGCGCTGAGAATTCAGGTAGTTTGGGGAGCTCTTCTTGAGACCCGCCATTTTCTATTTGTTGCTGTTTAATCATGGCAATTTGCGCCATAACGTTTAGACTTTCTTCGCATTCTGGCAGTTGCTCTTTAAGATTTACAAACAACTGCTTTGATGAGCCGATTAAAGTTGTTACTGAGTCACTTATCTGCGTTGGCGTAGATTGGCTTTGTAATAAACTAACTACATGCCAAGCTAGGTTTTGATACATATCTAATTGCTGTCGCACATCACCACTTGTATTGCTACTGCTTTCAGGCTGCTGAGGTGATGGCTCTTCTGTACATGCAACAAGCAAACAAAGTGAACACGCGCTCAGCATTAGCTTTTTCATAAGTTCTCTCATAAATAACAGTATATTACCGCCTCGTCATTTAATTTATCTTTGCAAGTGAGTGAATGAGATGCCTTCAAGTAAAAGCAACGCAAACTAACTAAGCAAGGCCTCTCGCTAATAGCATTTATAAATGCAATAACGCTTCAGCAGTAGACTCATTTGTAATGAGGGAGTTGATCATACCAGACTCTATTGCCCCGGCAATGGCTGGAACCTTGTTCTGCCCTGCAGCAATTCCTATTACATGTTTGTCTCGACGAGTAGACAAAGCAACGCTCGTTACACACTGGTTTATATCAGATTGAACGAGTTTGCCATTACTATCAAATATCCAACTTATTACTTCACCTATGGCACCCATAGCCTCAAGTGCCGCAAGCTCATGTTGTGTAATAAACCCATCTAAATGTAAAGGGGAGTTTATCCCCAAGTCACCAACCCCGACAAAATATACATCTGCTTGTAGGGCGAGCTCATGAACATTTTTTACATGCGTCAGCTGTTGCCATTGAGCTTTATCTGCTTGCGTACTAGCAATAACAGGAACAGGCATAGGAAAATGTCTTGCCCCTAAACGCTCTGCAACATGAATAGCAACATCATAACGACTA
Source organism: Pseudoalteromonas sp. PAR1 (assembly GCF_947311895.1). Classification (NCBI taxonomy): domain Bacteria; kingdom Pseudomonadati; phylum Pseudomonadota; class Gammaproteobacteria; order Alteromonadales; family Pseudoalteromonadaceae; genus Pseudoalteromonas; species Pseudoalteromonas sp. PAR1. The sequence goes on along the minus strand of NZ_CAMZMY010000013.1, from coordinate 119,483 downwards.
GCAGAACCATCCTGCGCTATGTTTCCAACCAACGAGACAATACGGTGCTGAGGGCACTGCATATTGGTAAGTTCATTAGTGCAAGCACGTAAGGCTCGTCCGGTCCCAAAAGCAATCGTCTTAGCTTGTCGGCTTTTTGCGTACCGTTCAATTTCAGCTGCACCGGCTTGTGAAAGACCCACTACAGAATCAGCATCACCCGGCACACTCGGAACCACCTCACACTTGAGTAAGCCGAAGCGTTGTTGAAGTAAATCAGCCAGTTCCATGCAACGTTTAATTGGGTGTTCGAGTCGGACTTTTATTAACCCTTTTGATACGGCCATTGCCACTAATCTTTGCGCAGATTGTCGAGATGTATTGAGCTGTTTAGCGATCTCGTCTTGTGTTTTTCCTGCAACATAATAAAGCCAACCAGCTCTGGCCGCTTCCTCTAATTTTTGGTTTTCAGTAATAGGGGGCAAAGCCATTATTTATACCTGTTTTGGCCATTAATGAAAAAATTAACAGTAAAATGATTCACTGCACCAATCTATTCGTTTTTGCTATTTTTGCAGATTAACATACAGAATCAGGCTTATTGGTATCAAACCCAACTATGCGCCAGCTATTATTGAGTTCTGGCTACTGATTTAAAAGATACCATAAATTTTAATAACATAGCCTGTTTTAAACTTAATAGTATTACTACTCTAAAACAAAATTCAGGGTTCAAGGAAGTATTAAACATGATTTCTACCCTATTTTTACAGAGTAACCACCAAGCAACGATTAAATAAAGCCTTACTGAACAACAAACACAGTGCGAGTAAAACTTAAAAAACAGCACGTTCACTTATGAATCGTGCTGTTTCTTATTGGTTTTGCAAAAAACTAGCGGGATATTTCTTAACTATTTTTTACAGCCATCTATTGGCACGCAATATAAAACTAGAGATTAGAAGTTAAAACTCAGCTGTAAACCCGCAATGATGGCATTCTCTTCATCGCGATCACCATTTGGATGAATAATGAATTGAACACTTGGCATCAACTCAATCGCAGGCGTAATTGCATAATTGTAGTTAAGCTCAATAGGGTATTCATGACTACGCACATTAAAATCACTATTTATATGATTTACATTATATTTATGCTGTGCATCAGTTAACTCTTTACTGACGCTGTTTCGCCCAATAGCTAATCCAATACGGTCATTAGGGCGACTAGCATATGGCGCTGTAATAAACCCTCCTATCGCGATCACTTCACCCACTGCGCTAATACTACTATCTGCATGAATCATACTCGCAAATACCCGTAATCCACCACCTGATGGATTGCGTGTTATTTGCTGTTCAAGGTTAAAATAAAATGCGTTATCCGTATCTTCAATCGCAACAGCATCAATAGTCGAACCGCCCGGAAAGCCAGCTTCATTTACAAGCTTGGCTTTATCTAGGCTGCTACGAACGACACCAACTCGGTAATCCCCTTGCAAGCCATGCCCATAGTTCACTTTATATTCTAACTCTCCCACCACGGTGGTACCGTCAATACCACCTGATGTATGCAGCTTCAACCCTTGGTTCAACGACATTACTTGTGGGTTTACATCGTAGCTACCTATTTTAAATAATAAGTTATCCGATAACTTATACGTTAATTGCGCCCCTAAAGTACTCAATGGATCACCATACCAACTACTACTCAAATAATTAGATGAACCACCACTGCAAAATGTTAAATGCTGAAAAGCGCAGCTCATAGCAAAAAAATCAGCGCTTGGATAAATTCGACCAACTTTAATACTGAGCTGATCATCGAACAGCTGTTGAGTTAATGAAAATTGTGTGAGACGAGTTACATTTCCTCGACCATAAATTTGCTGTGATTGAAGTAATGATGGAATACCTGCCTTGTTGTTTATTAGCTCACCATTTCGATTTGTAATTTCTACTTTAAACTCAGCCCCAGACCAACCAAAAAGCTTTTCAAGATCAATATATCCACCAACAAAAAATTGGTCAGCATAAGCCACCTCATTATCAAGACCGCCTTTCAAATTATGAGCAACCTGATTGAAATAGCCTAAACGAAAATCCATACCTCGCTGCGACAATTCAGATCGTGCCCCGCTCCAGTCACCTGTTATATATTTTTGTGCATCAAACGTTTCAGCCCCATGACTTGTAAAAGAACTTAAAACCAAAATCGCTGACATTGAAGGAATTAAACATCGCTTTTTCACTAAACAACGAAAAAACAACATTTTTGATTTCTGTGTTACTGCAATCGATTGATTGTTATCCATGTATGTGTTCTCCATTTTAATTACGCTCGAGTGCTCTAAACTCATCGCCAAATTGTTACTACCACCTTTCAATTTGAGCAAACAAACACTGATTGAGCATATTCCCAACACATATAATATTTGTCAATAAAAACAGCAAGAGCTTGCCAAACATCGAAATGACAAATAACAGTATGAAATCACTAAAAAACAACATTAAGTCAGTTAAATATCACTAGAGTTATGATGAATGATGAACCTCCCTCTTTATCCACTCATTAACTTATTATTGACAAAACAATACACCAGTAGGATTATGCCCAAAGGCAACAACAATGCCCAAACAAATTATTTACCATGGAGTAGGTAATTTATTACAGTTGAATTAGACGCGTTGATCCATAACACACACCTTGTTTGAGTCGAGGTTTTCATATTTTTAGGAAGTTTTAATAAAAAAGAATCCCTTTAAAGAACATTAAAGAGCAGCACGTCATATGACTAACAGGGACAAGTACTTATGAAAAGTAATCAGGTCGATTTAAAAGGATTAGAAGAGGAACAATTACCGATTGCACAACACAAACTCAAAGGATGGAAGCACTTTTTAGGTCTATATGCAGGTGAACACGTAGCTGCAACGGAGTTTGTATTTGGTGCAACATTTGTCGCACTTGGCGCAACCATGACAGATATCCTCCTTGGATTACTGATCGGTAATATTCTTGCTGTATTGAGTTGGACGCTCATAACAACCCCCATAGCTGTAGAAACACGTTTAAGTTTATATACCTACCTACAAAAAATTGCTGGTGACTCGATGACCCGGCTATACAACTGGGCGAATGTAATTATATTTACTGTTATTTCTGCAGCCATGATTACAGTTTCTGCGACCGCAGTCCGCTTTGCCTTAAATATTCCGGCTCAACTTAACTGGTATCCAACTAACTCTTTATTTGTCATGGTTGTACTGGCTGTAGGGATCATTGTTGTACTTGTTGCCATGTATGGTTTTAACGCCGTATCACGCTTTTCAGGTATTTGCGCTCCTTGGTTGTTCGTGATGTTTATAAGTGGTCCATTAGTGCTTATGCCAGAGCTTGCAAATGCTGTTATTGGCCAAACAGTCGTCTCTAGCTGGGGAGACTTTATGCATATTGGCAGCATCTCTGTTTGGACGGGTCTTGATGCAAATGGTGAACCCGGAATTGGTTTACTCGAAGTTATAGGCTTTTCTTGGGCTGCAAATACAATTACCCATTTTGGCTTAATAGACATGGCTCTTCTGCGCTATGCAAAGAAAAAAAGTTATGGGCTATGTACCTCTGCAGGCATGTTATTTGGGCACTATATAGCTTGGATCTCTGCAGGTATTATGGGCGCGGGGACTGCAGTTTTAGTGAAGAAGTCTATTGTTGAATTGGATCCGGGCGATGTTGCATTTCACGCACTAGGCTTATCTGGGTTAGTGATCGTTATTGTCGCAGGATGGACAACTGCAAATGCCAACCTGTATCGTGCAGGCCTTGCTGCTCAGGCTATTTTTAGTAATCAATCTCGAACTAGAACCACATTTTTAGTAGGTATAGTTACAGTCATCATTGCATGTTTTCCGTTTGTATTTACCAAACTATTGCCATTATTAACCTATGCAGGTCTCTTAGTTGTACCTGTGGGCGCTATTGTATTTGCTGAGCACTTCTTATTTCCAAAACTTGGGTTAACTCGCTATTGGGTAACATACAAACAGCTTCAGCACAGCTCTGCGGCTGTTTTATCATGGGCTCTGGGACTCATCTTTGGATTTACGTTGAATGCGATAGACATTATGCCTTTTTACTACTTATTCATCCCAACATGGATATTTAGCATCATCGTTTATATCCAGTTAGCTAAAAGATACGGAGCTGCTGATTCATACCCAGAACAAGAAGCTGAACTTGCTGCGTTTGATACAAGTGTAAAAGAATTTCATGCCGAGCAAGCAGCTAAAGAGCCTCATTTCGCCATTGATCAGCGTGGATTTACCAAACTATTGTCAACACTTGCGTGGTTAAGCTTAGGTGTAACGATAGCACTGGCTACCAATACCATGTTCTTTTCACCTGATATCAGTTCATACGAGGCTAACCGAACATTATTTTTTAACATTGGATTTGCCTGCACAATTATCTATTTTGCTACAGCTTACTGGGCGATGCATCGTAGAAACCATTTTCAGCCAGCAAGTTTAAGGAGCTAAGATATGGACGTAATTTCACTACAGCAATCTACGTTGAGCTCATTACCCACCACAGTGGCAGTCCCAGAATATGACCGCCAAGCATTGCAATCAGGTATCGTTCACGTAGGGGTGGGTGGATTTCATCGCTCACACCAAGCTTTCTACACTGATAACTATATTAACCTTAGTGATGATTTACGCTGGGGTATATGTGGTGTTGGTTTACGTGAAGCAGACCGCTTAGTAAAACAACATCTAGAATCACAAGACTACCTTTACTCAATTTTGACGAAGCACCCTGATGGACATACGCAAGTGCAAGTTATTGGCTGCATGACGGATTTTCTAATGGCCCCTGACGACCCTGAAGCAGTCATTAGTAAAATGGCTGCTGACGAAACGTATATTGTATCATTAACAATTACCGAGGGAGGATATAACTACGATCCATCTAGCGGTGAATTTGACTTTACTAATCCTGATATTCAGCATGATTTAGCTAACCCAGATAAACCTAAGCTTATCTTTGGTTATTTGGCTGCTGCATTAGCACGTCGACGAAAAACCGATAGGCCGCCATTTACCATTCAGTCATGCGACAATATCCAACACAACGGCGACATTACTCGAAAAATGCTTGTTACTTATATTCGAGCATTCGATCACGGACTTGCCGATTGGGTCGAAAGCCATGTTTGTTTCCCCAATGCCATGGTAGATAGAATAACTCCAGCAACGGATCAAAGCGACTTAGCACTTGCTAAGAATTTGGGCATTATTGATAAATGGCCTGTTACTTGTGAACCATTTCATCAATGGGTGATTGAAGACAAGTTTAGTCAACAACGCCCAGCATGGGAACTTGTTGGTGCCCAGATTGTAGATGATGTAACACCTTACGAAACGATGAAGATTCGTCTACTTAATGCTAGCCATTCAGTGCTTGGCATTTTAGGTTCTTTACGCGGCTATCAAACTATTGAACAAGCAATCTGCGATCCTTTGTTCACTAAGCTTATAACCGAGTTTATGGATAAAGAGGTCACACCTATTTTAGATGCCGTACCGGGTATTGACCTTAGTGACTATAAAAAAACACTAATTGCCCGTTTTGCAAATCCAAATATCAAAGATAGCCTTACAAGAATTTGCTCACAAAGCGCAGCCAAAGTATCTACTTTTTTGGTACCAACAATTATGGAAAACCTCAAAAGCAACGGTAATACTGCTATTGCGAGTTTAGTTATTGCTGGATGGTGTTTATACAGTGATACGCATTTAACCCAAAAAGGAGAGCCTTTAGAGATCATCGATGATATGGCTGAAACATTACAACAGGCAGCTCATGCATCGCGAATTTCCCCGCTCGCTTTTCTGGAGCAACCGAGCATTTTTGGCGCACTTGTTGAAAACACGTCATTTTGTAATGAATATAAATCTTACATTAGTAAGCTCTATGCAGGTGTGGCTATTGAGCACATTATAGTATCACTATTAGATCAGGCTCAGGCGAAGCAAGCTTATAATTAGACGATAAAACGTGATTAGTGACTAGTTTTGTCACTTGAATGATTAAATATCATTGCCAGTGTATATAAAAACAAAAAACCGCCCTAATTAGGGCGGTTTCTTTTTGTATCACTTATTAAGGCATAGGATCGAGATCCGCACCTTCTTTTTCAATTACTTCTGGAATTAAGTCTTCTTTACTTACACCCATTGCAATTGCTACAGCTGAAGCAACATAAACAGATGAATAAGTACCGATGAACACACCAAACAGTAATGCCGTTGCGAAACCGTGGATCGTTTGACCACCCCAGCCAAATAACGCAATCAATACTAGAATAGTGGTGATTGATGTTACTAGGGTACGGTTTAACGTTTGCGTTAATGAGATATCGATAATTTCAATGGTGTCATCAATACGCACTTTACGGAAGTTTTCACGGATACGGTCAGAAACAACGATGGTATCGTTCAGTGAGTAACCTATTACCGCCAAGATTGCCGCAAGAATCGTTAAGTCAAACTCAAGACCTAGTATTGAGAATAAGCCTAATGTAATGATAACGTCGTGTAATAGTGCTGATACCGCCCCTACCGCAAAACGCCATTCAAAACGAAACGCAACGTAAATTAAGATACAGATAAGTGCAGTTAACATGGCAAGGCCACCCTGCTCTTTTAGATCTTCACCAACACTTGGGCCAACAAACTCGATACGACGCATTTCTACTGTCGGCTCAACTTTTTGTAATGCCGTAATGATTTGGTTACCAATCACTTCTGCTTTTACGCCAGCACCTTGTGGAGCAAGACGGACTAGAATCTCTTTACTTGAGCCAAACAGCTGCACCGAGAAATCTTCAAAGCCGCTTTCTGTGATTGCATCACGTACTTCTTTAAGATCAGGTGCTTGAGTAAAGCCCACTTCAACAGCAGTACCGCCTGTGAAGTCGAGGCCGAAATTTAAGCCTTTAGTAAAAAACGATACGAAAGAAGCCAAAATCAACAAAGTTGATAATGTCATGGCAAACTTTCTTAACTTCATAAACGGGAGTGTTTTACCACCGAGTTTTAAAATTTGCATGCTGACTCCTAAATCGACAACTTATCAATACGCTTACCGCCAATGAATAAGTTGATTACCGCACGGGTACCAACAATGGCTGTAAACATAGAGGTGATAATACCAATCGCAAGTGTTACTGCGAAACCAGCAATAGGACCAGTGCCCACTGCAAATAGGATCACTGCTGCGATAAGCGTTGTGATATTAGCATCGAAAATTGTGCTAAATGCGCTGTCGTAACCAAAATGAACCGCTTGTTGAGGACTACGACCATCTTCAAGCTCTTCACGGATACGTTCAAAGATAAGTACGTTAGCATCAACCGCCATACCTACAGTTAATACGATACCTGCGATACCTGGTAGCGTTAAAGCAGCACCCGGAATAAGCGACATTACACCGACAATCAATACTAAGTTGGCACCCAGAGCGATGTTCGCCACCATGCCGAAACCTTTGTAATAAAAAAGCATAAATACAAGCACAAACACGAAACCTAGCACAACCGCAGTCATACCCGCTTCAATGTTCTCTTGACCTAAGCTTGGACCTACCGTGCGTTCTTCAACAATTTGAATCGGCGCAACAAGTGCACCGGCACGAAGTAATAAGCTCAGGTTATGTGCTTCTGCTGGATTATCGATACCAGTAATACGGAATGAACGGTCAAGGCGGGCTTGAATCGTCGCCACGTTAATCACTTCTTCAACTTTAATAGGTGGAAGTGCTTTACCGTTTTCATCTGTTTTACCTGATGGCTTATATTCAATAAATACTGTGGCCATGCGTTTGCCGATAGCACGTTTAGTGAACGCATTCATTTTTGCGCCACCTTTGCTGTCTAGCGTAATACTAACCTGTGGACGCTGATACTCATCCATACCAGATTGCGCACCAGTAATGTGGCTACCTTCAAGGATGATGCGTTGCTTAAGTACCACTGGGTATCCATCACGTGCCATGATCACTTCAGTACCTGGCGGTACACGACCTTGTAAAGCGGCACCTGCATCGGCATTTTCGTCAACTTCACGGAATTCAAGCGTTGCTGTTGCACCTAAGATTTCTTTAGCGCGTGCAGTATCTTGTACACCCGGAAGTTGCACAATAATACGCTCAGCACCTTGGCGCTGTACGTTAGGCTCTGCAACACCGATTTGGTTAATACGGTTACGAATAATCGTTTCGTTTTGTTTGATAGCATAATCGCGAATTTCTTTTAGCTTTTGCTCGCTCATGCTGGCAAAAAAAGCGTTATCACTGCTGCTATCATCAATGTATACGTTTAACGGGTAACGAGTAGATAAGAAGCGCTCTGCGGCATCTTTGTCTTCTTCGTTACGCATCTCAACACGTAGACGCTCACTACCTGCTACTCTACGAATAGTGCGATAACGTAGCTTTTCTTCACGTAAGTCACTTTTGAAATCTTGTTCCATTTGCTCAAGCTGAGTATCAACCGCCGTCGCCATGTCGATTTCCATAGTAAAGTGAACACCACCGCTTAAATCTAGGCCTAGCTTCATCGGGTTACCACCCAATGCTTTTAACCACTCAGGTTGAGCCGGAGCCATATTGATTGCAGAGATGTAATCTTCACTAAGGGAATCACGCAGTATATCTTGCGCTTTTAGTTGCTCTTCAACATTCTTAAAACGAACCAGGATTTGTCCGTCTTCAAGTTTGCTTGATTTAACAGTAACGTTATGTTCTTTGAGGGTCGCATTTACTTTATCGAGTACGCTGAGGTCAGCATCAGTACCTTTAGTGCCCGATACTTGTATGGCCGGGTCGCGGCCATACAAGTTAGGTGAGGCATACAGAATACCAACGACTAACACAACAAGAACAAGTAAATACTTCCATAATGGAAACTTGTTTAACACGTGTGAGTCCTTATTTTTATTGTTATAGCGACTTCATAGTGCCTTTTGGCAATACTGCAGAAACAGCTGATTTTTGTACTGTTACTTCTGCTTGGTCGTTTAATGAAATCACGATGAAGTCTTTGTCATCAGCGATTTTAGCGATCTTACCTACTAAACCACCTTGCGTTAGTACTTCGTCGCCTTTTGCCATTGCGCTCATCAGGGCTTTATGCTCTTTTACACGTTTAGCTTGAGGGCGGTAAATTAAGAAATAAAATACCAAACCGAAAATACCCAACATGATTAGCATTTCCATGCCACCACCTGCTGGTGCTGCACCTGCCGCACTTGCGTGGGCGTTTGAGATGAATAAACTCATTTCACTTCCTCTTTAATTTTTCTAAAAATTTAATCTGATGTATCTGCAAGCTCTGGCACTTCTTGGCCGCGGCGTGCATAAAAATCTGCAACAAATTCGTCTAGTTTGCCATTACTGATGGCATTACGTAAGCCTTCCATCACGCGTTGATAATAACGTAAGTTATGAATCGTGTTTAGACGTGCGCCTAAGATTTCATTACATTTATCAAGATGATGCAAGTATGCACGTGAATAGTTTTTACACGTATGACAATCACACTCAGGATCCAGTGGGCCCGTGTCTGTTTTATGTACTGCATTACGGATTTTAACAATGCCACCCGTTACAAATAAGTGACCATTACGGGCATTACGTGTAGGCATTACACAGTCAAACATATCGATACCACGGCGAACCGCTTCAACTAAGTCTTCTGGTTTACCAACCCCCATTAAGTAACGAGGCTTGTCTTCCGGCATTTTGTAAGCACAGTGATCAAGGATATTGATCATCTCGTTTTTCGGCTCACCCACCGATAAACCACCTAATGCATAACCATCAAAGCCAATTTCTTCTAGGCCTTTTTGTGATTGTGCACGAAGCTCAGGGTACATGCCACCTTGGATAATACCAAATAGCGCTGCAGGGTTATCGCCATGACCTTCTTTTGAGCGTTTAGCCCAACGAAGTGATAACTCCATAGAATCTTTAGCTTCTTTTTCAGTCGCTGGGTATGGCGTACACTCGTCAAAGATCATCACAATATCAGAGCCTAAATCGCGCTGAACTTGCATCGCTTTTTCTGGTGAAAGCATGATCTTTTCACCATTAACTGGTGAGCTGAACATCACGCCTTCTTCAGTGATTTTACGCATTGCGCCTAAGCTGAATACTTGGAAGCCGCCTGAGTCAGTAAGAATTGGGCGATCCCAATTCATAAAGTCGTGTAAGTCACCGTGTTGCTTAATGATTTCTGTACCAGGGCGCAGCATTAAGTGAAAAGTATTACCTAGGCAAATTTGCGCGCCAGTGTCTTTCACTTCGTCCGGCGTCATACCCTTAACGGTGCCGTATGTGCCTACAGGCATAAATGCTGGCGTTTCTACAACACCACGTTCAAAAATCAAGCGGCCGCGGCGCGCTTTACCGTCAGTGCGGTCTAATTCAAATTTCATATTATCCTCAGTGTCGGAAAAACAGTCCAACAAGCTATAATTTAACCGCTCGATTCTACCCTGTTTGCAGCTTTATTACTATTAATTGGGCTAAATTCGAAAATAAAAAGCCCAGTAAAAAAACTGGGCTTTTTAAAATCTAAACTGTCGTTATTTTCGCGTTAAGAACATGGCATCGCCATAACTAAAGAAACGATATTTTTGCTCTATTGCGGTATGGTAGGCACCCATGATGTTTTCTTGGCCAGCAAAGGCACTGACTAACATGATCAAGGTTGATTCTGGTAAGTGGAAATTTGTCACCATAGCATCAACCACGTTGAACTGATAACCCGGGTAGATGAAGATATCGGTATCACCAAAGTAGGTATCAAGTTTGCCGCCGTGCACTTTAGCAGCAGATTCTAACGAGCGAACTGAGGTAGTCCCTACGGCTATTACGCGACCACCTTTTGCTTTCGTTTCGGCTACCGCTTTAACCACATCATCAGGTACTTCGATGTACTCTGAGTGCATGACATGCTCATCAACTGAGTCAACACGCACAGGCTGAAATGTCCCCGCACCTACATGCAAAGTCACAAACGCCATATTTATACCTTTGTCTTTTAATGCCGTCATTAACTTGTCATCAAAGTGCAGGCCTGCCGTTGGCGCTGCAACTGCACCTGGCTTTTCACCATAAACAGTTTGGTAGCGCTCGCGGTCTGATTCGTTATCAGGACGATCAATGTAAGGTGGCAAAGGCATGTGACCAATGTCATTTAAGATATCTAATACATTTTCGTCTTTGGCAAATTCAAGCTCAAAAAGCTCGCCATGACGTGCAACCATGATAGCTTCGGCTTTACCTTCAAGAATAATTTTTGAGCCAGGCTTTGGCGATTTACTTGCTCGAACATGGGCAAGCACCCGATGTTCGTCAAGCACACGCTCAACTAATACTTCAAGTTTGCCACCCGACTCTTTTTGCCCGAACATACGTGCAGGAATTACTTTAGTATTGTTGAAAACGAGTAAATCATTTTCATTAACAAGTGATAAAATATCACTAAACACTTTATGTTCCATTTTCCCTGATGGGCCATCAAGGGTCAGCAAACGGCTGCTAGTTCGATCTGCTTTAGGAAAACGAGCAATTAATTCATCTGGAAGGTCAAAGCTAAAATCAGCTACGCGCATGGAGCATATCTCTCATTAATAAAAACGCGCCAAGTTTACTCTGATACGCCCACTACCTCAAGCAAAGGCCAAATAACCGCTTTTAGGTAAAGTTTGCTTGTAGATTAGGCAAAATGTCATTATTCTAGCTTATTCACTAAACATGGGTTCGTTAAGAGGTAGTAGCGCCATGGCAAAGCAGTTAAAACTGCTAATTTTGAACGCTAGCGTTGCAGAACGTGAGACGGTAAAGTCTACGCTCAATAAACTAAATGTATTTCAGTTTATCGAAGCAAGCGACTCTCAGGACGCGTTAAAAATACTCAAAAGCCACCCGGTGGACATTATTATTACTGGCCTTGAGGTTGGTAAAATTGATGGCTGGCGCTTTTCACGTATGATCCGCTCTGGATTGTTAAAAACACCTAAAAACACGCCTATCCTATTAACACCTCCTATATACTGCGAACGCATTGCCGAAACCACTGCGCGAAGCTACGGTATTGATGCCGTATTGCCATTCGAACGCCAAGATATGTTACCGCAAGTACTTGCCAATGTACTTTCAACCCATTTAGAAAAAAGTAGTCGCCTAAATTTACTGCTACTCGAAACAGACAGCCGCAAAGCACAAGATATAAGCAAACAACTAAAACTTAGCTTTGCGGTAACGCATACCATCTCAACTAAAGCGACGCTTGCAACATACTTACAGCATAAGTTTGCGATTGTTTTGATTGATGCCACTGAGTCACATTCTGATACTGCAGCTGGACTCATCAGCGAAATTTTGCAACATAATCCAAAACAAGCAATCGTAACCATTATTGATAATAATGATGCTGACTACGCTGAACAGTTATTATTATCGGGTGTGACTGACTTTATCCGTGCTCCTTATGATCAATCACTGTTAAGTAAGGTGTGCGATCATGCTGCCCGACGCGAAGATTTTATGGTTAGCTATGCTGAGTTTGCGCAAAAGGTCGAACAGCTAAGCCAAAGCCAAAGTCGCTACAAAGAATTGTTTTCAGCGCACCAACGAATTTTATTGCACCTTAATACGGTTGTTCTTGAATTTGATCAGCACGGAAATATTCGCTTCATTAATCCTGCTTGGGAAAGCCTTACTGGTTATGGCATAAAATCAAGCTTATCAAAGTCACTCACAGATTTCTGTCTTCCAGAGTGTCAAACCAAGTTACAAAATACAATTCAAAGTATTTTGCATGGTGGCGAGCAGCAACAACAAGTTGAAATACAACTTAAACACAAAAATGGCAATGCAATTTGGGTCGAGTGCCGCTTACAACTGATTAAAAATAGCCAAAACTCGGCTACGATCACTGCAACCATTGATAATATTCATGAACGAAAACAAGCTGAACTTCAGCTTCGCCATTTAGCTTTACACGATACACTCACAGAGCTGCACAATCGTTATTACTTTGACCAACAATTACAGCGTATTTGCCAAGAGAAATACACTAATGACGATATTGAGCACGCACTTATTTATATCGATTTAGACCACTTTAAGATTATTAACGACAGTAAAGGCCATCAACAAGGCGATATTGTCTTAAAAGAGGTTGCCCAGCTATTTACCGCTAACATTAGCGAAGAGCATTTGATTTGTCGTATTGGCGGTGATGAATTTGCTGTTATCTTAAAAAATACCAACTTACTTGATGCACACTTAGTTGCTGAGAGCATTTGCGTTGCTATTGAAAAACACCAATTTCACTCTGAAGGGCAAATATACTCAATTAGCTGCTCTATTGGTTTGACACAAATTACAGCACAGAATAATGATCCCAGCGAATGCTTAAAACAAGCAGATATCGCGCTTTATGTGGCAAAAAGTTTGGGCCGAAACTTAGTTCATTGTTATTCCAAAGAAGATAGTAACCACAATAGTCTACAAGTTGGTTTAGAGTGGGGACACAGTATTCGTCAGGCTCTTCAGCAAAATGCCATCGAGCTTCATTATCAGCCAATCTGGGATTTTAAACGTAATCATGTTGCTTACTTTGAAACATTACTGCGCTTGAAATTAAATGATGAGCTAATTTACCCGAACCAGTTTATCCCTGCATTAGAGTTATTAAATGACACATTTTTGATGGACCAATGTGTTATTAGAAATGCTATTCAAAGTGTTGCAAAACATCCAGAGCTTAATCAAATTGCTATCAATTTATCGGCGCAATCATTCTTAGATGAGCGTTTGCTTCCGCATATTGAATCAAGCTTAGAAGAGTATGAAGTGGCACCGAGCCGCATAATTTTTGAAATAACTGAGTCGGCAAGCATCAAAAACCTGTCAGCAACCCGTGCAATGATAGAGCGTTTAAACGGTTTGGGCTGTCACTTTTCGATTGATGATTTTGGCACTGGATTTAGCACGTTCAATTATCTAAAACAATTACCAGCACAACATGTGAAGATCGATGGTTCATTCGTTCGCGACATGCTAAATGATCCTATCGATCTTGCTTTAGTTAAAGCTATTAACGATATTAGTCGTTCGCTTGATAAGCGTTCTGTTGCTGAATATGTTGAAAATAAAGAAATATTTTTAGCATTAAAAGAAATTGGAATTGATTACGGCCAAGGCTTCTTTATCGCCCGCCCAGTACCGGTTGAAAAAATTTCTGCTGAACTAAAAAAAATATCTGAAAATAATTTATTTAACTAACAATTAGCTAGCATTATAAAGTGAAAAAAAACGGCATTTTTGCTACTTTTTGCCTATTTTTAGTACTTCCAAAGTCACGATACTCATCTATACTTAAATCCACAGCAGGAACTAATGTCGTATTTTTATAGTGATTACTTAAAAAATACATGACATTACCAATTACATTATACATACTGAAAATAACTTAATATTAATAAGTTCATGTATTAACGGTATAAAGGAGAAAAGTGATGACACAACTAATCGTTTTGTTGCTGTTCGTAAATTTAGGGATAGCGTATCAATGTTACCGTAATGCAACCTTCAAGGGGTATCCGGTAAAGATATTTACAGGCTTAGGTCTCGTGCCGTATTTTAATTTAGTCGTATGGGTTTACTTATTGTTTTTACCCGACTTGAAACCTTTTTCAATGAATGAAAAGCAGCCTCTCTAGGCTGCTTTTTAGTTGGGGAGCTAGCCAAGCTAAAAATTATAGCTTGATGCCTTTTCAAGCAGTTGCGTGGCTTTTATATCACCTTGCACACACTTTTTAATATCTGACTTTTTAAACACTTTAACCTGTTCACTTTTATCTTCGCTAATACCACGAATGACAAAACTAACATGCTCATCGTTTGGTAAGTTTCTTAAGCCACTACCATAATCACATAAGGTAAGCGATAAGCTGTTATTTACCTTTTGTACAAGCTCAGCTAATTGTTGCTGCTGCTCTTTCACCCGTGCTTGTTTTTTTTCTGCTAACTCTTTACGCATTACTTGCTGTTTTTGCGATAATTTTTGCTGCTGCTTTTCAAGTTCTTTGATTGCTGCTTGTAGCTCTTTTTTACGTTGTTCGAGCTCTTGATCTTTGGCGTCTTTGTCGTGACGACGGTCAAACTCCAAATCACGTTTTTCACGTTCAAGATCACGAATTTCACGGCTTATATCTCGCTCTTGTTCAGCAACATCACGCACTCGCTCAGCACTTTCACGCATCACTTCCATTGCTTGCTGGTAGGCTTCTTGCGTTTTCACTACCACGGCATCACTTATTACTTGCACATGATCACCTAACACCTCAATTTCAGCCAGTTCTTCAAAGTCGATATCTGGCAATGGTGGAAGAGGCGCGTCAGGTACAGACGCAAACACCGAAGACCACCGTGAACTGCCTCGTACATCAAAGCTAAATACCACGCCTTGGTGTTGTAGATAGCTTGAAGATACATTTCTTACCTTGTTATCGGTATCTTGTTTTAAAGCTGCGGTGAGGATTTTTTCCATGATCCCGACTTCTCGCTGAATTTTATCTAGTTCATCGTTTGCTTGTGCTTGCACGCTTACGGCTGAGCAAAGCAATAAGGCAGCTGAGGTTAATGTGTATTTTGACATCTTAATACTCCAAGTTGTTGGCAACGGTTGGCATAGATCGGCCGTCCACTTGCTCTGCTAAATCATTTAACTGCATACGTAAGTACGCTTGGTCTTGAGCGCGCTGCGTTTTGATATAGGCAAGCACGCTAGCAATATCTTCTTGACGCTCTACTCGCCCAGTTTTAATCGCTTCTTTAGCCATCTGGTACATCTGCTGCTGTTGCACTTCATTTTGTGCTGTAAGAATGTTTTGCAGCTGATCAATTTGCTTTTGTTGTGACTCTAATAAGTTGGTTTGTTTAGCAACTTGCTCAAGTAATTGCTGGTTTTGTTGCTGCGGATTACTAACAAAAAGCCACGCACAAAACGCAATTGATGCCGCCATTGCCCACATACCAGAGCCAAAAAATACGTTAGCTTTTTGCACTTTCGGCATACTTGATTCTCTGTCCCAGTTTGGTACTGGCACCGTTTCATAGTCTTTACTTTGTTGTTGCCACTGCATCGCATTGTTCATCATTAATGCATACTCAGCATTAGCTTGCAGCAAGGCTATTTGCTCATCAGTTAAGCTCTCACCTTCTAACCATGCGGTAAATAATGAATCTAAATTAGCCATCTACGGCCTCCAAATGCACTTTTAATTTGCCAAGCGCACTGTATAGTCTTGATTTAGCTGTATTGGTCGAAATGCCTAATTGCTCAGCTATCTCTTCAAATGTACAGTGCTGAAAAAACTTTAACTCCACCACTAAACGCTGCTCCCAGGGTAAATTATTCATCATTTCTTTTAGTTCATGATGCTGCTCGGATTGCAGTTGATTCATTTCTAACTCGCTACGCTCACAGCTTTCTTCTGGCGCAGAATCCAAACTTTGATGCAATTTACGGCGACGATAATATTCGACACTACGCCGATGCACTATTTGATAGAGCCAAGTATTAAAGCTCGATTCACCACGAAAGCTCGGTAAGCTTTTATACACAGAAATAAACACTTCTTGCATCAAATCCATTGCATCATCGGGATGGCTTAACATCCTTAAGCAATAGTTATATACCTGTGTTTCGTGCTGCTTGACTAATTTCAACCACGCCCGTTTATTGCCCTGTTGCGCTTTGGCAATTAATGTTTCAAGTGATTGAAAAAACACGCTAGCCTCGTCATCTGATCTGCCTTTAATGGTTTTGTTATTATGTTAGTCGAGGGAAGGAAAAAAATAGTTTGTTTAAATAACAAAAAACCCCAAATTTTTTATTTGGGGTTTTTTATTATTCGTTACACTGACCATCTAAGCTACATTGCCTATTAAGAAACAGCTCTAACTGCTGACTAAACAGCCTAAAGTCTCTTATCCGGCCTGTGGTTTTACGCCATACAATACCAATATCACGGTACGCATCGCTCTGGGATGGCGTAGCAACCATTTCTTTCTTGTCTAAAATGCCGGCATTAATAGCCATTTGCGGTAAGAAAGTCACACCTAGCTGGTGCTCAACCATACTTAACAAAGTATGTAAGCTTGCCGCTTCAAATGGATTAATACAACTTGAACGATTCAAGTGGCAGGCACTTAGCGCATGGCCAGTCATACAATGCTCACGCTCGAGTAAAAACACGCTGGCATCCGGTAGTAGATTAAAATCTTCCACCCCAGCTGCAGGCGTATAGTCTTTGTGATGCACCAAACTAAAGTGATCTTTTGCAAGCACTTGAGTATGAAATTTGTCAGTATCATACGGCAATGCAAGCAATGCCATATCAATTTGGCCATGCTCTAATTTATCGAGTAGCTTATCACTGGTATCTTCAACCAAGACTAACTCTAACTCAGTAAAAGTTTGTTTGCAGAAATGATATAAAGGCGCGGCAATAAAGCTGGCAATCGTTGGGATCACGCCAAGGGTGAGCGTGCCGCTTAACGGTGTCAAAAAGCTTTTTGTTAGCTCTTTTAGGCTTAAGGTATCGTCTATAATTTTACGAGCTTTCTCTACGACTTCTTCACCGATAGCTGTAAACATTAAACTGCGATTTTCACGCTCAATAAGCTGACAACCTAACGTTTCTTCTAAGTTTTGAATTGCACTACTTAATGTAGATTGGCCAATAAAACAGGCGCTGGCTGCGCGGCCAAAGTGTTGATGCTGATGGACTGCTAATAAATACTGTAGCTGTTTTATACTTGGTAAGTTATTCATATTCTGTTTTTATACCAAATCGCTTAATTAAGTGATCTATTTTGAGGCAATAAAACCTCGTTAATAACAAGGCAAAAATTTCGCTATTAAGTTGCTCTTAATGAGAAATCTTTAACGCAGATAGCGACAGGTTTATCCTTCAAAATGATTAAATATTATTGCGGATTGATATTACTACCTGCAAATAAAAAGACCCCAATACCTAAGGCATTGAGATCTTTTCAAGCTAAAAGTCTGTTAGTACTTTTTTTAAACCCCGAAGGCAGTTCTCAGTACGTAGAAAATAACAATAGCAAGGGCTGCGCCAACTGGCAATGTAATTACCCAAGAAACTACAATGTTTCTTACTACACCCATGTTAAGTGCCGCAATACCACGTGCCATACCTACACCTAATACTGCACCCACAAGTGTTTGTGTAGTAGAGATAGGTAAGCCAGTACCTGATGCGATAACAACAGTAGAAGCAGCTGCAAGCTCAGCAGCAAAACCGCGGCTAGGTGTTAAGTGTGTGATACCTTCACCGATTGTTTTGATTACTTTCTTACCTAAAATAGCAAGACCAGCAACAATACCGAAACCACCCAGTGGTAAAATCCACCATGCGATAGCCGCTTTCTTAGCGATTTCACCGTTGTGCTCAACAATGTTTACAACAGCAGCTAGTGGACCAATTGCGTTAGCAACGTCGTTTGAACCATGTGCGAATGCCATACAACATGCTGTTAGTACCATCAGTACTGCGAACACTTTCTCAACGTTGTTGAATTGCATTTTTTTGTCAGCTTTAGGGTCAATTTTAAGTCGTGAAATTGCGAATTTACCAATGATTGCAACAACCACTGCAATTGCGATAGAAAGCGCATAACCTTCAACAGCACCTAAGTTAATACCAATGTGCTTCAAGCCTTTCTTGATGGTTACAAGCGACATGATGAAGCCAGCTAGACCCATGTATACAGGTACGAAACGCTTAGCATTTTTAAGTGGTGCATCAGTGTCAAAAATTAGCTTTTGCGCACTCATGAAAATCAAATAAGCAATAAAACCAGAAATAGCAGGGGTAACAATCCAGCTACCTACAATGCCCATTACCTTGTTCCATTGAATTGCTTCGCTACCTACAGCAACCAATGCGAAACCAATGATGGCACCGATGATTGAGTGAGTCGTAGATACTGGCCAGCCCAAGAAAGAGGCAATTAATAACCAGCTACCAGCAGCGAATAGCGCGGCAATCATACCAAGTATCATAAGTTCTGGTATGTCCGTAAATGGCGCGGCATCTATAATCCCTTTACGAATTGTAGATGTAACCTCACCACCGGCAAGGTATGCACCAGCGAATTCAAACACCATCGCAATGATGATTGCTTGTTTAATTGTAAGTGCTTTTGAGCCTACAGATGTACCCATCGCATTGGCAACGTCATTTGCACCAATACCATAAGCCATGAAGAAACCGACTGCGGCGGCAGTTAAAACGAGTAACGTGCCGTAATTTGCAATGATATCCATTGTGTGAACCTTTAATTTTTCGAATTTGAACTGATTTTTAATTAACGAGCTAACATCAGCTCAAGACGAGAACCTACGCGCTCAGCAATATCAGCCAGCTCGCCAACCCATTCAATGATCTTGTATAAGAACATTACGTCGATTGGGTTAAGTTCATTTTCTATAGCGCGCAATTGACGGCGTATTTTGATTTGCATGTCATCCGTGTCTTGCTCAATTGCGTCCAATTCAACGAGCATCTTTTCAACTAAAGTCACTTCGCGACCTTTGAAGCCCGTTTCAAGAAGCTCATCTAGCTCGTTGATTGCTTTTGATGCTTGTTTAGTTGCATCAACACAACGAGTTACATAAGCAAGGAAATCTTCTTGAATTTCTGCAGGAATAGTCATCTCACGACCAACTACACGACCTGCAATATCTTTTGCTTTGTTAGCAATCTTGTCTTGTTGAGTAACAAGTTCAAGCAAATCGGTACGCTCAACAGGCATGAATAAGCCACGAGGTAGTTGAAGGCGGATGTTACGTTTCATTTCATCAGCTTCACGCTCTAAATTACGAATGTTTAGGCGGATTTCTTCCGCTTCTTGCCATTCTTCTTTAAACACGTGATTAAAGAAAGGGATCAACGCTTTACTTGCTTGATGTGCTTTCTTGATGTGATCTTCCATAGGCTTAATAGGTGATTTAGCAAAAACCCCTAAAAATGCATTTGTAGGCATAACTGACCCTTTATAAATTAGTATGCTTTGGCAGCTGCGAATTTTACAGCATTGTGTTCGATTGTGAACGCTTTTTCTGCCTTACATCACCAATAATAGACAAAGCGGCCAAAGGCCGCTCGGTTTAATAATGAAAAGTAGCGGTTAAAATTACAGCGACTTTTCTATATCTGCTTGAGATGTATGACGAATATCTTTACCGTTTACAAAGTAGATAATGTATTCAGCAATATTTTGGCAACGGTCGCCAATACGCTCTAATGAGCGTACTGACCACACTAAATCCATAATTTTCGGGATTGAGCGTGGATCTTCCATCATATAAGTCATGATTTGACGTGTAATTGCTTCGTATTCACGATCAACTTTGGCATCTTCTTTGTGCACTTCAAACGCACATTGCACGTCCATACGTGCAAAAGCGTCGAGTACATCATGAAGCATTTTCGATACTTGACGACCCATGTTTTCAATGTTCACCAGTAGGTCTTGCTGATCTTTAGTGAATGAGTCCAGCGCAACTTTAGCAATGCGCTCAGCTTCATCACCAATACGCTCTAAATCGGCAATTGTTTTAGCGATTGCAATCACAAGGCGTAAGTCACTTGCAGCAGGCTGACGACGAGCAATAATGCGTGTGCACTCTTCGTCGATATTTACTTCCATTGCATTTACTTTATAGTCGTTTTCACGAACTTTTTGTGCAAGATCCGCATCACCATTGCTAACAGCATCCAGTGCACTGTTTAGCTGTTGCTCAACTAAGCCACCCATGTTTAATACATGGTTACGCACATTTTCAAGCTCTTCATTAAAGCGGCCCGAAATGTGTTTATTGATATTATGTTCCATTGTCTACCTCTATAAATTTCGTTTACGGTACCAAGTGACTTTATTGACTAACCGTAACGGCCTGTAATGTAGTCTTCTGTTTTCTTCTTGCTTGGTGTTGTAAATAACGTATTGGTATCTGAATACTCAATCAACTCACCCATGTACATGAACGCAGTTTGGTCTGATACACGAGCAGCTTGTTGCATGTTGTGAGTAACGATTACCACGGTAAACTTGTTCTTTAAGTCGTTAATTAGCTCTTCGATAACTAAAGTAGAAATTGGATCAAGTGCCGATGTTGGCTCATCCAGAAGCAATACTTCAGGCTCGATAGCAATTGAGCGAGCAATAACAAGACGCTGTTGCTGACCACCCGATAGGCCAAATGCACTATCGTGTAAACGGTCTTTAACCTCATCCCATAACGCTGCGCCACGTAAAGATTGTTCAACCACTTCGTCTAGTTTACGCTTTTCTTTAATACCTTGTAAGCGTAGGCCATAAACGACATTTTCGTAGATTGATTTTGGAAATGGATTAGGACGCTGAAACACCATCCCAACATTTCTTCGTAATGCTGCAACATCTACGCTCTTATCATAGATGTTGTGACCATGAAGTAAGATCTCACCATCGATACGACAGCTATCAACTAGGTCATTCATACGGTTGATACAACGTAAAAGTGTTGATTTACCACAACCAGATGGACCGATAAACGCCGTTACCTGTCCTTTCGGGATGTTCATATTTACGCCGCTAAGCGCTTGTTTATCACCGTAGTATAGATCTAAGTTTTTAATCTCTAACGCTGTTTGTTCTGCGGTTAGATTTTCTAAATCTAGCTTTGCCGCGCTTTTCGCTTGGTTTACTTGTGGTGCAACTGTAATCATCTCTGTCTACCTATAAAAATTCTGTATTAATGCTCAAGAGCTCTAAACTTTTCGCGTAAGTGGTTACGAATACCAATCGCGGTGATATTCAGGGCGATAATTACTGATACCAGTAAGAATGCCGTGGCATATACCAGCGGACGCGCCGCTTCTACGTTAGGGCTTTGGAAACCAACATCATAAATGTGGAAACCTAAGTGCATAAATTTTCTATCTAAATGTACGTATGGGAAGTTACCGTCAAGTGGCAGTGTTGGTGCCATCTTAACAACACCAACAAGCATTAGTGGTGCTACTTCACCGGCTGCACGCGCAACCGCTAAGATTAAACCAGTCATAATCGCAGGGCTTGCCATCGGAATGATGATGCGCCATAGCGTTTCTGCTTTTGTTGCACCAAGCGCCAGTGAACCATGACGAACAGTACTTGGAATACGTGACAAACCTTCTTCCGTTGAAACAATTACAACCGGTAAGGTTAAAATCGCTAAGGTTAATGCTGACCAAATCACACCAGGTGTACCAAATACTGGGCTTGGCGACGACTCTGGATAGAACAATTGGTCGATACTGCCACCTAGCATGTATACAAAGAAGCCTAGACCAAATACACCGTATACAATTGAAGGTACACCCGCAAGGTTGATTACCGCGATACGGATCATCTTCGTAATCGCATTTTTCGCTGCGTATTCATGTAAATAAATCGCTGCAACAACACCAAACGGAGTCACAATCACTGCCATCAGTAATACCATGAATACAGTACCAAAAATTGCAGGGAATACACCCCCTTCAGTATTGGCTTCACGCGGGTCGTCCGCTACGAACTTACCTAGCTGTACAAAGTAATGACCAAGCTTTGCAAAGAAGCCCATGTCATTTGGGAACCATACATCAAGAACTTGATACAGAGGTAAAGTAACCACTTCACCACGCATGTCTTTAACCGTTACTTGGTCACGCTTTGCTTCTTTACGAAGTGCAAATAACTGTTTTTCTAGCACGGCATATTCAGCACGTAGCTCAGCGCGTGTTTGTGCTAGCTCAGCAACACGCTCATCCGTTAACTCGTTATCAAGCTGATACGCTTTTTCTTTTAAGCGCAAGCGCTCAAGTTCATAGTTGATATGACCAATATCACCATTTTGTAAATCGAGTGCTTGGTCGTTTAGGTCAACGGCACGGTCAACAAGATCATAAAGTACCTCGATTTTGTTATCTGTAATAACTTCACCGTCTTTAATAACCTGTTCTACATAACCGTAAAAGTTACCGTTTTTGCTACGCTCGAATACTGCAAGTTCAGCGGGTGCAGTACGCGATGTGATGTCTGTCTCTAATACCCAACGGAAATCGAGATCTACGTACTCACGGTTACCTGTTTTGATTAGTAAGCGCTCTAGTTGCTCTTTGTCGTAGTGAGATAAATCAACGCCCGTCGCCTCAATACGTGATTTTGCAACTAGCTCACGGTCATAAACTTCACCGATCACTGTTTGTTTAGCAACTGAGCCTTGCAGCTCAAGTTGCACTACTTCTGATGGCCAGAAAAAGCTTAAACCTTTCCAAGCAATCATGGCTAATAAGCCAAGAACCGAGATTAAACTGATGCTTACCGCACCGCCGGTCATCCAAATCCAAGGAGAACCAGACTTAAACCACTGCTTTACCATGTCGTGTCTCTCCACCTACATTGAACTGTATTTTTCACGCAGTTGCTGACGAACAAACTCAGCCACTGTGTTGAAAACGAATGTGAATATGAATAGTACAAATGCTGCTAAGAATAGAATGCGATAATGCGAGCTGCCTACCTCAGACTCTGGCATTTCTACCGCGATATTCGCTGCAAGCGTTCTCATACCCTGGAAGATACTCCAGTCCATAATAGGTGTATTACCTGTTGCCATTAGTACAATCATTGTTTCACCCACAGCACGGCCTAGACCCATCATCACAGCTGAGAAGATACCTGGGCTTGCTGTTAGTAATACTACACGCACCAATGTTTGCCACTGCGTAGCACCGAGTGCTAATGAACCATTTGATAAGTGCTTAGGAACACTAAATACCGCATCTTCCGCAATTGAGAAGATAGTTGGAATAACTGCAAAGCCCATTGCAATACCAACAACTAACGAGTTACGTTGGTCGAATGTCATTCCTAATTCATTAGTTAGGTACTGACGAACGTTACCATCGAACATCCAAAGCTCAATTGAGTTACTCATCGCAAATGATAACCAACCAATAAAGATAACCACTGGAATAAGTAAAATTGAATGCGAACCTTCAGGAACACGGTGACGAATTGACGCCGGTAGCTTGTTCCAACCAAATGCGGTTAATAGAATACCAATTGGCAGCAACACCAGTAATCCGACGATGGCTGGTAAATGCTCTTCAATCAGTGGCGCTAACCAAAGACCTGCCAAGAAACCCAAGATTACCGTTGGTAATGCTTCCATGATTTCAACCGTCGGCTTAACCACTTTACGTAGTTCACTCGACATAAAGTAAGCTGTGTAAATAGCCGCAGAAAGTGCAATCGGTACTGCAAATAACATCGCATACATAGCAGCTTTAATCGTACCGAATGAAATTGGTACTAGTGAGAATTTAGATTCAAAGTCATCACTTGCAGACGTTGACTGCCAGATATAAGCCGGCTCTGGGTAGCCCTCGTACCATACTTCTTGCCATAACGCAGACCAGGTTACTTCAGGGTGCTCGTTATGAATTTCGATTACTTTTAATGCATCATCAGCAAGAATAAGTGCCGCATTAGAACGTGGTGCAATTGCAAAATTTTGAATTGGACCGTCGCTTACTTTGCCTTGCCATAGTTTTGCTTCACTGGTTGTGTAATAAATACCTAGCTCACCATTTGCACCAGCGGTAAAGAAAGTTCGACGATAAAACTCTGTGAAGATATTTAATTTAGATTGTTTAGTCGTTTCGAATGCACGGATTTTTTGAAACTCGCGACCATCTTCCGTGTTTACTTCGAACCACTGCGATACTTCGCCGTTATCGTTAGCAAGCATTAGTGAGTTAGCACCGGCTAACAGCTGCGTTGAAACAAGATTAGCGTTTTCTTCGTTTGCTGCAAGCAATTGAATTAGCTCAACCTCAGAAGGATAACGCGTATCGTAAACATAAATCTGATTTGCAGAACGAATAAAAGTACGCGTTGTGTCAGGTGAGATTAATAGCTCATCAACGCGGCCTTCAATATCAAGCTCAGTGCGCTCAACAACCCATTCAACTTCGCCGGTGAACATATTTTCTTCACCCACAAAGCTACTAAATAAAACACGCTTATCAGCGGTTAAAGCAACAACGGCTGTTTTATCTTCGTAGTGGCTAAATGCGAACTTAGTAATCGCCGCACCTTGATCGTCTACTTCAAGCGCCAAATCACCTAACGGATAATCTAAGCGAGGGGTTAGCTTGCGTTCATTATTAGGGAAAATAACTAAAAACTTTGGTGACACGATAACCACAGAGCCATTTTCTAGGCCATAGCCATATTGGTTCTGAAATGGTGCAGAGCGTGCAAAGCTGCTCACGTCACTTGGTAATTCAGTATTAAGAGTGGTGATCTTTTTACCAAACTGCGCTTTCTCGACATTATAAAAGTCGACATTGCCTTTTTCACCTAGTAAAAAAGCCACTTCAGTTTGCTCTTCAATACCTAGACCAACAATTTCTGAGGCATTATCTAGTTTTACACTGTTACGTGTTTCAACTTTTGCTGACTCAAAAATAGGTTGAACAACATATAGAAGGTAAAAGAATATCAGTAGCAGTGCGATAAGCACCATGACACCGCCTGCGGAAATACCCCACTCGGCAAACCGGTCTTTAAATAGACGGCTTCTATCCGTATGAAAGGTCGGTTTATTCGGATTGGAAGTCATCAAAACACCCTTAAATCTTAACGTTGCGCGGATTATATTTCACGAAGATGACAGTAATGTTACAACCGTCATATTTCAGTGTAATAAACTACATGCTTGGGTGTTGTTTTTAGCCTGTAAATATAAGCGAAATAAATATTGTTTTAGAGTTATGAGTCACTAACATACAATGGGCTAACGATTTGTTATAACTAATTTTTTATTACTATATGGAAAATATTGGACAAACAATAAATCTGCAACAATACTGAATAAGTGTTATTTTTCCCAAAATAAAAATTATCATCAACCAACGCCTCCTCTTTTCATTGCATTTTACAGAGGCTTTTTTAAGAGACTTAAGTATGAAGCAGTTAGTAGTTACTATTTTAGGGCCAGATAAGCCTGGCCTAGTTGAAGATCTATCAGCAACAATTTTAAACCATAATGGCAATTGGTTAGGGAGTAACTTAAGCCACCTAGCCGGTCATTTTGCGGGCATTATAGAAGCTGCTGTTCCTGAAGAACACTTACAAGAATTGCAAGATGCTCTACATAGCCTTCCTCATCTAGAGGTGAGAATTGAGCGTGGTTCAGAAACACTCGAAGAGGTTAAATCTGAACAAATTAACTTTGTGATCACCGGTAATGATAGACCCGGCATTGTCCAAGAGCTTGCCAGTGTTATTCGTCACAAAGGAGCAAATATCACTCACCTTAATTCAAAACAACAAAGTGCACCTAACTGGGGAGTACCTATATTCAGTGCCGTTGCAACCGTTGCCCTGCCCGTTGGTATGAGCAAAGACGAAGTGATCAGTGCGCTTGAATCTATTACCACAGACTTAATTGTTGATATTGAGGACGCATAACAAGCAAGTATTTAAGCTTAAACTATGCTTTAAATTAACGACATACATGTCACAAAACTGACATGTATGTCATAAAAGTGATAAGAACGTCACATAAACGTCATCTGCATCCTCTATATTCTAACTAGCTATAAACGTTGGAAAACCAGATGAACGCATCACATTCTTCTTCTCAAGCCATCAATTACTTTGCCAAAGAGCTAAGTTGGCTGTCATTTAATGAACGCGTGCTGCAAGAAGCTAAAGATAAATCTAACCCGATTATTGAGCGCATGCGCTTTTTAGGTATTTACTCAAACAACATGGATGAGTTTTTCCGTGTCCGTGTTGCCGATGTTAAACGCCGAATATTACTTAATAAAATTCCTGATGCGAACTTTGAAGAAGACGAAATACTACTTCATCAGATCCAAAGTAAGGTGCTGCAGCTTGGTAAAAAGTTTAACCAAATTCATAAAGACATTTTAAATGACTTAAACGAGCACAATATTCACGTTGAGTTACCTGAGGAGCTATCTGAATTTCACTTGAGTTGGCTGAAAAAATTCTTCCACGACAATGTGCTGCAACACATATTGCCGATTTTACTCTCTGAAAAGAAAGACTACTCAGATCAAATCAACGACACCATGACCTATTTGTTTGTCGAGATGACCAACCAAAAAAGTCATTATGCCATGATGGAAGTACCAACCGACCGCGTATCTCGTTTTGTTATTTTACCACCAGAGAAAACGCGCCGTCACAAAACCATTGTGATGCTTGATGACATTATCGCCTACTTTATTCGCGATGTGTTTAGCAGCTTTTTTAGCTTTGATGATATTCAATGTTATGCCATCAAATTGACCCGTGATGCCGAATACAACTTAGATGACGAGCTTGAAGAAGGCTTGCTCGATAAAATGTCAAAAGGTCTAAAACAACGTATTTCTGCAGAGCCTGTGCGCCTTGTTTATGACGAGAGCATGCCTGCTGAAATGCTTAAAGTGATGAAAAAGCGCCTTAATATAAGCCAACATGATGCGTTGATCCCCGGCGGCCGTTACCGTAATTTCCGCGATTTCATTGCGTTTCCGAATGTTGGCCGTCAGTATTTAGAAAACAAACCACTGCCTGCATTACAAAGCACAGCCTTTAACAATCACTCAAGTGTGTTTGATGCCATTTCAGAGCAAGATATTTTACTGTATTACCCCTACCACACCTTTAACCACTTACTTGAGTTTGTACGCCAAGCGGCGTTTGACCCAGATGTAACCCAAATTAAGGTCAATATTTATCGCGTTGCGAGTCAGTCTCGCTTGGTTTCTACGCTTATTAATGCCGCCAAAAATGGCAAACACGTAACTGTAATGGTTGAGCTGAAAGCGCGCTTTGATGAACAAAACAATATTGAATGGGCAAAAACCCTGAGTAATGCGGGTGTTAAAGTTATTTTTGGTATTCCTGCACTAAAAGTGCACAGCAAACTATGCGTTATTCACCGTAAAGAAAAAAACAACATAGTGAAGTACGCCCATATTGGCACGGGTAACTTCCATGAAAAAACCGCCAAAATCTACACTGACTTTAGTTTATTTACTAGGCATGAAGGTATTAGTGAAGAGTGCGATAGTGTGTTTAAGTTTATCGAAAGCAGCTATAAGCCATTTCAATTTGATCACTTAATGATTTCACCAGTCAACGCAAGACAAACTATTACCTCCTTGATAGATAATGAGATTACCAACGTAGAACACGGAAAAGCTGGTCGAATTACGCTAAAAATAAATAATCTTGTTGATAAAGAGCTGGTTGACCATCTCTATTTTGCAGCAAGACGCGGTGTAAAAATTCGTATTATTGTGCGTGGCATGTGTTCGTTAGTGCCCTCTGTCGTTAACGATAATATTCGTATTATTAGTATTGTTGACCGCTTTTTAGAGCACCCTCGGGTTATGGTGTTTCACAATAATGGTGACGAAAAAGTGTATATTTCATCAGCTGACTGGATGACCCGGAATCTAGATCACCGTGTAGAAGTAGCTACACCCATTTATGATGAAAAATTAAAGCAGCTCATAATTGATATTCTTGAGCTACAGTTTAAAGATAGAACAAAAGCGCGCATAATCGATAGCGAACAAAAAAACAGCTATGTACGCCGTGGCAATCGTAAGAAAATTCGTTCGCAAATTGCCATTTATGACCACCTTAAAAAATGGGAAAGTAACTATAATAATGAATGATTATCCCTCAATTGCTGCCGTTGATTTAGGCTCAAACAGTTTTCATTTAGTGGTGGCAAGAGAGGTCGATGGCTCTTTGCAAATCTTACACAAAGAAAAGCAGCGCGTTTATTTAGCTGATGGTTTAGATGATAAAAATCACTTAAGCCAAGAAGCTATCGAGCGCGCACTGGCTATTCTCAAACAATTTGCCACTACCTTACAAGACTTCCCTTTAGAGAATGTCAAAGTGGCTGCCACTTACACATTACGCCGCGCGAAAAACATTCATTCATTCTTAACTCAAGCAAGTAAGGTGTTTCCTTACCCGATTGAAGTGATTTCAGGGCAAGAAGAAGCCCGTTTAATTTACCAAGGCGTTGCCCATTACATTCATCACGATGAAAACCGCTTAGTTATTGATATCGGTGGCGGCAGTACCGAGCTCATCATTGGTAAACACTTTAAACACAAACTCCTTGCTAGTCGCAACATGGGCTGTGTTAGCTATACCAAGCAGTTTTTTGCAGATGGACAAATCACAGTTAAGCGCTTTGCCAAAGCGGAGGTTCGAGCTGAACAAGAACTCGAAGTGATCTTTGCCAATTACTTATCGGCTGGCTGGCAATCTGTAGTGGGAACATCAGGCACGATAAAATCTATCCTTGCCATGATTAATGCCAATGATGCCGAGCAAGAGCTGATCACATTAGAGCGTTTATTAGAACTAAAAACCCAGTTTATTGCTGCTAAACAAATAGCAGTGCTGCAAATTGAAGGTCTTACACCTGAGCGACAAGCGAGTATTTGTGGTGGTTTGGCTATTTTAATAGCGGTATTTAGACTATTTAACATCGACGCGATGCAATACAGCGATTACTCGTTACGTGAAGGTTTACTTCATGAAATGCAGCAAAAGCTCGCCCATAAAGATATTCGCACTAATACTATAGCGAACCTATCTGAGCGTAATGCCATAGATAAAGAGCATGCTAATCGTGTATCGACAACTGCAAAGTGGCTGTTTGAACAGGTAAAAGGGGCATGGCAACTTACCGACCCTGACTATATCAACTTACTGGATTGGGCCGCACAGCTGCATGAAATTGGCTTAGGGGTTAACTCATCAGGAATACATAAACACAGTGCGTATATCGTAGCAAACAGTCAATTACCGGGCTTCACACAGCAACAACAAACACTACTTAGCTGTATGATCCGCTTTTATCGTAAAAAGATCCGTTTAGAAGATTTTCCAGCTCTGCATACCATGCAGCATTACGAAATATTGCAGTTAATTGTTATTTTGCGCTTAGCAGTATTGCTAAATCAAAAGCGCATTACTGACCAAGGTTTTGAACTTGAGGTCACAGCCAAGCAAAATAGTATGTTCTTAAAGTTTCACAATAAGTGGCTTAAAGAACATACCTTGTTTTTTGCGGATTTACAGCAAGAGCAAAAATACCTTAAAAAGGTCGGCTTCTTACTCGATTTTCATTAAGCGGATTAATAAATTAATCGATTACATATCCATATGACGGTTTGAGCTTTGCATCATTTGCTTAAGACCTTGATGTTCAAGCTCTAGTAAACGCTCGAGCTTTTCAATCGTTGCAGCAGTTTCGGCACGCGATACAAGGTATTCATATAAATCAATAACCTTTTGATGCTGTGTCGTTAAATATACTTGAATGGCCTTTTCATCAATTTTTTGATCAGTACTAATATCATCAAACGTGATCAAATCTGGGTTGTCTGAAAAGTACTCGTAGCAATAAGTATCCAGTGTGTTCAGTTCTGTAATGGCTTTAAAGCCAACCAGATCTTCTGCCAATTTTTTCTCGTATTGCAGATAATACTCCACCAGCATTTGATTGTGCTCGTCCAGTAAGTCTTTAACATTATGGAAGTTGGCCGCCATTTGGGTATGAAATAACACGGTCCAATCATAAACTTGCTGTATTGTTTTAACTTGCATGTGCATTCCTTATCAAAATCAATTTAATAAGACTTTGCATAAATCACACCAGTAAAAAACGCTTTAATTATCATAATTTTAAAAATAAAAAGTGTAACTTGTAGCAAGTAAAAGCGTACAAGTTACACACTGACTGTAAAATTTATAGATCTCGTTTACGCCAAATAAAATAAAGCGCAGGTAACACAAGTAGCGTTAAAACAATGGCACTAAGCATCCCGCCAACCATAGGCGCTGCTATTCGGCTCATCACTTCACTACCCGTTCCAGTGCCATAAAGCACCGGCAGTAAACCGATAATAATGGTGGCAACTGTCATCATTACAGGTCTCACCCGAAGGCCCGCACCATTGATGATTGCTTGGCGCAGCTCTGTAACCGTAAATTGTGCTGATTGCGCTTTAGCATCTTGATAAGCTTGGTTGAGATAAACCAGCATGATCACGCCAATTTCCACAGCAACCCCAGCTAAGGCTATAAAGCCGACTCCAACGGCTACCGAGAAGTTAAAACCTTCAAGGTACATCAACCAAATACCCCCAATCATTGCAAGCGGTAAGGTCAACATGATCATTGCTACCTCAGTAAAGCTTCTAAAATTGAGGTATAACAGCACCACAATAATTGCCAAGGTTAATGGCAATACGTAGCTAAGCTTAGCTTTAGCACGCTCCATATACTCATATTGCCCCGCCCAAGTAATTGAGTAACCAGCTGGTAGCTCGAGTTGCTCATGCAGCGCTTGTTGCGCACGCTCAACATAACTGCCGATATCACTGCCTTCAATGTCGATTAAGCTCCAGCCATTAATACGCGCATTTTCACTTTTAATACCCGGCGGGCCATCTTCAATAAAGACATGAGCAACATCAGCCAATGCGATACGCTGTCCATTTGGCGTCACGATCGGTAGCAACTTAAGCTCTTCTGGCGAGTCACGATAATCTTGCGGGTAACGCAAGTTAACAGGGTAACGCTCTTGCCCTTCAACGGTTTCGGTCACATTCATACCGCCGATAGCAGTAGCAACAACCTGTTGTACATCAGCAATATTCAAACCATAACGCGCTGCTTTTTCACGGTTGATATCGACTTTGATGTAGCGACCGCCGGCTACGCGCTCAGAATAAACCGAAGCTGTGCCCGGTAAGTCTTTTAAGATGACTTCAATTTGCTCACCGATTTTTTGAATTTCACTCAGCTTTGGACCAGCAACTTTGATCCCCACAGGCGTTTTAATACCAGTGGCAAGCATGTCGATTCGTGCTTTGATTGGCATAACCCACGCATTGGTAAGCCCTGGGAACTTAACCAGATTATCGAGCTCTTTTTTCAGTTTCTCGGTTGTCATACCCTCGCGCCACTGTGACTTTGGCTTTAACTGAATAAAGGTTTCGATCATGGTAAGCGGCGCAGGATCTGTGGCAGTATCCGCTCGACCTACCTTACCAAACACCGACTCAACCTCTGGCACACTGGCAATTAGCTTATCGGTCTGCTGTAAGATTTCACGGGCCTTACCTATTGAAATACCCGGGTAAGTAGTTGGCATGTACATTAAGTCGCCCTCATCAAGGGGAGGAATAAACTCACTACCAATTTTATTAACTGGGTAAAAACCAATAGCAGCCAAAACCACAGCGAGTAACAGAGTTGTTTTCGGCGCTTTTAATACCGCATTTAATAAGGGTTTATACGCTGCTACCAATAACCGGTTAACAGGGTTTTTCTGCTCCGAAATAACCTTACCGCGAATAAAGTAGCCCATTAGCACCGGCACCAATGTAATGGCTAAACCAGCCGAGGCCGCCATGGCATAGGTTTTTGTATAAGCCAGTGGCGAGAACATACGCCCTTCTTGTGCTTCTAGAATAAACACTGGCATAAAGCTGACGGTGATAATTAATAAACTAAAGAATAACGCGGGCCCTACTTCTGCGGCTGAGTCCATCACGACTTGCCAGCGGTTCTCATCGGTCAGAGGGGTTTTCTCCATATGCTTGTGCATATTTTCTATCATCACGATAGCACCATCTGTCATTGCACCAATAGCAATCGCTATGCCGCCAAGCGACATGATGTTGGCGTTTATACCTTGCCAATACATCACCACAAAAGCCGTTAAAATACCCATTGGCAACGTGATAATGGCTACGATCGATGAGCGTATATGGAATAAAAACACCACACACACTAAGGCCACGACGATTAACTCTTCAATTAACTTTGAACTTAAGTTATCAAGTGCTTGGGTAATAAGGTTTGAACGGTCGTACACTGGAATGATTTCGACGCCCTCTGGCAGTCCTTTTTTGAGCGACTCTAGCTTTTCTTTTACGAGTTTAATGGTTGCTTCGGCGTTTTCTCCAAAGCGCATCACTACCACACCACCAGTTACTTCGCCTTCGCCGTTTAATTCAGCAATACCACGGCGCATTTGTGGCCCAAGCTTTATATCGGCCACATCGCGTAATTGCAGTGGCGTACCATTGGCATTAGTACCCAGCGGAATGGCTTCTAAATCGGCCACACTTTTGATGTAACCTGTGCTCGATACCATGTATTCGGCTTCTGCCATTTCGACCACTGAGGCTCCACGCTCTTGGTTACCTTGCTTAATTGCTGTTTGAATTAAACTTAACGGAATACCATAAGCACGTAATTTATCCGGGTCGACATTCACCTGATACTGCTTAACCATACCACCAACAGAAGCTACTTCTGATACGCCCGGCACAGTTTGCAGCTCAAACTTTAAAAACCAATCTTGCAGGCTTCGTAGCTGGCTAATATCGTGTTTACCGGTTTTATCCACCAGCGCATACAGGTAAATCCAACCTACCCCTGTTGCATCAGGGCCAAGTTCAGGCCTTGCTGAATCAGGTAAGCGAGCACTTACTTGACTTAAATACTCTTGCACCCGACTCCGAGCCCAGTAAAGGTCGGTGTCTTCGTTAAAAATAACGTATACGTAAGAGTCACCAAAAAACGAAAAGCCCCTGACCGTTTCAGCACCCGGCACGGATAACATGGCCGTGGTGATCGGAAACGTTACTTGATCTTGCACCACCTGTGGCGCTTGTCCTGGGTAAGACGTTTTTACAATAACCTGTATATCAGATAAGTCAGGCAAGGCATCAACTGGGGTATTCTTTAAAGAAAAAATCCCAAAGCCCGCCAACATTAAAGACAGCAGTAATACAAAGAAGCGATTACCGACTGACCAACGGATCACGGCTGCTATCATTGCATTTCTCCTTGCATAGGGTGGCTCATGGTCATAATGTCAAAAATCACAAACTCACCATCAACCAGCTTAAAGGTAAAATGCACTTCATCATCGCTTTGCAAACTAGACATATCGATGCGTGGCGAAAAATGAAACTCCATGGTTGCTGCATCTCGCCCCCATTTAGGGATGGCTTCGCGACTGATCACAGCAGTTCGGGCTTCGCGGTCAATGCTGTTGATCACGCCATTGACCATTGCACTATCAGTATCCGGCTCTTGCATACGCATAAAGTCAGAGCTTTTGCTTGATTCTGAGTCTATTAAGAACTGCGCTGAAACCACTACGTTATCGTCTTTCAATAAGCCTGATAAAATTTCGACATCGTGATTATCACTACGACCTAGCGTCACAGCGACTGATTTAAAGCGCCCTTCACCTAAATCAATGACGACACGGTCTTGGCTACCGGTGCGGATCACCGCTTCTTTGGCTATCACTAATTGTGACTCAGTTGGCTTAGTAGTAATACTAACCTCAGCAAACATATTCGGTTTGAGTAAGCCATCTTGGTTAGCAAAGCGTAAACGCACACGCAGGGTACGGTTTTTCTCATCAAGGGTTGGATAAATATAATCGACCTTGCCTTGCCAGCGTTTGCCTGGTAAGTAATCTAAGCTCATGGTAACAGGCAAGCCTTTATGAATTAGCCCTGCTTGACGCTCAAAAACTTCTGCCTCGACCCATACTTCTTCTAGGTGAGCAATACTCATCATAGTTGTGCCTGGTTTCACAAAGAAACCTTCGCGGATATTTAGCTCATCCAGTACGCCACTTTGCTTGGCATAAAAGGTAATGTTTTGCCTAACCTTTTGGCTTTGCTCTAATCGCGCAATAAAATCGTCAGAAACATTCAGTGAGGCCAAGCGTGCTTTTGCCGCACGTATAAGCACTGCATTGTTACGTTTAAGGGCAAGCAGTAGCTCTTCTTGCGCATTCACTAACTGTGGAGAATATAAGGTATAAAGTGGCTCGCCTTGCTTAACTTGGTCACCTGCGGCTTTTACATATAAGGTTTCTATCCAGCCTTCGACACGAGGGTGAATATGCACTAATTGGTCTTGGTCGTATTGCACATAGCCAACCGTATCAACCGTCGTTTGTAATGATTTAAAACGTACAGGCGCCGTTCTTACCCCTAAGTTATTAACGACCGCTGGTGAGATCCTCACAGTACCCGGGCTGTCTTCAGCGCTACTTTGCTCCTCATAAACGGGGACTAATTCCATACCCATTGGTGATAAACCCGGTTCATCACGGCGGTAATTGCTGTCCATAGGCGCCACCCAATATAGCGGCTTTTTCTCAGCGCTTGGCATTTGTGTATGCTCTGGCTCAGCCAATTTATTTACAGCCGTTGCCAATGCTGCACCTACCGCCAAGGCGATAACTAATTTCACTGTGTTATTCATTGCTAGCTCCTTGGCTTTGTACTGCATTTATTTGGTTATCTTTTGCTGCTGCGTAATAGTTAAGGCGAGCGAGGGTTATTTGTTTGTCTATTT
The DNA here is from genome assembly GCF_947311895.1 of Pseudoalteromonas sp. PAR1. Taxonomy (NCBI): domain Bacteria; kingdom Pseudomonadati; phylum Pseudomonadota; class Gammaproteobacteria; order Alteromonadales; family Pseudoalteromonadaceae; genus Pseudoalteromonas; species Pseudoalteromonas sp. PAR1. The sequence continues at coordinate 83,864 of NZ_CAMZMY010000013.1, read as the reverse complement.
CGATATTCAACGCATCAATTTTTGCGTTAAGTTCGCTGATACGTGCACGCATCACTTCTGAAAAGTCACCATCATCGTTGGTGTAAGCATTTAAAGTCGCTTCGGCTTGCTCTGCCATTTGCGGTAATAGCTGCTGTTGATACAGTGCTTTGCGCTGGGCTAGTCGGCTCAACTGGCTAAGCTCTTTAAAATACTGACCTTGCAATTTTTGTAGGGTAATAAGCTTGTTGGTTTTTACTGCCTCTGCACTAGCTATTGCGGCATTGACTTGTTGATCTTGACGGTTATCAGTGAACAGCGGTAAATCAACACTCACCCCTATAGAGAACAAGTCAGCGCGAGAGTCACCCATAGGTGTATCGTCACGATAGCCATAGCCTAGGTTCATACCAAATTGCGGCTTATACGCTTCTTTAGCCACTTGTACTTGGGTGTTTTTAGCACGCATTGCATGATCAATAGCAATAATTGCCGGGTGACTCATCAACACTTCAGTCACCCCAGACGGTGCAAGCTCTTGATAAGGCATTAGTGCAGCCACCTTAGTATTGTCATCGCTCACTGCACCGTTTAGCATTTCAATAGGTAGCCATTGTGCTAGTCGCTTTTTGGCACTATCAAACTGTTGCTCTAACATCACCAGCTTATCTTCAAGCCGAGTCAGCTCTAGCTGAGCGCGAATAATATCCTGCTGGCGAGTTGCGCCAAGTGTATTGGCATAGCTTGCTTCTGTAATATCAATAAGTTGATTAAATAAGGCTTTATCTTGGTTGATCAGTTGAATGCTTTTTTGCGCGCGATAGGCATTTAGCCATGCTTCGCTAACAATGGCTTTAACCTGCGCTTGGCGGTCTGCACGCAGCCAAGGGTATTGCTCAGCTGATTGTTTTAATGCTTGCTGCTGTAGGGCAAGGCTATCACCTCGGCTAAATTGTTGTGACAAGCCCACTTTGAATTGCGTCATACCTTCTTGATCAAAGGCAAAACCATCGGTTGGTAAATTCATGAGTCCAACGGTTAATACTGGATCTGGCAAGGTACCGGCCGCAATGCTTTGCGCTTCTATCGCCTGTTGCTGGTATTTATTTGCCTGTAACCAAGGCTCGTGAGTCAATGCATAATCAATCACCTGATTGAGTGCCAACGGCTCTGCTTTCACTAAACTTGAGGTTACCAATACTGCGCCAAGAGAAAGCGCCTTAATCAATTTGCTGTGAATCATCACATGCTCCAAAAATCTTAAAAATGGTTAAAAAACAATAGATTTTGGTTGCAGGATGAGGTGTATTTCAGCGTTTTGCTAAATTTTAGACAGACCTATCCTGCTTAAGCAGTAATAGGTGGACGATATAAAGAACTTACACGGAAACTAAGCTGGCTGGCGCCTAACACGGTGACTTTTTCTGATTGCTTAATTGATTTAACAACTAAATCATTTAGCGGCAGGAGTGAGTGAGCTGTACAGGCATTGAACGGACACGCACAATCGCTGGTATCCATTACGTCTTCATGGCAACAGTCCATATCACTCATGTCGCTGTCAGCGCTCATAGTAGCATGATGGTCCATTTGCATGCTGGCATGTGGCATATCACATACCATAGCAACAGACGCAACTGACTGACCCACAAAAGTGAGCAGCATCATAGCTATCAATAAGTAGCTTGAAAGTCGCGTCATCATCATACCTTAAAAATTAGTTGCCCAAATTGTAGCCCGAAATTTACGCGCTCGACAAGGGTTTATCTGTTTTAATGCTACTGCTGGCAGCAATAGCAAACAGGCAATAACCAGTAAAATACCAAAATCCATCGCCTAATTCGGCATGCATTTTTATCAGTTCGCCCATTTGTCCATCGGCGTTACCAGCCAAATAAGACACGATTAATGCAATCACAAACACATCAACCATGCTCCATTTACTTAAGCCTTGTATGAGTTGACCGAGTAAATGCTTAAATCTATTCATCGGTAAGAAACAATAAAGCAATTGCATCAGGAGTTTTAAAGTGGGAATAACAATCGAGAACACCGCAACCAGCGCAGCAACAAGGTAGTTTTTGTTATTGGCAAGCTCATTTACTGTGCCCCAAATGCTGCGCGTTTTTTTGTAGGCATCGATTTCGCCTTCAAGCTTATCAAGCCCCAACATGCTTGATGCCATCATTAGTACACTACGCGTATTGCGATCGCCTTCATCGGCAATCATTTCAATACCTGTTTTAGCAAGCTTCGATTTATCTATTTTACCTTCTAAAGTTAAAACAGGTCTCGTCACGCCCGGTATAAGTAAAGCTAACGCCACAATAATCATTACAATGGGGAAAAAAACACGCATATTGATAACCCTTACCTGTAAACATTGCGGGCATCATAGCTAACTTAACGAGATTAGTCTGCAACCGATGCTAAAGTGTCAAACACATTGTCAGCATAGGCACGAGCGTCATACATTGCACGATACACAATATCCATATTCGCTGCTGGACGAATTATCTTTAGTAACTTAGTTGCTGTTTGCCACTGTTCTTTTTCCATAGCTATAACAAGCTGCAAACTGGCTCCTTGCATTCCATCAAACTTAACCAGTGCACTTGTAAGTTCTGCTCCAAGCGAGAACTCTTTAACAACCGCATCAAGCTTTACATCTAAAATAGCGTCCAATACAGACAAAAGACCCACTAAATAACCTTGCTCCGAAAGCTCTTTACCCGCAGGTTCAAGCATCAGTGATATAAATTTAGCACGAGTTAAACCAAGCTTAGTTAACTCTTGCGGTTTATCGTTCCCTAACTCGCTTAGTGCTAATACACGAACAAATTGCCTAATTGCATCTTCACCTAAATAAATAACCGCCTGCGAAATTGAGCGAATTGTCTGTTGTGTACTGCTGGTTCGTGCGTTTACCAGCCTTAAGATTCTAGCTGTTAAGGCAATATCTTTGGCTACACGTTGCTGGATTTGGTCAAAATTTAGAGCCGTTTGAGCAGTGCAGCTGAGTAACTCTAGAACAGCCACTTTTGAAGGCTCCACATTACCAAACCTTAGCAATTCTGGCTTCGCAAAAAAATACCCTTGAAATAAATCACAACCAGCCGCTTTTAATTGTTGAAAATCTTCGTAGCTTTCTACTCTCTCAACAATAACTTTTGCTTTTGGGTAACTGCGTTTAAGCTTTTTAACCGTCATATTGGTTTTAATGATTGGGTCAGCAGCCTCTATTTTTATGAAGTCCATTAATGGCAATACATCTTGCCACTTATCATCACCGTCGTAGTCATCTAATGCAAAAAGGTAACCATCTTGCTTTAATTGTTTAACTCGACCAATAATTTGCGGGATACTTGTCGCACGCTCGACAATTTCTATCACAGCACTGGTTGGCTGCAACAACTTTGGAAAGTCATCTAAAATAGCGTCAGTTGATAAGTTGATAAATGCTGGTTGAAAACCTGTAAGCTTCTCTAACCCCATCAACATCAAGGCATTGAAAAACAATCGACCTGTAGCTTGACCATCACTGGTCCCCACCGGAAAGACATTATCATTTGATTCCCTGTACAATAACTCATAGGCATACAGGTTTCTGTCAGCATTAAATATTGGCTGCCGGGCTATATACTGCGTCATGCTCTGACTTTTGTTACCTTCCATACTTAATTCTGACATTATACATCTCGCTCAGATACTGTCCCCCCACTTTACTCCTGTTCTTAGTATAGTGAAAGCTGAACACCTTGCTAAAAAATAAAAACCCGACCACACTAGGCACATGAAAACGATGTCAAATAATCCATTGCCCCTAATTTACTCGGCTTTCTTAGTTTTATTACTTCTTTCACGGTCTGTACAAGCGGAACAACCACCCGTACTTAAATACAATGTCACGGGGTCTGGAAACTATTTCCCATATTACACAAACGATAAACGTGAACCGGGGATATTGCCTGAAATTATCATGCGAGTTATGCAGCTCGCTGACATACAAGCAAAACATGTAGAGCTGCCAGCCAAACGTACCGTTAAATATCTTCATCTTGGGCACATCGACTTTGATGTAATTAGCCTTGAATGGTTAAGCCAAACCGAAAAGCAAAACCCACAATTTATTTATTCAGATAGCTTATTTACCATTGAAGAATACCTAGTAAGTTTGAAAAGTAATGTGACCAATTGGCAACAACTTGAGGCCATAAAAAATCAACCTGTTGGTACTATACTTGGCTATTATTACTACGACGACAACCACTTTAAACGGGTCGATTTTAGTTCTGAAAAGCAACTTATTGAAGCTCTAAAACTAAAACGTATTGAGGTAGTCATTCTAGATAAACTGCCTGCGCTGTATTGGGCTCAGCAATTTAATGCTGATATCGACTTTGGCGCGCTACACTCGCTTGGTAACCTAAAAATTCGCCTACGTGCTGAACACCAAGCATTGCTACCAAAGATAAATATGGCTATCGATGAGTTAAAACAATCCGCCCGCCTTGATGCCATCATCAACAAATATACGAAAAACATACCCCCACAATAACTAAGGATATTCCGCTTTGGACCTACTTTTGCTATACTGCGCGCTGTTTTTCTTACCTTGTTAACTTAAAAGAGCCTCCTATGAGCATTGAACAAGCCCTTATCGAACGCAGTAATAACCAATGTGAACTTTGTACTAATACAGATAACCTATCTGTTTACGAAGTCCCCCCTGTTACAGAGGCTCATTCAGACAAGTGCATTTATGTGTGCCAAACCTGTAAAGACCAAATTGACAATAGCGCAGAGCTAACAGCAAACCATTGGCACTGCCTAAACGATAGCATGTGGAGTCAAACACCCGCTGTGCAAGTTGTGGCTTATCGCATGTTAAAACGCTTAGCTGCGGATAATGGTTGGGCACAAGACGCGCTAGACATGATTTACCTTGAAGAAGATACCCTTAAATGGGCGCAAATGGCCCTTGCCGAAGAAGATGACATTAAACATATCGATAGCAATGGTGTGGTTCTTCAAGCTGGTGACACCGTTACACTGATTAAAGATCTTGACGTAAAAGGCAGTAGCCTAGTTGCAAAACGAGGCACAGCTGTTAGAAATATCGGCCTGACTAGCAACCCTGAACACATCGAAGGGCGCGTAGAAGGTCAGCGTATTGTTATTCTCACTAAGTACGTGAAAAAATAATACATGAAATAAATGGGCCTTGTGCCCATTTTCAATTAATTAAGCTATGATTAAGTCAGCGAACTTTATGCTTTTCTAATTATTTACATAGTGTAACGCAAGGAAAATAATCATGGCTTCGGATACCTTCTCATCTTTAAAAAACGCCTCTATTTGTAGTCTTATGCTGTTAGGTAGCAGCGTTGTATTAACGGGTTGTGGGGACAATTCTAGTACCCAACAAGCAGAGCAATCTACAATGAAAACTCTTACTACTGAGGTTACTTACTTAGACCGCAGCATGTTACCACCAGGCTCAGTACTAAAGGTGCAACTTGCTGATGTTTCAAAAATGGACGCAAAAGCTGATGTAATCAGCGAGCAAGAGATTGAACTAAATGGTGCACCACCTTACACTGTGGCTCTTGAATATGATGATAGTAAAATCGTTGATCGTCACCGTTACAGCGTAAGTGCTCGCATCGAAAACCAAGGTAAATTGCTTTATATAAGCACGACTCATAACAATCCATTTGTCGAAGATGAAACTGCTGAGGTTTATAAAGTAACCGTTTCTAAAGTATCTGCTAAAAAGCCAGATGTTACTTTGGTAAACACTTACTGGAAAGCTATCACCATTAATGATGAAGCAGTGACGGTCGAAACCAAAGAGCCTTTTATTCAATTCAAAGAAGATGGCTCAACCAATGGTTTCTTGGGCTGCAATAATTTCTCTGGTAGCTATGAAGTCAGTGGCCAAACTCTGACCTTTAACCCATTAGCAAGCACCGAAAAAATGTGTATTTCGCAAATGGATATAGAAGCAGCTATGTCTGCAGCTTTAGCTGCGACTGCTCAATTTACAATAAATGGTGAAAAGCTCATATTGCTTGATGATAGTAGCGAACCTGTTGCTACCTTTGCAGCCACTTATATGAACTAAATAAAGCAACCTAAACTTTATATAAACAACTATAAAGATAAATTTAGGCAACGCATAAAAAAGCCCAACAGTGATTGTTGGGCTTTTTATATGGAAAACAATTTACTCTTCAACTAACTGTTCACTGCGATAAAAACCACTGCTATCACTCAGTAATGAAACAAGTTCTGGTAATACCGCATCCATTGTTTGCTTTAATTTCCATGGCGGGTTGATCACTATCATACCCGATGCTGTCATGCCATGAACGTCGGTATCGGCCTCAGTTGCTAATTCGAAAAGTTGAATATTACGCATACCCGACGCAATTAATCCTGCTTCCATTCTATCGATTCGTTCACGGTCGACTACCGGATACCAAATCATATATGTGCCTGTTGCGAAACGTTTATGTGCTTTGACAAGCGTTTTTACAACAGTGTCATAGTCATCTTTAATTTCATATGGAGGGTCAATCAATACACACGCACGCCGAGAGGCTGGTGGTAACAAGCCTACCAAGCCTTGAAAACCATTTTCGCCACGCACGCGAATTGAACGCTTTCCTTTCATGTTGTCTTGCAAAAGCTGTAAGTCGCGTGGATGTAATTCAAAAAACCAACCATTATCTTGGCGGCGTAGGAAGTGCTCTGCAATTTTCGGTGAGCCTGGGTAAAAATCTAAATTACCATTTTCATTAAACAACTTAATAAGCTCAATATAGTCATTTAGTTCCGCATGTTCACTACGGTGATGCCAAAGCTTGGCGATGCCATCTAAATATTCTTGTGTTTTTTGTGCATCACTACCAGCCAGTTCAAAAAAACCTGCACCAGAATGCGTATCCACATAATCGAGTGGCTTATCTTTGATAGTTTGGTATTTAAGTACTTCAGCTAAAACAAGGTGTTTTAAAACATCGGCAGGATTGCCCGCATGGAAAGAATGTCGATAACTAAGCATATTTATAAGTCGCCAGATGCAAAAGCTGCATTAAAAATGAATAGTCATATTGTACATGATAAACAGAAAATGTGGCGCTTCAGTGAACCATAAATGAATAAAAAAGCCATTACACTGAATTACGCCTTAATAATAAATAAAAATCTGCTAAAACAGCCGTAAATGCTGGCATATCAAGGCACTTTCCTTTACATTTGCATGACAATAATCACAGTTTTATGAGCGCATTTATGAATAACGAAACTCTTTCCCAACTCGAACAACTGATCGACAAATTAATCCTTCGCAACAGTGAACTTGAAAGCGAAGTTAAAAGCTTACAAGAACAAACAGCAAAACTGTTAGATGAAAACGAAACTCTGCAACTTGAAGTTCTCGAAAACGAAGAGAAACAAAAAGATGCTAGCAGTACACTTACCGGTCTGCTTGAGAAATTACAAAGCGTTCAACAGGCTAGCTAATGAGCTCCCCACAAAGTCAGCGAGTCACTGTCGAGCTACTGGGTAAGGAACATGAATTCTCTTGCCCACAAGGGCAAGAGCATGCCCTTATAGCCGCAGCTCAAAATTTAAATGACTTGGTGGAGCAAATGAAACAACGCTCAACAGTTCGTAATGAACAAAACGCTTTGCTAATGGCTGCATTACATTTAAGTCATGAATTGCTTGAAGTGAAATCGCAACAAGCAAAACAAGAACAGCAACATGACAGTTTAATTGATAAACTCAGCCAACATCTCGATCCCTAAAAAGCGCACACAGCGCTTTTTTTGTTTACAATCGATCATATTCACTCATATTCGAGCAAATAAATATGCGAATTGCTGCTGCATTACTTTTTTTATTTACTGGGTTAAACGCACAAGCAAATGTTAGCTGGCATACAATCACGCCTGAAATTCAATTTTTAAAACAACAAAGTAAGTTACGCTTTTATGATTCAAACCAAGTGCTCATTGAAGGAAAAAAATGTGCTTTGATGGTAGATGCAAGTGGTAACTTTGCAGAAGTTGAAAGCCTTGCCAAGCAATTAAAACAACGTTTAAAAACCCCCTTGTGTTATCTAGTGGCGAGTCATTTTCACGATGACCACTTGTTAGGGTTAGCCGTATTACAAGCTGAATTTCCTGATGCCAAACTAATTGTACATCAGCAAGTGGCTAGTGAATTTGCAGCAATGCAACAAGCATTAAAAGATAAACTAGATGGTTATGAAAAAAGTATTGAGCTTAGCTACCAACGCTTGGCGAATCAGCCTGAAGATCAGCAAACTATTTGGCGCGACAAATTAACCCTTGCTAAACAACGTTTATTTCGTTGGCGAGAGCTTAGTTTAAACCCACCAGCGATAAGCGTATCAAAGCAGACTAGTCTTGAATTAGGTCACTACCCTATTACATTAACGCCTTATCGGGCTCACACTCAAGGTGACTTAACCATTACCGCTGATCATGGCAGAGTGTTAGTTGGCGCAGATATCGTTGATAGCTTACCCTACCCTGGTCATGGCGAATTAGAAAACTGGCTAACAACGCTCAAAAAAATTCACAATAATACTGAGCTCGTGACTATTTTACCCGGCCATGGCGAACAGCTAAATACAGCTGAACTAGCTAAACCAATCGCATTTTTAAACGCAATTATTACCCTTACAAAAGCGCAGCCCGATAAATCGGTTGAGGAGTTAATTGAGCTTTTTCCTGAACAGATCAAACAGCAATATCAGCTTGATGAAATTGGTAATCGGGCATTCACTATGTTTCTAGAAGCTGGACTTAAGAAGGCCAAATTGTCAAAATAGCGCTAAAATAATAAAAGGATTTTATTATATGGCTCGTATAAAATTGAAATACATACTTTTGCTGAGCTTTATTATTGGCTTACAAGGATGCCAACTTACTCAGCAAGACACTGCTCAGGAACACTCAGAGCGGCCAGTTATCTTCAGCCACTATGAACCTGACTTAGCCCCCCAACTCGAAGCAAACGAGTTTATTGTGGCGACGCCCCAAATAAAGGTGTCACCAAAAGAGCCTGTGCCAGTAAATAATACTCCATTACCAACTGCACGTGCCGAAGAGTTATGGCAACACATTGCGAATAATTTAAGCCTTGTTTTCCAAACCAATGCACATACCACCGCTCGTCTTAAATGGTATTTAGCACAACCTAATTACTTACTGAAAGTAAACAAACGTGCTGCACCCTATCTGTATCATATTGTCCGCCGTGTAGAGCAACAAAAGTTACCAATGGAGTTGGCATTATTACCTTTTGTAGAAAGTGACTTCAGGCCTACAATTCGCTCATCAGAACATGCCGTAGGGGTGTGGCAATTAGTTGGAGCAACCGCCTATCACTTTGGCATACAAAGCGATCAATGGTATGACGGTCGTCAAGATGTATTAGCCTCAACTGATGCTGCTTTGGCCTATCTACGTTACTTACATAAACGGTTTGATGGTAACTGGCTGCATGCTTTAGCAGCTTACAATAGTGGCGAAGGCAGAGTAAAAAAAGCCATAGCAAAAAACAAACACTTGGGTAAAAAAACAGATTATTGGTCTCTTTCATTACCTCAAGAAACTGCCGACTATATCCCAAAGTTAATGGCACTGAGTTATTTACTAAAACATCCTGAACTCGGCCTTAAGCGCCCAAGGCTAGCAAATAAAGCACTGACTACTGAGTTTAATATCGGCCAGCAGTTCGATTTTTCAGTTATTGCTAGTTTGTCAGGGGTGGGGCGTAAACAGCTACACAAATTGAACCCTGGTTATTTAAAAAACCAAAGCTCTCCAAACGGCCCCCATACCTTACTCCTGCCTGTCGAGCAACAAACCTTGTTGCAAAGTAAGCTATTTAGAAATAATTTTGCTGGAGAGTACACGGTACAAAAAGGTGATACGTTATACAGCATCGCCACCCGCTTTGGTATGCAAGTAGCTGATTTAAAAAAGATGAATAACAAGTCTTCGAACTTAATTAAAATTGGCGAGCAGTTGAGTTTAACAAAGCCTCACACCATGCCAAAATCACTCATCGTGGATTACGATATTAGTCCTTACTTAGAGCAACAAGAAGATGTGGTATCAACTATTGCAGTTAATTACCAAGTAAAACCTGGGGACTCTATTTGGAGTATCAGTCAGCTTTACGATGTTCCTCACAAAGATGTTGCAAAGTGGAATAAACTAACCGCCACCAGCATAATTAAACCTGGCACCATACTCACTTTGCACTTGCCACAAATAATGCAGCCCGAGCCGCAAGCATCAGCCAGCGAAGTAATGTTATCTGGTATTGAAAGCTCATTGAAAAAGCCTTGATTGCTCAGCCAAAGCGCTTAGCGTAAAATCAACGCTTATATTTTAAATTCTAAAGAGTAATAACATGCAAATCAGTAAAGACGCAGTGGTTGAGTTTCACTACACTTTGAGTGAAGCGGGCGAGCAAATTGAATCTAGCAAAGATGGCGAGCCACTTTCATATATCCATGGCACTGAAGGCATGCTTCCGGGTCTTGAAAAAGCGCTTGAAGGAAAAACTACTGGCGATAACTTCAGCGTAACACTTGAGCCTAGCGAATCTTACGGCGAACGCGTTGATGATCTGATCCAACGTATTCCACTTAAGCACTTACAAGGCAACACAAAAGTGTGGAAGCCAGGTATGACTGCTATTGTTCATTCAAACCAAGGTCGTCATCAAGTAACGATCGTTAAAGTAGGTCGTTTCAATGCAGATTGTGACTTAAACCACCCATTTGCTGGTAAAACACTGACTTTTGACGTTGAAGTGCTTAATGTTCGCCAAGCAACAGCCGAAGAGTTATCACACGGTCATGTGCACGGTGAAGGCGGCTGTGGCCACAGCCACTAAGGGTAAATGATGACAAACGTTGCAATTGTCACAGGCGGCAGTAAAGGTATTGGCAAAGCGATTGTTGAGCGTTTAGAGCGTGAAGCTTACACCGTTTATAATTTAGATATCACCCCATCTGAGGGCAATTATCGCCACTGTGACGTTAGTGATATTCAGCAGGTGAAGTCGGTTATCGCCGATATCATTGCCGAGACGGGTCGCGTTGATGCCTTAGTATCCAATGCAGGTCGTCATTTGAGTGCCAACATTGAAAACACTGATGAAGCAACGTTTGATGCCCTGTTTGCGCTCAATGTAAAAGGTGCTTATGCTGCAATTCAAGCCGTATTACCTAGCATGAAAAGCCAGCAAGGTGGCAGCATTGTATTGGTTGCTTCTGATCAGGCAATTATTGGCAAACCAAATTCGTTTGCTTATAACCTAACCAAGCATGCACTGGCTTCAATGGCAAAAACCACAGCACTGGATTATGCCGCGTTTAACATTCGTGCTAACGCGGTTTGTCCGGGCACGATAGAAACGCCGCTTTTCCATAATGCGATTGATGCATATTGTCAGCAAAGTGGTGCCAACAAAGCTGAGGTTGTTGCTGAAGAAGCTGCGCTGCAACCTTTAGGTCGCTTAGGGCAACCAGAAGAAATTGCCGCTTTGGTGAACTTTTTAATCAGTCCTGAAGCGAGCTTTATCACTGGTAGCTTGCAAAGCATTGATGGTGGATACACCACACAATGAGCGACAAGATTATTGACCCCCATGTGCACTTTTTTAACCTCACTGAGGGTCAATATACTTGGCTTCAAGGCAACACTCCTCCTGCTTGGCCAAACCTCGATAAAATTAAAGCGCAAACAACCGCTGCAGAGCTTAAAGCAGCGTGTCCATTTCAACTAGAAGCACTGGTGCATATTGAAGCAGGCTTCGACAACCAAGCGCCGGTCAATGAGCTTAACTGGCTTAGCAAACACTTGAAAAGTATGCCCTATAAAGCAATTAGCTTTAGCGCCATTAATGCTCCTAGCAATCAGTTTATCGCTGCAATGTCAGCCTTAGAGCAACCTCAACTTGCTGGCATTCGTGATATAACCGAAGGGAGTGACTCAATGCGTTTATTAGACCCGCATTGCCAAGAGAACCTTGCTTATCTTGCTAGTAAACACTTAATATTTGAAGCTCAGTTCGAGATTGAAAATCAACAGGTAACCGAACAGTTACTGCATTACTGTCGTGCTATTCCTAAATTACAGGTGGTTATAAATCATTTAGGCTTTATTAATAATGAGCAAAACTGGCTACGTGCGATTATAAAATTAAGTCGCTGCGATAATATCGTGATTAAGTTTTCTGGTTTAGAATTTACAACGCTCGCGGCCAATAAGCACCGCTGGTTACTGGATCAACTGTTAAACTATTTTGGTGAACATCGAATCATGTTTGCCAGTAACTTCCCTGTTTGCCAAATCAATACCAGCTATGAGCAATGTTGGCAGCATTATTTTTCATTGTGTAAACAGTACAATGTATGGCAACAACTCAGTTTTAAAAATGCCCGTGCAATCTATCTAATTGATTAGAAGCTGACTATATTCAATATGATAACCTTTATTAGGCACTGTAAACTTAATGGAGCTATGATGAGAGCCCATCTAACCTGTATCTTGCTACTTAGTGTTTTGTTTGGCTGTAGTTCACATACCCAACAACCAACCCCTAAACTTCAACACGCACGCGTTACTGAGCCACAAAGCACCTTAATAGCACAAGGCATTTCAAGGTTAATGCACAGTAAGCCTATTCAGGTATCCGACGAGGCATTTATCAATAGCAGCATACTTGTCATCGAAAGCTTGAATGGCGTTGATATACAAGGGAATCCACTCAGCGGTTCAGATCCAAATATACCAGAACGCTTTGAGCTGTTAATTAAAAACCAAATCTGCTTTGTTCGCCATTTAGATAGTAAAGCAACCGAGCCACTGCCTTTGGTAAAATGCAAACCAATCAATTGATATTAAAACAAAATACCATCATGTAATAATCTGTAATAACAAGCTGTAATAGAACTACCTATCCTTTTCCTTGCACAAACAGGCAAACAGCAAATTACCTATTTAGAGATTTGTTTGTTGCCACTTCAAAATTATGCAAGGAGAATTTGACTATGTGTGACAGCGATAAAAATACCAACTTAGTACCCGATCTAACCAAAGATCATTCTATTAGTTTAGCGACCAGCGAGACGGCAGCTAATCAACCTCTTGAGTTTCATCCATCCACGTTAGCCGCACAGATTTCAGCGTGCGTTGGCGCCAGTTATGAAAATGGCAAAATTTGCGTTAATTTTCCAGTAGTCGGCAATATCTGTTTTTCAGTGAGTTTACCAATTCCAAGCGGTACATCGGTTAAAGTATGTATGCAAACGTGTGGATTTCGCTTTGGTGTTCCTCCATTTAATGGAATTAAAGCAACGGTATACGCAAATAATAGTCCGCTATGGAGCGGCACAATTTGGGGTTCTTGTTAAACAACCTATAGTTATAGCTGCTTATGAATTAAATAAGCAGCTCCTCAATTAGAAAACAGGATTTTATATCATGAACGATCTTAGCTTTTTTGTTATTCCCAATGACAACGGCCCATGGGAAATCACTTCTCAGTCTGGCGCGAGTGCCGAAGAAATTAAAATTAACTACAAAGATCTACTTGCAGGTGACAGCCTGAACCTCTATTACGAACTTGCTAAAGAATCCGATTGGAGTTTCGCCGAAAATGGCAGTTACTTCTCTGATGCTAAAGACAATTTCAACTATCAACTCAACAGTATTGTCGCAAATAATGGCAAAGCATTGGTTGTCACTATTTCGAACATTTTACCTCATCAAGCATTATCAAAAGAGCTAGCAAAATTATTAGCTAACAGTCCAAATAAGGCTATTGCAGGACAATTAGATCAAAAAGCAAATTATGAGATCAATTTTCGACTAATTGCCAAAAGAGATGGAGACATTAACTCGCTTATGCGTTACTTCTCTCAAGATCCTCGTGTCATCATTGAGGACATGGAGCCAACCTAATTTATAAATGCGCAGAGTCTATCTCTGCGCTTTTATTATGATTACATAAAAATAAATAATGAGACTGACCAATTAAAGTGGCGAGTTTACGCTCGGAACATAACGGTTTAAACCAACCTAAGCGATAAAAAACTGGGCTCCAGCCCAGCTTAATGCTTTGATCTATTGACGCTAGCGCTGAGTATTTTTCATTTAGTACACTTTGCAGTATTGCTTTAACAAAATATGCTTCTGCCAGATCAGGTTGCGCAATTAATACCTGCTCAATTTGATTCATAGCATATTGATTTTGCTCTAGATGAATCAATACCTGCGCTTTTTCTAATTGTTCAGCAATATTCTTTGGCGAAGCATCAAGGCGCTTATTAATTCTTGCATATAAGGAGAGTGCCTCAGCAGTCTGGCCCTTTAAATAAAGTAAGTCAGCGTAATTTAGCTGCAAGGTAGATGTTTCTGACGCTAATAGCATAGCTCGATTCGCAAATATTAATGCCTCATCTAACTCGCCTTGCAAGGAGAGAACGATAGAGTAATTACTAAGTATAGAAGGGCTCTGCTGCCCTGAATCAATTAATTTTTGATAATGTTGTTGCGCCTCTTTTAATTCTCCAGATAACAATGAAATATCAGCCAATGTTTTTAGCGTCACAATATCCGAAGGGTTGTAGCGTAAAACCTCTTTTAAATAAGTGGCAGCTTCAGCACGATGTCCTTGAGTGAGGTAAGCAATCGCTAAATTTCTTGTTGCGAGCAAAGTTGGTCTAAGTGTGTATGCATTGCGAGCATGCGTTAATGCGCTTTCTAGATCGCCAATTCGATTATAGTAAACAGCTAAAATACTCTGCTTTTGATATGCCTCTAATGATGAGTTTTGAATTCGCTTAATAACCTTGTAAGCTTTACTTTGCTCACCTGCGTGTTGATATATTTCCAACAAATCAATTAAGTAAGCAGGGCTTTCACGATAAGATTCGGGTGAATTATCTAGCTGAGTTTGTAGCTCTTTTATAAGCGCAATATTTTGCGTCATCTTATAAAGTCGCAACATAATTTTTCGATAAAGCGGGTAAAGAGGTTTAAAATCAGCACGCTGAAAAAGCAACGACTCTGCTATTGATTTCTCTACTTTAGAGCTTTCCAAGTTATTGGCAACGAGTGCCACAAGTGACACATATTTATCAACAAATTCATCAGACAAGGATAACCGACTGTGCTCAGCAACCTTTACATCAAGCAAGCTCTGCACCGAAGAAAGTGCCGAATTGTATATATTTAGATAGTTTTCTTTATCTGTCGCGGTACGATATTTACTCACTACTGTGGCATTTTGATCAAGCTGACTCAAACTAAAATCACACGACAAAGGATTGCAGTCTAGTTTTGGTACTAATAACTTTGATGCACCGAGTGCACTTGCCAACCCGCTCAAACTAGCTTCTTTTCCCAATACGTTTTGTGTTTGTTTAATTTCTTGTTCTGAAATCAAAGCATAATGCCGACTCTCTAACAATAACTCAGTTACTGCGTCAGTGACTCCCAAGTTAAGTAACCTCTTTTGTGTTTCTGTCACTTCGCTTGTCGATGTAAAATCAATTGGTAAAAGCGCAATATACTCCTTCGTTTGCATCGCCAAATAAGCCCAAATCAGCAAACCAAAACACACTGTAAAGCCGATTAAGTACATAAGCCTTTTATCAACTAGGGGGACGCTTTGCTGCTTTTCGATATCTTTCACTTCAACAGTAGGGCAATCAAAACTGAGCGTTGCTAAAATACTTTTAAACTGTGCAGCTACCAAGCCCGCACTTGTTGGTCTATTTTCTGGTTTAAAGGCCAATAGCTTTTTAATTAGTACTGCCAAATCGGGTGATATAGTATAAATAGATTCATAATTTGCACGGCAAGGGGATGATTTTATTGCTGCAGCAATATCTTGATCTGCTGTACTTTTAGCTTGATTTATATAAGCATGAACATCACTAAATAGTTGATATGCCATTAACCCCAATGAAAATAGATCGCTGCGAAAATCTAATGTCTCGTTATTAAGTTGTTCTGGTGACATTGCTTTCAAACTACCAAAACTTGTAGTCTGTGTGTTTATGTCTTTGTGCTTTATTTTTGAAATACCAAAGTCTGCAATTTTCACTGCACCATTTTCACTGATCAATACATTGGCGGGCTTTAAATCGAGATGCAGAATCTCTTTTTCATGAATACCTGCTAAGCCATCACAAATATGCGAAAGTATATCTATTTTCTCAGTTATACTGAGCTGCCGCTCTTTTATTAGATGTGCAAGTGTGGTCCCTTTAACGTATTCCATTTCTAATAAAACCTGTTCATCCTCATGAAGGATTCTATAGAGCTGCACGATATTTGGGTGATTAAAGCTTGCAATGAGCTGTGCTTCGTTTATGGCACGTTGAACATTGTCACTCTTTAGCTTCATGACTTTAAGTACAACTTGCCTGTTCAGTTGCACGTCTGTCGCAAGGTATATTGTGCTCATCCCTCCTTGCGCCAGTACTTGTACCTGTTTATAGTAATCCTTTAATAAAAACACAAACAACTCGGTCAGTTAAGTGCATATTTATTAGTTTAGCTCCCAATGTTAATTAAAAGCAAAATAAATGATAATAAAATGCTAATATAAAATAATTTCTCCATATATAAGGATGTATTTATGGCATTACTTACCTGTAAAGACTCTGGTAAAAGCATTTATTTACGCGACTTCCATCGCTTTGGCCGTTTAGCTCATTCTGTAGATACACTATTAAATTATCCAGAAATCACTCGGATACATGCTGTGATTGAGTGGGTTGAGCCACATTGGTACATTCGTGATTTGAGTAAAAATGGCGTGTGGCTTAATGGTAGAAAGCTTGAAAAACACAGCAAATCTCAATTAGCTTTAAATGATAAAATCAGCTTTTCTGAACTTAATAAGGTAACTTATCAATTAACCTCAATTGAGTCACCGAAGGATCTTTTATTACCCGTTGCTAATGATTCGCTTGATGCTATTGTACTGGAACGATATCACTTTCTGCCTAACAACCACGACCCCGTAATAATCGTCTACTTTGATCCTCACAATTACATGTGGTGCTACGAAAGTACCGATGATCACCAGGTCTCTCCCCTCGAAGAAGGTCAAACCATAGCTATCGACGGTCAACAGTGGCAGTTGTTTAAAGCTGAAATGACCTCACAAGAAAACACGATTGACCTAAGCCCTATCTCCACCAATGATTTAGAATTTATCTTCAGCTTAAGCTTAGACGAAGAACAAACTGAGTTAAAAGTGAAGCACAATGATGGACTACAAGACTTTGATGTACGCTCGCATCATTACCTCACCGTGTTATTAGCGCGCTATAAACTAGCAGATATTAAAAATAAATTTGCACCCGAGGTGCAAGGCTGGGTGCAAGTAAAAAAACTAGCCCGCGATTTAGGTATTAATGAATGCCATGTCAATATTCAAATCCACCGTGCTCGTAAGCAATTTATTGAATCATTTAATAATATGTCAGCAGATACACTTATTGAACGTAAGCGAGGAAAAGTTCGCTTTGGTGGTGAGCATTATGTGATTTACAAAGGACAGACATGTGAATCAACAGAGTAGCCTGATAAATCGGCTGTTGTATCACAGTTGCAAGGCGATGACAGCAGTAAAAGTAGATATAAAAAAAGCCCTTACGGGCTTTTTTAGT
Organism: Pseudoalteromonas sp. PAR1; assembly: GCF_947311895.1. Taxonomy (NCBI): domain Bacteria; kingdom Pseudomonadati; phylum Pseudomonadota; class Gammaproteobacteria; order Alteromonadales; family Pseudoalteromonadaceae; genus Pseudoalteromonas; species Pseudoalteromonas sp. PAR1. The sequence continues at coordinate 66,136 of NZ_CAMZMY010000013.1, read as the reverse complement.
CAGGGGACAATCAAATTGATTGTTCTTATATTAGAAGCGAGCTTCAAAACCTAAGCGCACATAGCGAGGTGCTTGCCATGTATACGCTGAACCATAATAAGAGTTAACTTCACCCTCATTTTGTTCATAGTGCTCATTAGCTGATGTAATTTCTTGGCTATTAAGAACGTTGAATACATTAATAGTCGCACGCATATCAATATCAGATACTGTGAAGTTATATGCAGCTGATAAATCTAAGTTAAATGTCCATGGAGTACGGCCTGCTGTACCACGGCTATGTTTTTCATAGATTTTTTCGTCTTGTTGACATTCACCATCACCATTCGTGTCTGGGCACTCATTCGTATAGATGTAGAAAGTATCACCCCAGCCACCATTTAGGTTTGGATCTTTTGATGGGTAACCTTGACCAAATAGGCTTTGTGGACGACCACTTTGAAGTGTTGCATTCCAACCAACAGTTAAGTTTTCAACTGGCTCCCAACTACCGAAGAACTTAAAGGTATGACGACGATCGTTAGGTTGATAACCTTGTGAACCATCCATTACTGCTGGGAAGTCGAAGTCTTGCGTAATACCTGCATCAGCTTGACCGATGTCTGATTTAACAGCACCTTCGAAGTTACCTACACTACGTGCCCAAGTATAACCAAATTGATAACGGATAGTTTCTGCGCGGTAATCTAAGCTGAATTCAACTGATGTATACTCATTATTTGCTTTCGGTAAGCCGATTGTTTCAGCTGAGTAAGTTGTCAGTGAACCTTCGTCAGGAACACCATCATTATCAAAGCTTGAGTCACCCCAATCAGTACCATTCCAGTAGTAACCATCGCTGTACCAGCTTGATGTTGAACCTGGATTAATCATGACGCAATATGGGTATGCATAACGGCCACAGTAATCATCAAGTGCAGTTGCAACTTCACGATAGGTACCTTTCAGACCCACTGTATATTCATCGTTAAGCGCTTGTTGTACACCAAGGATGTACTCATCTTTAGAGAACGGATCGGCTTCTTTTGCTTGGAAAATATCTTTTTCAGGGATAACTGGTACACCACTTACTTGTTGTGAATTAGTTAAACCACCACTTCCGATAGCGTCAGCCAAAGGAGCAAGTCCTGTTGGTGCACCTGTTGTTGGATCAACCCCAGTATATGTGTATGCAGTTGTAATATCACTTACACCTGATGCTGCGCGGAAAATCGTGTTATTTGCAACTGGTAGGTAGTAACGGCCGTAAGTACCATAAACTTTCGTATCACCTGTACCTGTTGGATCCCAGGTAAAACCTAAGCGCGGTGCAATATCAGTTTTGAAGCTCGTTAATAGCTTACCTGTAGTACCCCAACTATCGAACTCATCGATACGTAAACCAACTTTCACAGCAAAGTCATCAGTTACCTGCCAGTTATCTTCAAGATAGTAAGCTGTTAATTCTGATTCAAAGCTACCACCACCGTCAAAGATACGATCTTCAACATAATCAAGTGCAGCACCTGTGTTATTGGTAAGCGCTCCATTATCTGCTTGCCAGCTACCATTTGCAGCAAGTGTACGATAGTCATAGCTATGACCACCAATTGGTTGGCTGATTCGCTCTGATTTACGCTCTTGATAATCGATACCAAAGCTAATTTCGTGTGCATCCCACACATACTCAACATCTAAGCGATATTGTGTATTGTCATCGTTATTTGCACCAAAACTACCCCCAGCACCACAGCCGGTGATTGGGTTTGAAGTACCACGTGAGTCAGTTACACTTGGACAAACCAGATTTTCAGACTGAGTTTCATATTCAGTTTTGATGTTACCTGCCATTGCAGTAACTACTAAGTCTTCTGTTAAGATACCGGTATAGCTTAAGCTTTGTGCTTTACCACCACGCTTTAGAAGTGCTCCATCAATACGATCGCCAATTGCACCATTATCATACTCATAAACAGAGCGTTCAATATCACGACGGTTTGAGTAAGCAAAATAACTCAATCGATGGTTATCTGTAATATCCCAATCAAGCTTACCACCCCAGAAAAGGTTATCACCACCTGATGCTGACTCTTTACGGTATTGATCGTTTGGTGAGAATTCGTCACCACCCCAAGTGTATGTAGACTCTGTATCACGAGGGTTCACTAAGCCGTAGAAGAATAAAGTATCTTCTATTAATGGGCCCCCAACTGCCAAGGTGATATCAGCGCTATTATCAGAGGCTAAGCTTTCATCTCGGAAAATTTGCCCCGCACCTTGATTACCACGTGAAATTGAGCCTTCTTCTTGAAGCGAGTCAGGAGCATATTGCACAACTGCAGAGAATTCCCACTCATTGGTACCACTTTTAGTTGTGGTGTTAATCGTACCACCAGTCGCTCGGCCAAACTTCGCTGAGTAACCACCCGTTTTTACTTGGAATTGGTCGTAAAACTCAAATGGAACTTCACCACAACCCAAACCTTGGCGCGTATTCGTTACTTCAAGACCATTGATATAACACGCATTTTCAGCAACAGATGAACCACCAAATGACGCTGTGTTACCAAATGCACTATCACCTTTAACCGCACCAGGAGCAAGTAACGCAACTGACGTAAGATCCCGGCTGATAGGCATACGGTCAATTTCAGCATCAGTAATAACTAAACCTGAGTCAGCTGTAGATAAGTCGATAGATGAAATACGCGCACCGACAACTTGAATAACTTCAGGACCCGAATTTGAAACACTTGCTAAATCAAAGTTTGCCTTTGAGTTAGCACCTAAAGAAACACGAACCTTGTCTTCAGCAACAACATTACCGTCTTTTAGAATCTGAATGTCATAGTTACCTGAAGGTAGTGATGCAAAGCGGAACGTTCCATTTTCTGAAATATTTAAAGTACGCTCTAAACCTGTTGCTGGGTTTTTTACTTTTACAGTGTATGAAGAGGTATTTGCCACATTCTGAACAGAACCAATAACGTCTGATGCTGATGCGGGAAGGGCTAGACCTAGCGATGCAGTAACTGCTATCGCGGTTATGCTTTTCCGAAACATTGATTTCATTTTTGTATCCCTGTTTAAATTATAATTATTCACGCCTTTTAAAAGGCACAATTACATTAGTAAAGTGAAACAAAAATGTAAATTAAAAAATATAAATATATTACAAAAAATCCATATTTATTAGAATTACGGGTTAAATGTAACCATTTGTAATCAATTGATTTTACATGTATAATTTTAGAAACATAAACAATAAATATATGAAAAATGTTAAAACAACAAAATAGACCAAAATATTTAACATTTTAAAGAGTTAAAATAAGGTATCAACATTGAGCTACACACCTATTATTTAATAAAAAAGCTTAATAAACAAATGTTAACAATTACACTTTCTTACAAAAAAGCCCTAACGGGCTTTTTTATTGTTTAAAGATAAATTTCAACTCTGATAATGTGAACTAGTGTTATTTAATCTCAACACGTTGTGAGCGCATAACCACTTCGTCATTTAACTCAATACCGATACCTGGCTCTTCTGATACTTGGAAGAAACCATTTTTAGGTTGTGGATCTTGAATACACAATTCACGGTTCCACTTTTTAATTGCATAAGTGTGATGCTCGTGAATTAAGAAGTTAGGAATTGCGGTTTCTAAGTGTAACGAAGCTGCGGTTGCTACTGGGCCGCCACACACGTGAGCTTGAATACGCACATCAAAAATATCGGCATAATCACACACTTTTTTAGTTTCAGTGAAACCACCACATAGGCCTAAGTCTGGCTGTAGCACATCAATACTTTGATCTTCTAAGTATGGACGCACACCCCATCGGTTATACAAACGCTCACCACCAGCAATTGGCACCGCTACTTTGTCGGCAACTTTTGCATGTAATGAGTGATTTAAGTAGTTCACTGGCTCTTCGTAATACATACAATCGAACTCTTCAGCAATTTCACCAATTTGAATTGCAGATGTCGCACCTGGCAAACTGTGACATTCAAAAATAATATCAACTTCGTCACCTACCGCTTCACGAATGGCTTGCATACGTGCACGATACAATTTCATTTCTGCGCGAGAAATGATGTTAGTACGATCGTAATAAGTGTTACCGTTTTTATCGTACTGAATTGGGTCAACTTTAACCGCATCATAACCTTCAGCCATCGCCTTAAGCGCTGCTTCTGCGTATTCCTGTGGGTGAACAAGTGCTTTAAATTCGCTGTCCCAGTCAAACTGTAATTGTGATGCATAAGTACGTAGCTTATCGTTAACTTTACCACCTAATAGCTGGTAAACAGGCAAGCCTAATGCTTTACCTTTAATATCCCAAAGTGCGGTATCAATAGCGCTCATTGCGGCATACACAACAGGACCACCGCCTAAACCCCAAAAGCTTTCGCGTAGCATTCTTGACCATAATTTCTCTGTTTGAAATGGGTCATGACCAATTAAAAATGCATCAGCCATTTCTTTGATCATTGCCGCTGCAGCACTGTGACCTAAATCATAAGCAAGGCCTGCCTCTCCCACACCGCTAATACCTTCATCAGTGTGAATACGCACAAAAACAGGTGTCCAAACAGGTCTGTCTGGACAATGAATATCGAACACTTCGACGCGATTAACTTTCATGGTTACTCCTTACTGAGCAAAACTAGGATCAAGACGATAAGCTTTACGCAACATTGCCGGCCAAGCTAACTGGCCACCGGTGCTGCCGCTATGCACGACATTCGCTTGATTATAAATATTATCGATAATAGGTTGTGGTACTGGGATTGCTGTTTGACCACTGGCTTGGATAGCTAATTGAATTTCACAGGCACGCTGTAAATCATAAAAACGCATAAACGCATCACCCACTGTTGGGCCAACGGTTAAACCACCGTGGTTAACCAATAACATGTGGTTGGTGGTGCCTAAGTCATCTTGTAGACGCTTTTTCTCATCACTGTTTACCGCTAAGCCTTCGTAGCCATGATAAGACAATGATGGCAATGAGAACATTGAGTATTGGCTAAGTGGCAACAGGCCTTTTTCTTGCGTTGCAACGGCGATGGTTTCTTTTGTGTGTAAATGAATAACACAGTGTGCGTCATCACGTACTTCGTGAATGGCGCTGTGAATAGTGAAACCAGCCGGGTTAATTTTAAACGGCGTGTCATCAAGAATATTGCCTGCTAAATCCACCTTCACAAGGTTTGACGCAGTTACTTCATCAAAACTTAAACCAAATGCATTTACCAAATAGTGATCCGTACCAGGTAAGCGCGCCGATAGGTGGGTGTAAATTAGATCCCCCCAACGGAAATGCTCAACCAAACGGTAACATGCCGCTAAATCTACGCGTAGCTGCCATTCTTGTTCAGATACTTTATTTTTTAAATCGAGTTTTGGTAAGTCAAACATGGGAAACCTTGTATATGTGACAAGCACAAATAGATGTATAGAAGTCTAAAACACTATTAATCGATGATCAATAGCTGATACAAAAAGGCCACATCTACAGATGTGGCCTTTTCTTGCTAAAGTGGCGTTTATTTTACTTGCGATAAATAATCAGCAATTGCAGCCATTTCTTCTTCAGATACGTTTGCAACCATTGCTTTCATTGCCGCAGCCATACCGTTACTACGTGCACCTGACTTGATGTCTTTCATTTGTGCTAGTAAGTACTCTTTATTTTGGCCATTTAATTTAGGGTACTGAGGCATGATAGGTGCTTTACCTTCTGCACCATGACATGTTTGACATAGCTTAGCTGTGTAAAGTGCTGCACCATCTGCTGCCATTGTGTTAAAAGATAGGCTTGCTGCCATTGCAATGCCAGCCCCACATAAAACTTTTGTAATCTTGCTCATATTAGTCTTCTCTTTTTTGACGGGTTATTAAACATTTTCTTTAGTGTAGACCATGATTTAACAATATTGCACCCGAAAATTGTAATGGTGGCCGGTATAAGATAACTACCAGATCAAATCATCAGGTACTTCAAAATCAGCATACGGATCATCTTCATCTTTCTGCTTATCTTCAGGCTCAACATGGAACACTATGTAGTCTTCGCTAACTTCAGCGACTTTTCGTGCTGGCTCGTCTTCCAGTACAAAAAATTGGCCTTCTAAAACACAAATTGCCAAACGGCCTCCTGCAAGGGCTTTTTGTGTTTTTTCATTTACCTCTAGCTCCTTCACTTTATTTTGATAAGTGAAGTTAAAGGTGCGATCACCACGAATTTCATCTTGATTGTGGTGCTCTAAAATCTGCTTTACGCGAGCCACTTGCTCACGCTGTTTTTGCTCTTCTAAACGTGCTTTATTAAGCTCGTCGGCTTTTTTCTGCTGCTCAAGCTTTGTTTGTTCAATATGCTTTTGTAAATCACTTGGGTTGCTCGTAGCACCTTTTTTCTTCTTCTTTTGCTGCTTACGCTTTTCAGTTTTAGCCACCTTAGCTTGATGTGACGTTGTTAACCCTGCTTTAAGTAATTGATCTTGTAATGAACCCATGACTAAATTCCATATAAAAATGCCTAATTAGGGTTATTTTAATCAGCAATACGAACAAATAACAGTGTTCAGCTTAGATGATTCACTGCAATCGAGTATATTGCTGTGAGATTAACATGCGATGAAATCATGACATATTGATTTAACGCAAGATTTATCATTTTAGTCGTCTTTGAACTTGTAAAAAAACCTGTACCCTATAAGCTAAAGCTTTTCCTCTTGGGAGCTAAAAATGCAGCTGCGACATTTGTTACTTTGCTCTGTATTTATTTTCTTTGTTTTATACGCCCCACAACCGTTACTTGGATTATTTGCTAGTCATTTTTCTGTCTCGCCAGCCACTGCTGGTAGCTTAATGACCGCGACTATGCTGCCACTAGCCATTGCTCCTTTGGTGTATGGCTTATTTTTAGCTAAGCGAAACCCGCTAACAATTTTAAAGATTGCCATGTTTGTGTTGGCTATAAGCTGCGTTGCTTTTACTTTAGCACCAAGCTTTGAGCTGCTGTTGCTGGTACGCTTTATTCAAGGGATCACCCTGCCTGCTGCGCTCACAGCCATGACCAGTTATATTGGTGTAACTTATCAGGCTGACCAATTACAACGTAATATGACTCTTTATATTGGTAGCACCATTGTCGGTGGATACTTTGGTCGTATGCTTGCAGCCTTATTCACTGACTTTTTAAGCTGGCAAAGTTTTTATTATGTGATAGCACTAGGGTTAATACTGTTTGCTGTCGTTATCCCTAAATCAAGCAAAACTGCCACAATTCATGCAGCACAGTCACCACTGCTATATCTGAAACAATTAAAAGATCCGCTTGTGCTAAAGCTCTACGGAGCCGTTTTTTGTATGTTCTTTTGCTTTGCGGCGCTGTTAAATTATTTGCCCTTCATCTTACAAGATAGCTTTGCTATCACTAATACTCGAGATATTGGTCTGGTTTACAGTGGCTATTTATTGGGAGCACTTGCCTCTATAGCTACCCCTTGGCTGTTACGAAAGTCATCAACTCCTTGGCGCTTACTAACATGGGTATTTGTCTTTTATAGCCTGACGATGGTGCTTTTAATGAGCCAACAATTATTACTTTTTGTCATTGCTTTTACTGGTTTTTGCGGTGCAATGTTTGTGATCCACTCTAGTGCAGCCCCACTGGTTAATAAAATCAGCAACGCTCCTGCAAGTGTAACCAATGGGGGATATGTTTCGTTTTATTACAGTGGTGGCGCACTGGGCTCATTATTGCCAGGGCTGGTGTATCAGCAACACGGCCAAATTGCTTTTATGACCGTGCTACTTTTAGTTTGCTTAGTAGGTTTAAGCTTAGTTTATTTGGCAGGGAGAAATACAATACGCGGTTGATGGCCGGTACTTTCAAAAAATAGCTCTAAGTCGTCTTTTTTCATCAGCCATGTAGCCGTATTTTCAAAAGGATGACAATGAAAAAGCTCGTTAAACCAAATTTCTTGGTCTAGCCAAAGGGTAACATTATTTTGCTTATCGTTTAAAAGTGCCAGCATAGAAACACAGCCCGGTGGCATTTTAAGATAACGCGCTAATCGCTCATCAGATGCAAATCCTAAGCGCGATAGCCCTTGCTGCTGAGCAATAGCTTTTAAGTCAAGCTGCTTATCGTGAGCGGTGATCACTAAAAAGTGGCGCTTGCCTTCGTTATCTCGTAAAAACAGGTTTTTTAATCGTGTGCCCGGTCTATCGAGCATAAATTTGTCGGCATCTAAGCTGCCGTGCAATGGTGGATGCTCAATCACCTCATAATTGATATCTAACTGAGCTAGCGTAGCTGCCAACTTGCTCTTATCTGCATACATTTACAAACAACGTCCTCGTAATTGCACACTTAAATCACGCCATAATACTTCGTCAATAATGTGTTTATCGTCGCAGTATTTTCGTGCTTTAAGTTCTTCATTTAATAATTCGACCGCTTGATCTTCGAGCATGAGTTTTAAGTTGCTCGACTCTTCAAATACTTCTTGCTCAGCAAAGTCTTTAAACTGACTACGTGTCATTGGCTTATCAAGGTTGATTGGACGTCTTCCTTGCGCCTTAACTGACACTACATAGGCAAAAATTTTATTGCCTTGGTCGTCATTTTTTTCGTAAAACTGTTTATTATTAATTTCAAAAGGCGGGGCCTCCTCTTGGCTTGCGCAACCAGCAAGTAATGCGAGTAAAAGCCATGCTATTTTTTTCATTATTGGATAAGCCTTGTACAGTGAATGGGCTCTAGTCTAGCAAAAATAAAACTTCAGAGTAAAAATTCGATCAATTTAAAAAAAATACTTGACCAAAAAGATAAAAATAATTAAAGTTCACCCCGCTTGAGACGCAAGACTTAAGCATCCTGTATTTTAGGAATGTGGGGCTATAGCTCAGCTGGGAGAGCGCCTGCCTTGCACGCAGGAGGTCAGCAGTTCGATCCTGCTTAGCTCCACCACTTTCCTACCTCTCTTTAGGCAATCTGCCAAATTTAAATATCTAAAAAACTCATCTTTATATTTCGATTCGTTTTATTTTAGACACAAAAAAACCGAGCAGAGCCCGGCTTTTTAAACAATATTTTAGTGATTACTCACGAATTTGACCTTCGCCATTCACTAAATATTTTTCAGTTGTAAGTGACTCAAGACCCATTGGACCATAAGCATGTAGCTTAGTTGTCGCAATGCCAATCTCAGCACCTAAACCTAACTGTGAACCATCAGAAAAACGCGATGACGCATTAACCATTACCACAGATGCATCTACACTACGTTGGAATAGCTCTGCAGCGGCTTTGTCTTTAGTACAAATCACTTCGGTATGGTTTGAACCAAACTTAGCAATATGATCAATAGCACCGGCAAAGTCAGGTACCACCTTGATTGCGATTTCTAGATCTAAGTACTCTTCACCAAACTCGTCGTCAGCAAGTACTGTTGCATTATCAAAGTACTCGGCAGCTTTCGCATCTGCATTTACTTTAACGCCTTCTTGACGAAGAACAACAGCACACAGATTTAAAAACTCATCGGCGATATCTTGGTGTACCACTAAGCCTTCTAGAGCATTACACACACCAGTACGCTGAGTTTTACCATTCAATAGTAAATTGATTGCTACATTCAGGTCAGCATCTTTATCTACATAAAGGTGGCATACACCTTTAAAGTGCTGAATTACTGGAATGGTGCTGTTTTCCGTTACAAAATTAATTAAACCTTCACCACCACGCGGAATGATTAAGTCAATAGTGTCGCGCTGTTGCATCAGTTCCATCAATAAGCCACGGTCTGGATCTGGGATCACCGAAATTAACGCTGCTGGTAAACCATGCTTTTCAAGTACTTTGTGCATCACACTTGCAATAGCTTGCGAGCTACGAAGTGCTTCTTTACCACCACGTAAAATAACACCATTACCTGATTTAAAGCATAATGCACCCGCATCAGCCGTCACATTTGGGCGTGCTTCATAGATCATACACACAACACCAAGTGGTACACGCATCTTACTGATCTTAATACCATTAGGACGCTCTGAAATTTCACGCAACTGACCAACTGGATCATCAAGGCTTACAATTACTTCAATACCTTCAGCCATTGCCTCAATGCGCTCATCATTAAGCGTTAAACGGTCAATCATAGCTGCAGCAAGGTTATTATCACGCGCTGCCGCTAAATCACTTTCGTTTTCTTTGATGATAAAGGCTTTGCTTTCACGTAGCGCCTCTGCCATCTCAGTTAAAACTTGATTCTTAGTAGCAGTATCAAGCAGGGCTAACTGCGTAGCCGCTTTAGCTGCTTGACTCGAAATATCCGTAATTAAACTCATGACTTCTCCAATAATGCGATATCTTTTTCTGAAACAACTGGGCCGATTGAATCTTGCATCTTTTCGCTAAATTCACTTTGCTCGTTGTCAGCAATAAAATTCAATAAACAGCTACTGTAATTCGCTGTCGCTTTTGCTAGACGCGTACCATCATCACTGCGGACTAAAATAGTATCGCCTACGCCAAATTCTCCATGTACTGCAACGATCTCATCGCTGCGAATACAACCATCTTCGGTTGACTCGTCAATTGAGCCTTCAACAACAACCTCACCCTGCTCATTTGCAGTGTGTGTCATCCAGTGCACAGCTTCTTGCATTGGCTTTTCATAAGGTGTGAAGATTGTACCTGGGTTGTCACCCTCTAATAATCGATTAAATGTTTCTTCTTTGAAACCATTCAAGATAAAGGTAGTAATACCGTGTGAAGTCGCTTTTTCTGCCGCTTCAATTTTCGTTTTCATACCACCTGTACCTACTGCGCTTGTAGCACAGCCTGCCATTGCATAAATCGATTCATCAATGCTTTCGATTTCCGGAAGTAGTACCGCATCTTCATGTAAATTAGGATTTTTATTATAAAGACCGTCTACATCTGAAAAAATCATTAACGCATCAGCATCGGCCGCAGCAGCAACCATGGCTGATAAGTTGTCATTATCACCCACTTTAAGATCATCGGTTGTTACCGTGTCATTTTCATTGATAATAGGTAATACACCGTGCTCCAGTAAAGTAAATACTGTTTCACGTATACTGGTATAACGCTCACGGTCACGTAAATCACCGTGTGTTAATAAAATTTGCGCAGATGGGAAATCAAAGAAGCGATCCCACATTGCCATCATTTCGGTTTGACCGGCTGCTGCCATCGCTTTTTTCATTGTCACTGAGCGCTTTTCTTGCTTTGGAAACAAGTGTGAACCTGCAGCAACCGAACCCGATGACACTAAAATTACTTCGATACCTTGCGCACGACAGCGAACGATGAACTGTGCAATGGTTAGTAAGTAGCGAGAACGACACCCGTCCTGCTCCGGTGCGATCAATGCGCTACCAACTTTTAATACTATACGTCGCCATTTAAACTTTTGCATAACTGTTCAACTTTCCATTTTACTATCTGTTCAGTGCCACTATGCCACTGATAAAAAGACTCGCGATTAGTATCACTAAACGCACTGACTATTATCACTTTGTCAAACCACTTATCTATACACACGACTATGCCACGCAACGACTGCGATTAGATATAGCACAACTTTTATTCAGTCAGTAGACCAAACGGTTATAAACCATAAGTTGATAAAAAAGATAAGTGTTGTTTATGTATCGCTGTAAAAAGCTGTGTGCGGCTTTTATTAATAACAACATACATAGAGCCTATACAATCTGGTACACCAGCAGATAGGGTGTAGATTGTATGACCGAGATTCAGCTGCCACGATGGGAGCTAAACATTGACCAGATAATGAACCATAATTATATTCAACACGTAATAAATGTACGCTGAATCTACACAAGTTCATTTCTATTTAATTTGAAAACAAAGTGTATAAAACACTAAAAATGTCGCAAACAACTGATTTTTTGAAATCAAAGCTAAAAACAATGTGCTTATCGCTAATAACTATTTAGATATCAAATTGTTTGAACACGAACTATAATACGGGAAATTAGGGGCAGAGATCAAGTGCGAAAAGTAGTCATAAGCCTTATACTTACCATAACCACAGAAAATACACATTTAATAACAGTATGTTAGAGGTCTTTTGTTGATATGTAATAATTTTTAATGAGCCAAACTAAGTTTTATTTTCAAAACACCCCCAAAAAGTAGTAATAACGACTAAAATCGTATTTGAAGCAACAAGATTGCTTGTATCCATGACGGTGAGTAGGCTTTAATAAGCAAGCATTATATTTGGAAAGTCAGCGACTAATTATCGTCTTGAAACGCGATTATCTAAGGTGTTGGTATTTTTAAGTTGTAGTAACTAAAGGATAATTCATTCTATGTCAGCAATTTTTATAGCAGGGATCGCCTTGTGTTCAGTATTGGCACAATGGGTAGCGTGGGCGTTTCGTGTACCGGCTATTTTGTTTTTACTACTAACAGGTTTATTACTCGGACCCTTTAGTGGTGTGCTAGAGCCTGATGCACTTCTTGGCGACTTGTTATTTCCTGTCGTCTCTTTAAGTGTGGCGGTGATCCTGTTTGAAGGATCATTAACATTGCACTTTCGAGAACTTAAAGGCATTGGTAAAGTGGTTCGAAACCTCTGTTCAATCGGGATGATCACGACCTGCCTGGTCATAAGTCTCAGTGCCTACTGGATTTTAGAGCTTAATTGGCGTGTTGCTGCTGTTTTAGGAGCAGTGTTAGTTGTTACAGGCCCTACTGTCATAGCGCCACTTTTAAACTCTATGAGGCCCACTCAAGATATCGACCGTATCCTCCGCTGGGAAGGCATCGTGATTGACCCAATTGGGGCTTTATTTGCGGTATTGGTGTTTGAAGCCGTTATGTTGGTTGGTCAGGGTGAAGTATTTAGCCATACCATTATCGCGCTATTTAAAACCTTAGGCGTTGGTTTGACAATTGGTGTAGTTGCCGGATGGCTTACTACGCTTCTTATTCGCCGTGAGTGGCTGCCATTTGAATTACACAAGTTTGGTATTCTAGCCTTAGTACTTATTAGCTTTACTGTCTCTAATCACTTAAGCCATGAATCGGGCTTACTAGCAGTAACAGTATTTGGTATTTGGCTTGCCAACCAAGATGAACTCGAAATTGATTCAGTGCTTGAGTTTAAAGAAGATTTATCGATGATTTTAATTTCATCGCTATTCATTTTACTTGCAGCTCGCCTTCAATTATCTGATTTGATGATGTTACACAGCGATGTGTTTATTTTCTTAGCTATTGTGCTATTTGTGGCTCGCCCAGCGTGTATTGCGATATCTACGTTTAGAACCGACTTACCAATTAAGTCTCGTTTAGTGCTGTCATGGATTGCACCGCGCGGTATCGTAGCCGCAGCGGTAGGTTCTGTCTTCGCATTAAGTATGGTTGAAGCCGGTATTGCTGATGCAGAAAAAATGGTACCACTCATATTCACCGTGATTATCGTTACAGTGGTACTACAAAGCTTAACGGCAACACCATTGGCAAAGCTGTTAAAAGTGCGCCAACCTGCACCAAATACCATTTTGATTATTGGTGCCAACCATGTAGCAAGAGCCATCGCACGCGGCTTAAAAGATCAAAATATTCCGGTGCACTTGTCTGATCCTGCATGGGAGAACTGTAAAATGGCACGTATGGATGGTTTGCCTTGCTACTATGGTAATCCACAATCTGAGCATGCTGAGCGTTATTTACCGTTAACGACGATTCGCAGCGTATTAGCGCTTTCGCCTAACCGCCATCACAACGCATTAGGCGTGCAATACTTCTCACACCTACTCGACGAAAAGGATGTGTTTTCATTACGTTCTTCAACGAACCACGCCAAAGCAAACAAAGACAGTGCAACCTTTTTGTCTCGACAAATTTTGTTTGGCGATAATGGTGCGTATGCTCGCTTGAGTAGCCTAATTGCAAAAGGTGGCAAAGTCAGTGCCACACGGATTTCAGAAGAATTTAGTTGGGAACAATACAAAGAAGTAAACAGCGAAGCAATTCCACTGTTTATTTTGCATGGTGAAAAGTCAGATGACGATGACTCTCCTGTGAAAATTCGCCCGTTCACAACCAACATGGAAAAAGCCCCTCAAGTAGGTGAGCGTATTGTTGCGCTTCAGCCTCCAAAGATGTCGGTTTTAAAAGACCCTAATAACGGCAAAAATAAAGAGATAAAAGAAGATTAATAAAAAAGGCCAGTTTAAAACTGGCCTTTTTTATACACAATTATACCGACTACATCGGCAAGCGAGCACGTGCGACGACGCTGTCAGGCATTTTTTCGGCAAGCTTAGCAAGTAAGCCTTCAATTTTTTTATGGGTGGCTTTATCAGCAACCATTGAATGAAACAACCAACGGTAAGCATCTTCATAATCTCGCGGACTACCATAACCTTGGTTAAACAAATTTACCAACCGCATCTGGGCTTTTAAATTCCCCTGTGCAGATGCCTCTCGCAGATAAGTTACAGCCATTGCTTTATCTTGCTGTACTAATTGACCGACATCATAGTAGCGCCCTAATTGCTCAAGTGCGGCCGCTAGACCCTGCTCAGCAGCCTTACGCATATAATAGACACCAAGTTCTACATTTCGGTCGACACATACGGCATACGCTAGCATGTCACCATACAAGAACTGATACGATGGCAACGCCATTTTATTGGCTCGCGCTTCGATATCTTGAACTAACTGGCAATCATCTGCCTTTACACGTGCCAAATGGGTGTTTTTATTTATTAGAGCGATTAACTCGCTCTCTGTGTAAAGAGGCACAGCTGTAATAGGCTCTTCAGCCATGCTTAGGCTTGAGAAGAGTAATGTTAAAGGCAATAAAACACGCATCAAAATCACTTAAATAAAGTCGGTCTTAGCAAATAATATACAATTATCATTCCAGAGTGAATTTTGGGCACAAAAAAAGCTGCCGAAGCAGCTTTTTCAGTCACTATGACGATTATGCAAATGGGCTGCGTAATACCATAGTTTCTACACGATCAGGGCCAGTAGAGATAATATCAACTGGAACACCAGTGATTTCTTCAATACGCTTGATGTAATCAAGTGCCGCTTGCGGTAATTGATCAACTGACGTAGCACCTACTGTGTTTTCTGACCAGCCCGGCATCTCTTCGTATACTGGTGTTACTTTCTCGTAACCTTCAGCTGCTAATGGCGTAACGTTCGTTACAGTGCCATCTTCTAACTGGTAACCAGTACAGATTTTTAATGTTTCTAAACCATCTAATACGTCTAGTTTAGTTAAACAGAAACCTGAGATGCTGTTGATTTGAACTGCACGGCGCATTGCCACTGCATCTAACCAACCAGTACGGCGTAAACGACCAGTCGTTGCACCGAACTCATGACCTTTTTCACCTAAGTGCTTACCTACTGGATCTTGTTTATCAAGACCGTCGTAAAGCTCTGTAGGGAACGGACCAGAACCTACACGTGTTGTGTAAGCTTTAATAATACCTAGCACATAATCAAGGTGTAATGGACCAAAACCAGCACCTGTCGCTACACCACCCGCTGTTGTGTTTGACGATGTTACGTACGGGTAAGTACCGTGGTCGATATCAAGTAATGTACCTTGTGCACCTTCAAATAAGATGTTGTCACCCGCTAAACGTGTTTGATCAAGTAGCTCAGTAACATCAACAACCATAGCTTTTAAGATATCTGCGATAGCCATTGCATCGTCAAATGTCTTTTGGAAGTCAACTGGTTCAACTTTGTAGTAATGCTCTAACGTGAAGTTATGGTATTCCAATACTTCTTTAAGCTTGCTAGCAAACTGTTCTGGGTTGAATAAATCACCGACACGTAAACCACGACGTGCTACTTTATCTTCATAAGCTGGACCGATACCACGACCTGTCGTACCGATTGGCTTATCGCCACGTGCTTTTTCACGGGCTAAATCTAATGCAATGTGGAAAGGTAAAATTAACGGACATGCTTCGCTAATTAATAAGCGCTCACGTACTGGTACGCCACGCTCTTCTAGCATACCGATTTCTTTCATTAATGCTTCTGGTGATAAAACAACACCATTACCAATCACACACTTAACATTGTCACGTAATACACCCGATGGAATAAGGTGTAAAACCGTCTTTTCACCGTTGATTACCAAAGTATGGCCTGCGTTATGACCACCTTGATAACGAACTACTAAAGATGCTTTGTCTGTAAGGAGGTCAACTACCTTACCCTTACCTTCGTCACCCCATTGGGTGCCTAGTACAACAACGTTTTTACCCATTGCAAATTCACTTAGAAAAAATTAGGACGAGATTTTATCAGAAAACGAGGTGAAAGATCACCCCGTTTAGCTTATTTTTTCTGCGCCTGAATTTTTATCATCTAAATAAACGCGACAAGCTGTGTCAGAACAGGGAGTTATAAACTGGCAAGAGTGAAT
Source organism: Pseudoalteromonas sp. PAR1 (assembly GCF_947311895.1). NCBI lineage: Bacteria > Pseudomonadati > Pseudomonadota > Gammaproteobacteria > Alteromonadales > Pseudoalteromonadaceae > Pseudoalteromonas > Pseudoalteromonas sp. PAR1. Next base: position 49,668 of record NZ_CAMZMY010000013.1, on the reverse strand, counting down.
AAATTAATAAAACACAGAAACAAAAAAGCCCTACAAACTGCAGGGCTTTTGTTCAACACAGTATTTAATTACTGTGCTTTCGATCCTTTCATATAGTTAAAGAAGTCGCTGTCTGGTGAAATCACCATTACGTCTTGTTTATCTTTGAAGGTCTTTTTATACGCTTCTAAGCTGCGCACAAAACCAAAGAACTCAGCATCTTTGCTGTAAGCATTCGCGTAAATAGCAGCAGCTTCAGCATCACCTTGACCACGAACCGTACGTGCATTTCGTTCAGCATCTGCCAGCATAACTGTAACTCGACGGTCTACTTCAGCACGAATGGTTTCAGCTTTTTCTTGACCTTCAGAACGGTGCTCTTTTGCCACTGCAGTACGCTCAGCACGCATACGTTGGAAGATTGAGCTACTCACTTCTTGCGGTAAGTTAATTTGCTTAACACGCACGTCTAGCACTTCGATACCTAGCTCCTGCGCACTTTCTGAAGCTTGTACTAATGCTTCTTCCATTAGCTCACTACGTTCACCAGAAACTATCTCTCTGATTGTACGCGAACCAAAGTTAGTACGAAGACCATTGTTCACTTTTTGCTTAAGTAATGTTTCAGCGTATTGCTTATCACCACGTGCACGAAGATAAAAAGCACTAAAATCATTAATACGCCATTTCACATACGAATCAACGATTAAGTCTTTTTTCTCGCTTGTTACAAAGCGGTCAGGTGCACCATCAAGCGTTTGAATACGTGCATCTAAACGACGTACTTGGCTAAAGAATGGTACTTTTAAATGTAAACCAGGGCCATATACCACCGCGTTATCGTTGCTGTCTTTTTCAACTTTGCTGAATAACAGTACGATCGCCTTTTCGCCTTCTTGAACAACAAATACAGCAGAGAAAGACAATACAACAGCAAGGGCAAGTATTACTAAACTAAAATTTTTCATCTTGCTTATCTCCCCTCATTAAAACGGTCAGTTGCGAAACGATCATTACTCGAATTAACCGTACTGTTACGCGACGTGTTTATTTTATTGCGAAGATCTTTGATATCACTTGAGCTTGGTAATGCAACACGTGTTGCTGTACCTTGCTTTTCCATGATTTTATCAAGTGGTAAATACAACATGTTATTACCGCCTTTCACATCAACTAACACTTTAGAGCTGTTACCAAGTACTTCTTCCATCGCATCGATGTATAAGCGCTGACGTGTTACTTCTTTTGCTGCTTGATATTCAGGTAGTAGCTTTTCAAATCGTGCCACTTCACCTTGTGCTTCAAGCGTAATACGTTCACGGTATGCTTCTGCTTCTTGCGTCATACGTGTAACCTGACCACGCGCTCGCGGTTCAATTTCACGGGCATAGGCTTCAGCTTCACGAATGAAACGTTCTTCATCTTCTTGCGCTGCAATTGCATCATCAAAGGCGTCTTTTACTTCACCCGGCGGACGTGAATCTTTAAAGTTCACATCACTAACGATAATACCTAAATTATACGGCTCGATGATTTTGTTTAGCTCATCCCATGTTTGTTGACGAACAAGCTCACGGCCTGTTGTTAACACTTGGTCCATCTTCACATGACCAATTACATAACGCAGTGCGCTATCTAATGCTTGCTGTAAGCTATGATCAGCATCGGTGACGCTAAACTTGTATAAATGCGGGTCGATAACACGGTATTGTACTTCAAACTCAACATTAACCACGTTTTCGTCTTCGGTTAGCATGAAACCTTTTGCAGATAAAGAACGAACTGCTTCGATATCAACCGGGATCACGCGTTCAATGAAGGTCATTTTCCAACGTAAGCCTGGTTCTGCAATACGGTCATATTGACCAAACTGTAAAACAATACCACGTTCAGCTTCTTTTACTGTGTAAATACCACTTAATGCCCATACAATGACGGCAATAATCAGGATGAAAGAAATGCCTGCGCCACCAAGTCCGCCGTTATTTTTACCTGGCTTATTACCACCAAATAAACCGCCAAACTTGTTGCCGAACTTACGCAGTACCTCGTCTAAATCAGGTGGGCCTTGATCTTTTCCGCCTTTATTATTCCACGGATCTTTATCATTGCCATTGTTACCCGGTTCATTCCAGGCCATAGCTATACTCCATTGTTATCTAAATGAATTAGGTTAAATCTATCAAATCTACAGCATTTCTCATACTAAAAAAGACAAATGCTGGTAACTTTTAGTCAGCTGCAATAAAAGAATCGAGCTCTTGTCCCATTTCTTTTTTCAAGCGGTTCCACTCTGCCATAGGTAATCGTACTGACAACAGCCAGTTACCTTGTTCATCAAAACTCTCTTGATGAACCGCGTTTAAATTAAATAGTGCAGCTCGAATACGACCATGCTGAGGGGGTAATTTTAGCTCATCAGCAAACATCTTCTTGGCAAGTAACTCATTAATTGCCTCTGATAGTAGTTCGCAACCTACACCTGTACGCGCAGACAACCAAACTCGAATCGGCTGACCTTCGTCGTTTCTATCTATACGCGGCGCAACGTCATCTAGCGCATCTATTTTGTTATAAACTAGTAACTGCGGCACCTCATCTGCTTCAATCTCTTTTAAAACAGACTGTACTTGCTCAATATTTTCTTTACGTCGTGGGTCTGCCACGTCGATAACATGTAACTGTAAATCAGCTTCGCGGGTTTCAGTTAAGGTTGCTTTAAACGCCGCTACTAAATCATGAGGTAGATGACGAATAAAACCAACTGTATCGGCTAAAATTACGGGGCCGATATCGCCAATATCCAACTTACGTAGAGTTGGATCTAGCGTTGCAAATAACTGATCAGCTGCATACACATCAGAATCAGTAATACGGTTAAATAATGTTGATTTACCCGCATTGGTATAACCCACTAGCGATACTGTAGGGATTTCGTTACGCGTTCGCGCACGACGCCCTTGCTCACGTTGAACAGCCACTTTATCTAAACGGGCACGAATATTTTTAATTCTTGCGCGCAGTAATCGTCTATCGGTTTCAAGCTGGGTTTCACCCGGACCACGTAAACCTATCCCGCCTTTTTGTCTTTCAAGGTGGGTCCAACCTCTGATCAAGCGGGTAGAAATATGCCTTAGCTGAGCTAACTCAACTTGAAGTTTACCTTCGTGAGTACGCGCTCGCTGCGCAAAAATATCAAGGATCAAACTCGTACGATCAAGTACACGGCACTGACAAACGCGCTCTAAATTGCGTTCCTGTGACGGGCTAAGTTGATGGTTGAAAATAATGACATCTGCATTGTGGATTTTGACAGTTTCAGCGATTTCTTCTGCTTTTCCGGTACCGACGAAAAGCTTCGGATGAGGTGCTTGACGACTGCCTTGCACAATCGCCAAACTACTAACACCAGCAGAAGATACCAACAACTCTAATTCGTGAAGATCTTCACGATCTCCCTCTTTAGGTAAGTCGATATGAACTAAAACTGCCTGTTCGCCGGCTTCATAACGGTCAAACAAGCATTACGCTCCTAAGTTTAAAAATTTCCAGGTTCTTGCTCTTCTGAATCATCACTTCCTTGAACACCTTGGAAGTTAACAGAACGCGCTGGAACAACAGTTGAAATAGCGTGTTTATACACCATTTGATTTACGGTGTTTTCAAGTAAAATAACAAATTGGTCAAATGACTGGATTTTACCCTGCAACTTAATGCCATTAACCAAAAAGATTGATACTGGAATGCGCTCACGACGTAACGCATTTAAAAATGGGTCTTGTAACGACTGGCCTTTTGCCATGTTATTTTCCTTCGTTCTAGGTGTTATTATAATTAAGTAGCTGAACTAATTTAACAAAGCTAAAAAAATTCTAACTACTACTAGCTTAGCGAACTTACTACACGTTGCAAGTTTTCTTCATCACCCGTGGTTAACCAAGTTACTTCAGGCCAACCTCTTAACCAAGTTAACTGCCGCTTGGCTAACTGTCGTGTGGCTGCAATACCGCGAAAAACCATTTCATCATAGTCAATTTCGCCTGCAATGTAATCCCACATTTGTCTATAACCTACACAACGTATTGAAGGTAGATCTGGGTGTAAATCCTTACGTCTATATAGGGACGAAACTTCATTTTCAAACCCCTGTTCGAGCATTATTTTAAACCTTTTCTCAATCCGCTTATGTAATTCACTGCGATCATCAGGCGCAATGGCAAATTGATGAAAAGTATAAGGTAGCTCAGGCTGCTTTTGTTTTTGCAGCTCAGTCATTGTTTTACCTGTAATACGATACACTTCTAATGCGCGATTAATTCGTTGTGAATCATTTTCACTCATTTTATTCGCAGCATCTGGGTCGATATTCATCAGCTCTTTATGCAAATGAGGCCAACCAAATTGTTTTGCTTCTTTTTCCAGCTCACCGCGAACTTCCGGTGATGCTTCTGGTAGCGGCGATAGGCCATCAATAAGCGACTTAAAGTACATCATTGTACCGCCTACTAGGACAGGTACTTTACCTTGCTTATGAAATAGATCAATCTTTTCAATCGCATCACGGCGAAAATCCGCCACTGAATAACTTTCTGCAGGGTCAATAATATCAATCAAATGATGTGGCGCACGAGCAAGCTCTTCAGTGTTTGGTTTTGCTGTGCCTATATCCATATCTTTATAGACCAATGCTGAATCAACACTGATTATTTCAGTGTTTAAATGCTCACACAATGAAATTGCTAAATCGGTTTTCCCCGCAGCGGTTGGTCCCATTAAAAAAATGACCGGTAAGTTATTCAAGCCTAAATACCTTGCTTAATTTAAAAACTGAGATAGTTCTATTTTAACCGCTTTTTCGCGTAAACGTTGCATAGTTTGTGGATTATTTTCTAACCGCGATACTTGCTCCGCGAAGGCTTGGCTTGCGTAATAACGTGTTGGTATTTGCTGAACCAGCCAATTTAGCCATTCATCAAGTGAATTAGCTGATGCTTTACAGCCGTTGATCAGCCGTTCAATAGCATTACTCACATCGAGTAAATAAAGACAGGGTGGTAATTTTTTTACCATCACAAACTGTTTTTCAAGTATTAAATCAAAGCCTAGTAAGGTAAACCACGATTGCTGAGCATTTAAAGCGTTCATATCGTCAGCACTTGCATTGACTCTTACAGGTAATAATAAGGCTTTGCCGTCAAGGCTACCCGCTTGCTCTACTTGGGCTTGCCAGTCGAGTGCTAAGGCATGTTTAAAGTGAGCAGCAAACAATTGATTATCTTCACTAAATACACACTCACCTTCACGTACGTGAATGAGTTTAGCAAGCTTTGTCTGCTCAGTAACGGGGGCAGCAATGCTTGGCTCTGGGCGTACTTGATCAAAATGCGCGGCATGTTGCTCACTGATCCCTTGATAAAAAGCATTCACATCTTGATGCGATGTTTTACTGCGTCCTTGGCTGTTACTACTAAAACCTCCACCTGAGCGCCCTGTGGCTCCTGAATAACTCGGTGAGCGTGTTGGCTGTAATTCAGATTTAGGGTAATCATATTGCTCAGTTGCCATAGCCTGATTAAAGTGTGGCTGCGAGCTTTGTGAATTAGCCTCGGCAAACGGAGTGCGGTCAAAGGTCGGCTCCTGAACAAAACCAGCCTCTTGCTGAAGCGGCACAACAACTTGTTTAATTGCCTGCAAAATAAAGTCATGCACTAAACGACCTTGATGAAAACGCACTTCATGCTTAGCCGGGTGCACGTTTACATCGACCTGACGAGGGTCAATATCAATATAAATTACAAAGCCTGGTAGCTCTTCTGAACCTGCGACTTCTTCAAACGCTTGGCGGATCGCATGCAAAATGAGTTTATCGCGCATCATGCGATTATTAACATAGGTATATTGCGTGCTATTCGCTGAGCCCACCGGTAATACCCAACCACGCAGCATCAAACCAGCTTCACCAGATTGAATATGCAGCCCTTGTTCACTAAAGGCTTTGCCAGCAACTTGAGCGACACGCGTTATTGCTTGCTCAGGGTTTGGTTTAGCACGGTATTGACGCACCACTTTACCGTTATGAGTAAGCGTAATAGACACATCAAAACGACTCAGCGCAATGCGCTTTATAAGTTCATCAATATGTGAAAACTCGGTTTTCTCGGTGCGAAGAAATTTACGGCGTGCTGGCGTGTTAAAGAACAAGTCTTTAACCTCGATAGTAGTACCATCAGGATGTGCGGTTGGTTTTACTTGCACAGCCATGTCACGACCTTCAGCAAAGGCTTGCCATGCTGCCTCTTGGTGTTTTGGCTTTGAACTTAATGTTAACCGTGATACAGAGCTAATAGACGCCAGTGCTTCACCACGAAAACCCAGCGAGCAAATGTTCTCAAGATCATCGAGTGATTTTAGTTTACTCGTAGCATGGCGTGAAAGCGCGAGGGTTAGCTCATCTTTATTAATACCTGAGCCATTATCGCGAATGCGAATGAGCTTATGACCACCCCGTTCAATATCTATTTGAATGCGCGTTGCGCCAGCATCTAAACTGTTTTCGACCAGCTCTTTTACAACCGATGCAGGGCGTTCAACCACTTCACCCGCAGCAATTTGGTTAGCCAATCGCGCGGGTAGTATTTCTATACTCATAGTGTTCCTAACACGAAAATTGACTAGCTTTGCGGAATATCAAGCTCTTGACCTATAAACAAGGTATTCGATTTTAAGTTATTGACCGTTTTTAGCTTACTAACAGAGGTGTTGTATCTGCTTGCCAAAATACTTAACGACTCACCCGGACGTACTCTGTGCTTTGTTGGAAATTGCGCTTTTAATTTCGCAAATAACGAGTCATCTGGGGGATTTTGCATGTAGTAATTTTTAATTGAGGTGAAAATTGCTTTCGCTAAGCGCTCCTGATGCTGCGCCGTTTTTAGCATTCGCTCTTCACGCGGATTCGAAATAAACCCTGTCTCGACCAAAATAGACGGAATATCCGGTGATTTTAATACCGCAAGGCTCGCCGCTTGTGGTTGCTTCTTATGCATTTTAGCTACTTTTCTTAATTCGCTAACTACTTCTTGTGCAACACTAAAGCCTGTTTTCATCGAATGATCCATCGACATATCAAGCAGTGCTTGTGCTAAATATTTTTCGCTCGCGGTATCTTTTAATACCCCAGCGGCACCACCCAAAAGCTCGGAGTGCTTTTCTTTATCTTCAATCCACTTACCTATTTCTGAGTTAGCTCGGCGCAGTGAGAGTACCCACACAGAAGCACCATTTGGCTGCGGGCTAGTAAACGCATCGGCATGAATCGAGACAAAGAAATCGGCCTTTTTCTCACGGGCAATGCTGGTTCGCGTATTTAAGTTAACAAAATAATCACTACGGCGCACCATGCGCGAAATCATGCCTTTTTCGGCATCGATCATTCGCTCTAAGCGCTTGGCTATTTGTAGCGTAATATCTTTTTCATAAGTACCCGATGGACCAATTGAGCCTGGGTCTTCACCACCGTGACCTGCATCAATGGCAATCACGATATCGCGCTCTTGCTGTAGCTCACGCTTTTTAACGCTGGTATTCGTTGCAGCAATAGGCTCAGCTTTCGGTGTTTTGTCGATGAGATCAACGACTAAACGGTGCTTGTATGGTTCGGTAGGTAATAAGGCAAACACCACAGGTTTACTGGCGCGTGCTAGTTCAAAAACAAAACGCACACTTTTGCTATCTTTAGGCTTTGAGTAACGAAGTTTTGAAACTATTTGATGCTTTTGCGGAATAGCAGGTAAGTTATCGAGCTTATCTGTATCTTTTAGATCAATGACTAAACGCGCAGGGTTTTTCAGCATGAAATAGCTGTAATCAGGCTTTTCATCTAGATCAAATACCACACGGGTGCTATCTGGTGAGGGCCAAACGCGTACGCTATTAATAGTATTTTGTGCAAGCGCAACCTGGCTCACAACCAAAAACATTAAAATAGTTAATAGTTTAAACGTACAACGACCCATTTTTACTAGTACACCTTTATTTTTATATGTTTATTCTTACACGCTCTTCAATTGTTCGACAATAGATTGACCGCGCTTAGTTAAGCTATTAATAACAATAGCACGTGCCTCACCGTCATAACGCAAAGTAATATCAAGGTCGGGAGTTGGGATAAATTCACCTCCATTCTCAGGCCATTCAACAACACAAATAGCCTGTGGCGAAAAATAATCACGAATGCCCATATATTCAAGCTCTTCAGGATCACCTAAACGATATAAATCAAAGTGATAAACATCAGCTTTAGTTAGTTGATAAGGCTCAACCAGTGTATATGTCGGACTCTTAACCTTTCCTTGATGACCAAAACCTTGCACGATACCACGGGTTAATGTGGTTTTACCGGCACCTAAATCACCGTGCAAATAAATGACAGCCCCTTGTTCCATCAACGCTGCAAGTTGATTGCCCATATTTACCGTTGCAGCTTCATCAGCCAGTGGAAAACCAACACTGTCGGTCATTGTTACCTCATGAAAAACTAAAAACACATTACTTTGTTAATCATACCAGATAATTTTTATAAGGCGAGAGCCGCTCTTATGCCTAATTTGACATAAAAAAGCCGGCAAAGTTGCCGGCTTTTTAGCTTAAACAGAATTTTTTTACAGACCGAGTTTCTTCTCAAGGTAGTGGATGTTTGTACCACCGTTTTGGAAGTTCTCATCTGCCAAGATTTTCTTGTGCAGTGGTGTGTTGGTCTTGATGCCATCAATCACTAATTCGTTTAACGCATTGCGTGAACGAGCAATTGCTACATCACGGTTTTCACCGTAACAGATCAGCTTACCAATCATTGAATCGTAATGAGGTGGTACTGTGTAATCTGCATAGATGTGGCTGTCCCAACGAATACCTAAACCGCCAGCAGGGTGGAATCGCGTGATTTTACCTGGTGATGGAATAAATGTTTCTGGGTCTTCCGCATTAATACGACACTCAATTGCGTGACCACGAATAACCACATCTTCTTGAGTGAATGATAATGGTTGGCCAGCTGCAATTTTTAACTGCTCTTTGATTAAGTCAACGCCAGTGACCATTTCTGTTACTGGGTGCTCAACCTGAATACGGGTATTCATTTCGATGAAATAGAACTCGCCGTTTTCATATAAGAATTCGAACGTACCTGCACCGCGATAACCAATTTCGATACATGCACGAGTACAACGGTCACCGATGAACTTACGCATCTCAGCAGTGATACCTGGCGCTGGTGCCTCTTCAACAACTTTTTGGTGACGACGTTGCATTGAACAATCACGCTCACCTAAGTGAACTGCATTGCCTTGACCATCAGCAAGTACTTGAACTTCGATGTGACGAGGGTTTTCAAGGAACTTTTCCATGTAAACCATGCCATTACCAAAGAACTGCTTAGCTTCTTGCTGAGTAAGAGCGATTGAATCGATTAGTTCTTTTTCGCTGCGAACAACACGCATACCACGACCACCGCCGCCGCCTGCTGCTTTAATGATTACAGGGTAACCAATACGCTTAGCGATTTGAATATTACGCTCGCTGTCTGCCGTTAATGGGCCATCAGAGCCTGGTACACAAGGTACACCCGCTTTACGCATTGCTTCGATTGCAGAAACTTTATCACCCATTAAACGAATGGTGTCGCCTCTAGGGCCGATAAATACAAAGCCACTTTGCTCAACTTGATCAGCAAAGTCTGCATTTTCAGAAAGGAAACCATAACCTGGGTGTATAGCAACTGCGTCTGTTACTTCTGCCGCTGCAATAATGCGCGGAATATCTAGGTAACTTTCACTTGCTGCCGGTTTACCAATACAAATTGTTTCGTCTGCCAGTAACACGTGCTTAAGATCACGGTCTGCCGTTGAATGCACAGCAACAGTTTTGATCCCAAGCTCTTTGCAGGCGCGCAGTACGCGAAGTGCAATTTCACCTCGGTTTGCAATGACTACTTTATCTAACATAGAGTTGGCCTTTTGTTGCGCTGTTATTCAATGATGAATAAAGGTTGATCGAATTCTACTGGCTCGCCATTTTCAACTAAGATAGCTTTTACTGTGCCGGCTTTATCAGATTCGATTTGGTTCATCATTTTCATTGCTTCAACGATACATAACGTGTCGCCAACATTTACTTTTGAACCTACTTCTACATAAGGTGCTGCTTCAGGAGAAGCTGCTGAGTAGAAAGAACCAACCATAGGCGATTTAACTTGATGACCTGTTGGTGCTGCTGGTGCTGCGTCTGCCGCTGGCGCTTCTGCTGCAGGAGCAGGAGCTGCTGGCGCTGGTGCAGGCGCTGCGTACTGTTGAGGAGCATACTGCATTGCAGGCGCTGCACTCATGTTGTTACGATTAATGCGTACTGATTCTTCACCTTCAGTGATTTCTAATTCAGCAATACCAGATTCTTCTACTAGTTCGATAAGTTTTTTGATCTTGCGAATATCCATGAACGACCCGCCTGTAAGTTTTATTTAAAATTAATGTGTGTTTTGCAACCGGCTAACCGCAGCTTCAAGTGCTACTTTATAACCCATTGCTCCTAATCCTACGATAATGCCTTGTGCCACATCCGAAAAATACGAATGATGACGAAATGCCTCCCGTGCGTGCACATTACTTAAATGCACCTCGTAAAAGGGAATGTTCACACTGAGTAATGCATCCCGTAAGGCAACGCTTGTATGCGTAAATGCGGCAGGGTTAATAATAATTGCATCAACCACTTGCCATGCATCGTGAATTCGCTCTATTAATGCAGCTTCACTGTTACTTTGAAAATGCGTTAAATCAACATTGTGACCCGCAGCAACCTTACTAAGTTCAGCGATAATCTCATCAAGAGATTGGGTGCCGTACTTTTCTGGTTCACGCTTGCCAAGCATGTTTAAATTTGGCCCATTAAGAACTAAAAGTTTGAATTTTGCAGCCATAATACGCGATATATCCTTTAAGTAAGCAGTTTAACCATATTCATCATAAACCCACGCTTAACCTAAGCGTATCGATGTAAAATAGCAACTATTTCTCACGTTAACCACCTATTATAGATATTTCGACGTAAATAGCAGCAAAATACTGGTCTAATCACTCATAGCACAAAGCAAATGTAGGCATAGCAAGGCACACAACTGGGTTAATCACTGTATTCTCTTGCTGTTTAATTGAACTTTTACAACAAAAATCACTCATTTACTTTTAGTTAGAGTACTTTTTCTTAGTGAGAAACAAAAACGCCACTCAGATGAGTGGCGTTTTGCTATTTTCTAGCACGTTTGCGTTTATTTAGCAGTATTTCGCACTTTTGCCAGATGTTCTGCAAAGTCTTTGGCATTTAAAAAGCCTGTTACACGTTGCTCTAAAAGCTCATTACCTTGGCTGTCAAAGAACAAAATGCTGGGTAACCCGAATACTGTGTATTCTTCCATTAGCTCAATGGTTTTTGCATCACTTTCGGTTAAATCGATTTGGATTAACTCAAAGTGCGCAAATTGTTCTTGTACCTTAGCATCAGGAAACGTGTAGTGTTCAAACTCTTTACACGCGACGCACCAGTCAGCGTATAAGTCGACCATTACTAAGCGCCCTTCGCTACTTGCCTTTGCAATCTCTTCTTTCAATTCACTTAAATTAGCAACTTGTCTAAAGCCATGTGTTTGCACTTCAGCTTGTGCAACCGCCGCTTTAGTAGGCCAAAAATAACTTTTTGTTAAACTCGCCCCAGTCACAACCAGTAAGGTTGCAGCAAACCATAATGCTGTTTTTAACTTACCTTGCGACTGACCACTTTGCCAATGATGTAAATAAAGCGCTGTAGCAAGTGCTAATAAACCCGCCATTAACCAGATGATCTCGATATCAACAATACGCTCTAACAGAATAAGCGGCACGACCAGCATGATGAAGCCGAATAGGGTTTTCACTTGCTCCATCCAACCACCGGCTTTGGGAAGTAGTTTACCACCTGATGTACCAAGCAATAATAAAGGCAGTCCCATGCCTAAGCTCAGTACATACAAAGTTAAACCTCCCACTAAATAATCACCACTTTGTGCAACATAAAGCAATGCAGCTGACAGTGGTGCAGTAGTACAAGGTGAAGCAATTAAGCCAGACAGTACACCCATCATAAATACGCCAACATAGTTGCCGCCTTTTTGCTGGTTGCTAACCTGAGTGAGTTTATTCATCATGCCGCTTGGCAGTTTAATTTCGTACCAGCCAAACATCGACATTGCTAGCAATACAAATAAGATACTAAAGCTGATTAGTACTGTAGGATGCTGCAAATACCCTTGTACTTGCCCACCTAAAGATGCAACCACTAAGCCCAGTGCTGCATAGGTAACTGCCATCCCTTGCACATAAATAAACGACAGCGAAAACGCTTTTTTAGTCGATAGGTTCTGCTGACCTGCAATAAGGCTCGACAAAATCGGAAACATTGGGAATACGCATGGTGTAAAAGCCAGACCAACACCGACTAAAAAGAAGATAACTAGGTTCGTTAGTAAACCTTGTGACGCTAGTTTATCGGTATATGACTGCTCACCAACTGGTTTTGATACTTCTTGAGAAGGCGCTGATGATGCGTCATTTACCTCTTCGGCTTGTGTTAATGCAGCCAATGCATTGCCAGCATCTGCAGTTTGCGATACTTGCTCACCAGCAATCACAGATAAAGGAATGGTTCTCACTTCTGGCGGATAACATAACCCCGCTTCGGCACAGCCTTGAAAACGAACTTTAACAACTGCCCCATCTGTGATGTTGCTTACTTTTGTTATCACACTTAATGAATCAAAAAATACTTCGGTCTTACCAAAAAACTCATCTTCAATAATGACGCCTTTACCAAGCTCAGGCACCTCTATATCAGCTCCCTTGGCAATAATTTCGACTTTCTTTTTATAAAGATAATAATCGGGCGCTATATCCCAACCAATGAATAAGGTTTTACCTTGCTGATCAAAATCAAAAACAAAGGCTTTATCAACAGGGAGAAAGGTGTGTTCTGCCGGTTGCTGCAGTAAATTACCAAGTAAATTGCTATTACTTGCGCTTGCAGGCAATAACCACAGTGCGCAAAGTAATAAAAGGAACGATCGCATTAATTAAGTACCTCATCCATCCAATTAAAATAGGCTAAATTGCCTGTTGCTACATCAACGACCTGAATCTCAGGGACCTCATAACTATGCAATTTCTTGATAGTTTGGATCACCTCATTCATTTTTTCTGATTTAGTTTTGATCAGTAATTTACTCTCTGTCGCTTGCGTTAACTCGCCTTCCCACATATAGATAGATTCGATAGTAGGCAGAATATTGACACAGGCAGCTAGCTTTTCTTTCACTAGGTGTTGAGCCAGCTGACGAGCCTCAGCTTCATTCGCACAAGTAGTAAAAATCAGTCGATAATGCGTATTCATAAGGAACCTTTTTTTGATCACGTGAGTCGCACCATAGTAGCTGATAGCAGCAATAATGTGTAGCGAGCTAGGTGATCCATGGCTCCAGCTTGAAAAAAGACCCGATCACCCCAACTTATATTTCATTGACTCCAAAGAGAGTGACATTTTTAGAGAGCGTTATGTTTAGATTTTTGTTTTTGTTATTTATTTTAGTGCCGATTGTGGAGATTGCCTTACTTATTCAAGTGAGTGAAGTCATTGGCGGGTTTGCCACCATAGCGCTAGTTATCGTCACGGCCATTGTTGGTGCCAAATTAGTGAAGCAGCAAGGGATGGGAGCAATCCAAAATGTGCAACTACAAATGGCGCAAGGGCAAATGCCTGCGAAAGAATTATTTACTGGCTTATGTGTGATTATTGCCGGAGTGTTATTAATGACTCCTGGCATAATGACAGACTTTTTTGGCTTTTTATTACTTACCCCAGCAATACGTAATAAATTAGCTGCAAGCCTTGCCAGCCATGCAACTGTGCGTATGAGTTCGCAAGCGAATCAAGGCTCTGCACACTTTCAATACCACAGTAAAGCACCCCAACACGAAGAGCCAACTCATCAACCGACAACTATTGATGGTGAATTTGAGCGAAAAGATTAAAATTTTTTTAATTTTTGTACTTGGATTTTTTTAAGCCACCCCCATTAATGAAGGCAATGAAACGCAACGGGTGGCTTAGCACTCCCCTGCAATAACACAAGATTTTTTCTGTACTGTTCAGAAACTGTTAGGAGAACTAAATAAATGAACATTCGTCCTTTACATGATCGCGTCATCGTTAAGCGTCTAGAAGAAGAAACTAAGTCTGCTGGCGGTATTGTATTAACTGGCTCTGCAGCTGAAAAATCAACTCGCGGAGAAGTTATCGCTGTTGGTAATGGCCGTGTTTTAGACAACGGTGAAGTAAGAGCATTAGAAGTTAAAGCCGGTGACACTGTGCTGTTCGGCTCTTATGTTGAAAAAGCTGAAAAGATCGAAGGTCAAGAGTACCTGATCATGCGTGAAGATAACATTCTAGGCATTGTAGGCTAATCCTACTTTTCGTTTAGCAACCCGTTTACAGAATTTAAGAGGAATTAAATCATGGCAGCAAAAGAAGTACTTTTTGCAGGTGACGCACGTAGCAAAATGCTAACTGGCGTAAATATTTTAGCAAACGCAGTAAGAGTAACTTTAGGTCCTAAAGGCCGTAACGTTGTATTAGACAAATCTTTCGGTGCTCCTGTAATCACTAAAGATGGTGTGTCTGTAGCTAAAGAAATCGAGCTTGAAGACAAGTTCGAAAACATGGGCGCACAAATGGTTAAAGAAGTAGCGTCTAAAGCGAATGACGCTGCAGGTGACGGTACAACAACAGCAACTGTATTAGCGCAAGCTATCGTAAACGAAGGCTTAAAAGCAGTTGCAGCGGGTATGAACCCAATGGACCTTAAGCGTGGTATCGATAAAGCAGTTACTGCTGCGGTTGAAGAGCTTAAAGCGCTTTCTGTACCATGTGCAGACACTAAAGCGATTGCTCAAGTAGGTACTATTTCTGCTAACTCTGATAAAGAAATCGGTGACATCATTGCAGAAGCAATGGAAAAAGTTGGCCGTGATTCAGGCGTTATCACTGTTGAAGAAGGTCAGTCGTTAGAAAACGAACTAGACGTAGTTGAAGGTATGCAGTTTGACCGCGGTTACCTGTCTCCTTACTTCATCAACAACGCTGAAAAAGGCGCTGTAGAGCTAGACAACCCTTACATTCTACTTGTAGACAAAAAAGTATCTAACATTCGTGAGCTACTACCTACATTAGAAGCGGTTGCTAAAGCTAGCAAGCCACTACTAATTATTGCTGAAGACCTTGAAGGTGAAGCACTTGCAACACTTGTTGTAAATAACATGCGCGGCATCGTAAAAGTTTCTGCAGTTAAAGCGCCAGGTTTTGGCGACCGTCGTAAAGCAATGCTACAAGACATCGCAGTATTAACTGGTGGTACAGTAATTTCTGAAGAAATCGGTTTAGAGCTAGAAAAAGCAACAATCGAAGACCTAGGTACAGCGAAACGCGTTGTGATCACTAAAGATGATACAACAATCATCGATGGTGCAGGTGAAGAAGACGGTATCAACGGCCGTGTTGCACAAATCAAAGCACAAATCGAAGAAGCAACGTCTGACTACGATAAAGAGAAACTACAAGAGCGCATGGCTAAACTAGCTGGCGGTGTTGCAGTAATCAAAGTTGGCGCAGCAACTGAAATCGAAATGAAAGAGAAGAAAGACCGCGTAGAAGATGCGCTACACGCAACTCGCGCAGCGGTTGAAGAAGGTGTTGTACCGGGTGGTGGTGTTGCACTAGTTCGCGTAGCAAGCAAACTTGCTGAGCTAGTTGGCGACAACGAAGACCAAAGCCACGGTATTAAAGTTGCACTACGTGCGATGGAAGCACCACTTCGTCAAATCGTAACGAACGCAGGTGACGAAGCATCAGTTGTTGTTAACTCTGTAAAAGGTGGTGAAGGTAATTACGGTTACAACGCAGCATCTGGCGAGTACAACGACATGATCGAAATGGGTATCTTAGACCCAACTAAAGTAACGCGTTCTGCACTACAGTACGCAGCTTCAATCGCGGGTCTTATGATCACAACTGAAGCAATGGTTGCTGAAATCCCTAAAGATGACGCTGGTGCTCCTGATATGGGCGGCATGGGCGGCATGGGTGGTATGGGCGGCATGATGTAGTGCGACGAGAGTCGCGTAGGTCACTAGCCTAGCAGGACTAGCTCAGAGTGAGTGCTAACTATAGCACTCACTTTCCCAACCTGCAAAACTAGTAGTCGACTCCGGTATTCGGGGGTAAAACCGAATGCCGGACTTATCTGAGTGATAAGGTCGCGCAATCGTGTCTTTACGATTGGAAAACAAGTCACCGAGACATCAGTCATCGGCATTACGGAAACAAACAATTTCAGAGTTTCAGGTTTCCCCCTGAAGAGTAGCGAGAAGGTAATTCATCGCATGCCTTTTGGGCGCTCTGTTGTTAAGTAGTTTCGCTTCAAAAGCTGAGGATGCAACCTTTATAAGGTTACTTCTGAACGCGTTTTCTAAATCTCGACGAGTTTACGACCTACGGGCGTAAGCTGTTGTAGTTATTGTCTCAACTTTTATGTTTTCAACATTGAGTAGCGAGACCTGTTATACGGCTAACAGTAGCCTAGGGATAGTGCGATGCTGGTAACGGCATGGTGCAAAGCTTCCTGACAATGTACCCCTGTGTAAACGGTGTCTTAACTCGTGAGAGTGGGCATAGTTGGCTAACAATGAGCTGGCTGGGGGCTAGGCTGGGCAATATGGTTAACGTAAGTGAACTGTTGATAAATACCGTCAACCGCAAAGAGCGAAATATTGTTGATGCGCTCTGACCAAAAGGTACGTGGTCGGTTAATCCTTTTACATCTGGGATTACGCCGTCTTATGACCACCGGTAGATAGACAGAACCTACGTTGCTCGTGTAACTGCAATGGAACTCGGTAAGCCCGATTATTCGCCTGATTGCTGGTAACAGTAATACAGGCAGGCAATCCGTAAGGAGCGCTGTTGAATAAGCGGGTAAAGGATGTCTGACCAAGCGAATGCTGAACTGTAATGGTTCGGATAGGGGTTCTAACTTTGCCCTGACTCGAAAGGGTGCCAAATTCAGACTGGTCTTTAATCGTGTGAAGGCGTGTAAAGCCATCTAACAAATTAACCCAAGCGGGGATTAGCTATCCCCGTAAGGGTTTGGCTTTTCTCCGTTTTGTGGTTATGGAGGAAAGCAAGATGAGTACGGAATGTATGTTCCATGTACCTGCGTTCTCCCACCACGCAAACAGCTGGCATACCATTGATTGGTATTCGGTTGAACGCAAGGTGAGAGGGCTACAAGTACGGATCGCGAAGGCGACGAAGCAGCAACAGTGGCGTAAGGTGAAAGCCCTGCAACGCATGTTGGTGCGCTCGTTTGCTGCCAAGGCATTGGCGGTTAAACGGGTAACTGAAAATCGAGGCAAAAGGACTGCCGGTGTCGATGGGGAGTTATGGAGTACACCTGAGAGTAAATGGCTAGCGTTGTTTCGGCTAACGCGTAAAGGCTATAAGCCCAAGCCGTTAAAGCGAGTGTATATTCCTAAAGCGAATGGCAAACGCCGCCCGCTCGGAATACCAACCATGCTAGACAGAGCTATGCAGGCGTTATACCTGCTGGCCTTAGAGCCTGTGTCGGAAACCACCGCAGATAGAAACAGCTATGGCTTTCGCCCGATGCGCTCAACGGCAGATGCGATTGAGCAATGCTTTGTGAATCTCAGTCGCAAGCATTCTGCCAAATGGGTGTTAGAAGGGGATATCAAAGGGTGCTTCGATAACATCAGTCATGACTGGTTACTCGCCAATATTCCATTGGATAAACGAGTACTCGGAAAATGGCTGAAAGCCGGTTACATGGAATCCGGTAAACTAAATCCGACTGAAGCAGGGACACCGCAAGGGGGAATTATTTCTCCTGTGTTGGCCAATATAGCTCTTGATGGTTTGGAAACGGTGCTTGAATCTCATTTTGGGAAGAAGAACACCAAGGCAAGCTACAAGAGCAAGGTCAACTACGTGCGATATGCGGATGACTTCATAATAACCGGTATCTCACAAGAGTTGCTGGAAGATGAAGTAAAACCACTCGTTGAAGCCTTTATGGCGGAAAGAGGGCTGACGCTGTCGCCAGAAAAAACGGTGATAACTCATATTGATGTTGGATTCGACTTTTTGGGGCAAAACCTACGCAAGTACAAAGGCAAGCTTTTAATTAAGCCAAGCCGAAAGAACCTGCGGACGTTCCTTCATAAGGTCAGAGACTTAATTAATGGAAACAAAACGGTGACGGCCGGTTTGCTGATATACATGCTTAACCCTGTACTTCGGGGTTGGGCTAATTATCACAGACATATCGTCGCCAAGGAAACCTTTAATTATGTTGATTATCGGGTTTGGAAAATGCTTTGGAAGTGGTGCCGACGGCGACATAAAAATCGTCGCTTTCACTGGGTTAAGGCTAAATACTTTAAAACAGTGGGCAAACGCAACTGGGTATTTTCCGGTGAATGGGAGAAGTCGAAAATACTTCGCCTATTCTCATGTAACGATGTGGTGATAAAGCGACATACTAAGATAAAGGCAGAGGCAAATCCTTATGACTTGGCATTTGAGGAATATTTCGAGCAGCGCCTTGAGCGAGCTTGGCGTGAATCAATGCAAGGTAAAAGGAAGGTGCTGATGCTCTGGCTCAGACAGCAGCAATGCTGTGTTATGTGCCGCCATAAAATTACCAAAGAAACAGGATGGAATATCCATCATATTGTGGAAAGGGTAAAAGGCGGTTCGGACGAGTTAGAAAACTTGGTGTTGTTGCACCCTAATTGTCATAGACAATTGCATAATAATAACCTCAAGTTGAGGTTGAATTTTAGACAGGAAGTCCATACATAAGAAAAGGTGGGGTATCTCACCCCACATTGTCGTTATGAGAAAACGGCTTAAGGGTTAAAGTGTACTATTTCCTCCTTGTAAGAGGGTCTCTTGCAAACTAAAAATGGGCGGTGCCTAAAGAGGAATTAGTATATGGATATCCGAAGGGTGGTTAGAAGCACGTGTAACTAACCAGCAACCGTTTTGGCTGAGACGGTATATAAAATCCAGGTTTAAAATCTGGGCGCCCAGATCTTATTGAAGGCAACCGCCATGAAATTGGATCTGAAAGTTACAATCAAACTAGACATCGCGAAAACAATAATAGCCGTAACAAGCTTTATTACTGTTTTAGGGGGTTTAGGTTACTTGTAATAAAAGTCCTAGTTGAGCAGTCAGCTAGGCACCTTTTCTTATTTTAGGTCGCTGGTCTGTACTTAGGTACTGACTTATAAAGGCTTGAGCCGTATGCGGGGAAACTCGCTCGTACGGTTCTTAGGGGGCGGCGGTGCAGTAATGCGCTGCTGCTACCCGACATCATCCCCCAAAAATCTTGCTTAAAAAACCCAGCTTCGGCTGGGTTTTCTTTTAGCTATCAGAAGCTGACCACTCAGTTAACCAACTCCCTCACTATCGCGAACAAGTCACTTGGCAACATACCACGCTCACCATCGCGCTCAGCGGCGATATCACCCGCTTTCGCATGTAAGCAGACCCCTAGGCAGGCTGCTTGCTGGGTAGTTAGCCCCTGTGCGATAAGTGCCGCGATGATACCTGTTAAAACATCACCACTGCCGCCAACGGCAAGTGCAGGATTTCCATCTGTACACACCCATGTTTGGTTCTTGTCTGCAATTAAACTGCCAGCACCTTTGAGTACACAAGTAGTGGTATAGCTGCGTGCAAGCTGCTTTACCGCATGAAAGCGATTTTCTTCAATATCGTTGGCGTGACAATTAAGCAGTCTTGCAGCCTCACCGGGGTGCGGTGTTATAACCGTATTGGCTAATGGAAATGAAGAAGCATGCTGAGCTATTAAATTAAGTGCATCAGCATCAATAACCAATGGCTTATTATTAGTAAAGCAATACTGCATGACCGTTTCAAAGGTTGTTTCGGACCAAGCGTCCTGTCCAAGCCCAGGACCAATAGCAATACAACTCGCCCATTCTAGCGCACTAATTAAATGTGTATCGGTAACCATAATCTCAGGCCGCCCAATGCTCACTGGCAGAATAGAACTGCTATGGGTATACACTTTAACCATGCCCGCACCTGTGCGAAGAGCGGCTTCAACAGTTAAACGAATTGCGCCTGCGGTGCCAGCATTACCACCAATGCACAGCAATTTACCATGACTGGTTTTATGGCTGTTGTTATCGCGCTTGGGAAGCCTCGACAGGGCCTTATAATTGATTAGCTCTGCAGTAGGTGTCGTCAATTGTAAAAAGGCATCTTGAATAGCTAAGTCTGCAAACTCAAGCTCTCCTGTATGTGCTCGTCCTTGCCCAGTTACTAAACCTTGTTTAATTCCCACAAAGGTGACGGTGAGCGCTGCTTTTATTGCAACTCCCTGTACTACACCTGTGTCTGCATTAATGCCTGAGGGTAGGTCAATAGCAACAACTGGCACTTGGCTTTCGTTGGCTGCTTTAATTAATTGTGCGAATGGCTCTCGCACCTCGCTTTGAATACCCGTGCCGAGCAAGCCATCAATGATGATGTCAGCTGTTTTAATGGAGCTTAGATCTGCAGTAATTGTCCCACCTAATTCTAACCAAGCTTGCTGAGCGGTGAGCGCATCCCCTTTAAGGGGTTGCTCAGGTTTTGCTGCTATAACCGTCACCTGCATCCCAGCATGTTTAGCTAAGCGTGCCACAACATAGCCATCACCAGCGTTATTACCAACGCCAGTTAATACAACAAACTTTTTAGTATCAGGAAAGTAGTTAAGTAGATGCTGATAAGTCGCTTGTCCGGCCCGTTCCATTAGCTCATAAAGTGTTACACCACACCGTTTAGCTGCTGGGCCTTCATTTTCACGAACCTGTTTTGCTAAAAATACCTGCTGATTCATTATTATCCTTAACTTTATTCCCAATCTACACCTTTACTTTAGCAAGCGAGTTTACGCATAGAAACCTGTAATTCACCTTAAATTACTCGTTTATTGTATAGAGTGTTGCTATGTTTTTAAGCAGTTTATAAAAATAATAAAGGAAACAACAACGTGCTAAATAAAACAAACATCATGCTAGCGCTAATACTATGTAGCTTGTGGGCATTGCCCATTAAGGCGAGTGAATTATCGGTTCTACCAATGAAGGAGCGAGCTGCTTTTATAGATAAAGTCACAGAGCTTAGAGTTA
Organism: Pseudoalteromonas sp. PAR1; assembly: GCF_947311895.1. Classification (NCBI taxonomy): domain Bacteria; kingdom Pseudomonadati; phylum Pseudomonadota; class Gammaproteobacteria; order Alteromonadales; family Pseudoalteromonadaceae; genus Pseudoalteromonas; species Pseudoalteromonas sp. PAR1. The sequence goes on along the minus strand of NZ_CAMZMY010000013.1, from coordinate 28,327 downwards.
AAACACTTTTGCCCTCGCTTATGAAGCAACATAATATTGATATGTGGCTTATGATTAGCCGCGAATACAATGAAGACCCTATTTTAAAAACCTTTCTACCGGCAACTTGGCTTTCTGCAAGGCGAACAACCATACTTGTTTTTGCACTCAATAAACAAGGCGAAGTTGACGCACTCGCAATTGCGCCCTACAGCATAGGCACTGTATTTAAAAAAGCATGGGACAAACAACAGCAGCCAGATCAATGGTTAGCCTTAGTTGAACTGATTGAGCAATATCAACCCAAAAATATCGCACTTAACACATCAAAAATCTGGGCTCATGCAGATGGACTCGTTGTTAGTGATTTTAATGCACTTAAAAGTGCTCTCCCAAATAAATACCTTAATAAACTGATTTCTGCAGAGCCCCTCGCGGTAGCTTGGCTAGAACAACGCATACCTGAAGAAATAGCAATGTATAAAAAAGCGGTCGCCATTGCACATCAAATTATTGCTGAGGGGTTTTCAAGTAAAGTCATCACTGTCGGTAAAACTACAACTACAGATTTAACTTGGTGGTTTAGAGAGCGGGTAAGGGAATTAAAACTGCAAACATGGTTTCACCCAAGCGTCAGTATACAACGTGCCGATAAAACAACTTTTGACCATGAGACCAGTTTTAGTAAAGGTGATGAGCAAATTATTCAAGCAGGCGATCTGCTGCATGTTGATTTTGGTATTACCTATTTGCGTTTAAATACTGACACTCAACAACATGCTTATGTGTTAAAAGAAAATGAAACACAAGCACCCAAGTATTTAATAAACGCATTAAAACGCGGTAATCAATTGCAAGATATTTTTACTTCACATTTTGCAATCGGTAAAACCGGTAACGAAGTACTGAAAGAATCACGCGCCGAGGCAATTGCTAAAGGATTAAAGCCAACAATCTACACGCACCCAATTGGTTATCATGGCCACGCAGCAGGTACAACATTGGGCATGTGGGATTCACAACAAGGTGTTGCTGGCGATGGTGACTACCCGCTTCACTTAAATACGGCGTATTCGATTGAGTTAAATAATGCTGTATTTATAGAGCCTTGGAACAAAGAGATCCGTATTATGCTCGAAGAAGATGCTTTTTTTGATAGCTCTGGAGTTTGGTATCTTGATGGCAGACAAACAGAGTTGCTACTTATTAAGTAACTGAGGGTTCGCAGTTACGACTGCCACAACACAAAGCCTGAAATAAAAACGGCGTGTAACATACATTACACGCCGTTTTTTTTAAGCTTGTGGCTACTTACTCTGTGTCTGGTAAGTTACGACCGTAGAAGATTTCTTGCATCTCACGAGTTAACTTAGAACGAATTTCTTCTTCTTCGTCTTCTGAAAGATCTGCTGTAGAAACACCGAATAAATAAGTATTCAAGTCAGTTTCTTTTAGCATCATCTTGGTGTGGAACAAGTTCTCTTGATACACGTTTACGTCCATCATTTGGTACGCTTCTTTTGTATCTTCAGTCATGTAGTTCTGAATTGAGTTAATTGCGTGGTCGATATAGTGCTTAACACCATCCACATCACGCGTAAAACCACGTACGCGGTAGTCAATTGTTACAACATCAGACTCAAGGCTATGAATTAAGAAGTTTAACGCTTTTAATGGCGAGATGATGCCACACGTTGATACTTCAATATCAGCACGGAACGTACAAATACCATCATCAGGATGTGCTTCTGGGTATGTGTGAACACAGATGTGGCTCTTGTCTAAGTGCGCAACAACCGTTTCAGGCAAAGGACCCGGCGCTTCATCAACGTCATAGGTAGTTTGCTGCTCAATTGGCTCTTCTGAGATCAGAATTGTCACACTGGCACCTTGCGGATCGTAATCTTGGCGAGAAACATTCAAGATGTTTGCACCAATAATATCCACAACTTCACCTAAAATATCGGTAAGGCGATCAGCACTATACTGTTCGTCGATATATTCAATATATTCTTTACGCTGTTGTTCAGTCTTTGCGTAACAAATATCGTAAATACTAAAGCTTAAGCTCTTAGTTAAGTTATTAAAGCCATGAAGCTTAATTTTATCGAAGGGTTTATTCATGCTAAACCAACCTTTAAACGAGTGAAACCTGCACCAGCAGAAATAAAAGTTCGCGGATTTTATACGAATTTCCCGCTCGGAAAAAGCGTTATTTTACCTGTTCTAGAACAACTTCGTGGCTATGCGTAATTTCTACTGATTTATCAAGCATTAAGGCTACAGAGCAATACTTTTCTGCAGACAATTGCACAGCTCTCGCAAGGTGTTTTTCAGAGACATTATCACCGGTAACCACAAAGTGTAGGTTAATCTTAGTAAACACGCGAGGTGCAGACTCAGCACGTTCAGCTGTTAGCTTCACTTGCACATCAGAGAATGATTGCTTTGCTTTTTTTAGAATGCTTACTACATCAACCGATGAGCAGCAACCTGCCGACATTAATACCATTTCCATTGGGCTTGGTGCTGCGCTATCGCTACCAGCATCAAAAACGACATTGTGGCCTGAGTTTGAAAGGCCAATGAAGGTATCACCCTCTACCCATTTTACATTCGCTTGCATTTATTTTGTCTCTTCAAGTTGTTTTGCTTGATTGTAAGCAAGTCACACTCAGATGCAAGAGATAAGCGGTAGGCCAAAGAGTAAAGCAGTTAATTGAGGATTTGCAGCTGCAAGCGCAAGCACGCTGATTGCGAACTTAAAAAGAGCGCTAACACTGGCCGTTAAGCACTTTCAGCCACGGCGTTATCAAATAAGTTTTTTACCAGTCCAGCAAACTCATCAATAAAAGCATGCTGCTCAACGGTTACAGTGTGATTTGTAACGCTACTTAATACTTCTTGTAAGTCATACACAATGCCATCTACTTCGCGGACAATTTGGCTGCGTTGCTCAGTATTAAGCTCAGTGTGTTGTTCGCAAAGTAACATAACGTTTTCTGCTATCACGTCTTCAATCAGCTCTAACACTGTTGGAGCTCCTGGTTTAATTTGACCTGGCTTCTCAAAAAGCGCTAAATTTTGAGTGAGATACATGACAAGATCATCGTACCCTTGCCTATCTAAAACCATACGACTGCACACCTAATAAAAAACTATCTCTTTAGATTTAAGCAGAAAGCGCTTTTAATTGCTACCTTTGCTAGACATCTCATACAAAAAAAGCAGCCTAAGCTGCTTTTTATAATAATTTACGGTTATTAATCGATTTTTAAGCCAGGGCTCAATGTCGCTGGCATCGCTACTTTTTCAAGCTCTACCGAAGCAACAGGGTATGCACAATAATCAGCAGCGTAATATGCGCTTGCTCTGTGGTTACCCGATGCACCGATACCACCAAATGGTGCTGCACTTGATGCACCTGTGATTGGACGGTTCCAGTTTACGATACCTGCACGAATACGACGTAAGAAGTGATCGTAATCTGCTGCGCTGTCACTTAATAAACCGGCTGATAAGCCAAAGCTTGTGTCATTCGCTATATCAATAGCGGCATCAAAGTCAGTAAAGCGGAACACTTTAAGCAGTGGTCCAAAGTGCTCTTCATCTGGGAAGTTAGCCACATCGGTACACTCTAAAATACCCGGTGTTACAAAGCCCGTATTTTCTTTGTGAGTAAGTTCAACTAACACTTCAGCACCAAGCTCAACAAGTTGCTTTTGCGCTGCAACCATTCCAGCTGCTGCTGCCGCAGAAATCATTGAACCCATGAAAGGCTGATCTTCTGCGTCGTAGTCACCTACTTTAATCGCTTTAGTCGCTTTAATAAGACCCGCTAAGATAGCATCACCCTGCTCGCCTTTTGGTAAAAACAGTTTACGCGCACAGGTACAGCGTTGACCGGTTGAGATAAACGCTGATTGGATAATATCGTGGATAGCCGCTTTAGTATCAGCAACATCAGTGACGATAAGCGGGTTATTCCCCCCCATCTCTAACGCTAGGATTTTACCCGGCTGACCAGCAAACTGCTCATGTAAAATATGACCAGTACGAGAAGAGCCCGTAAAGAATAAGCCATCAATACCTTTATGAGACGCAAGCGCTTTACCGGTTTCAACTTCACCTTGTACAAGGTTGATAACACCTGCAGGAAGACCGGCTTTTTCCCATAACTTTAACGTTAACTCAGCAACAGCAGGCGTTAATTCTGACGGTTTAAATACCACGGTATTACCTGCTAATAATGCAGGCACAATATGACCATTTGGTAAGTGGCCAGGGAAGTTGTATGGGCCAAATACTGCGACAACACCATGAGGTTTGTGACGGATCATCGCACGGCCTTGCGGCATTGGGTTTTCAACATCACCAGTACGCTCTAAAAATGCTTTTTCAGAGATAGCAATTTTACCCACCATAGCACCTGCTTCAGTGCGCGTTTCCCAAAGTGGTTTACCGGTTTCTTGTGCAATCGCAACAGCGAGTTCTTCACTGTGCTCTTTTAGCGTTTCAGCAAATGTTTTTACAATCGCTAAACGCTCAGCGAATGATTTATCAGCCCAGCTGTAAAATGCTTCACGTGCAGCAGACACGGCACTGTCTACTTGCTCAGCTGTTGCACTGTTTGCTTGCCAAATTACGTCGTTGTTTGCAGGGTTAACAGACTGAAAAGTATGACCAAGGCCTGCTTGCCATTGACCATTAATAAATTGCGCTGCATGAGTCATTAATATGTCTCCTGAATTCTATAGTTCTGCTAGTGATACTGAATCACCCGCTTCTAGGTGAAGTGCTTTTGCTAATTCACTTGAGATTGTGATGCTATCGGCATCGCATGATAGGCTAACTTGAGTCACGGTTGCTCTAAAATCAGCAATTTTATCGTTTGCTAACAATACCGTGGTGTCGCCTTGGCTTTCACCAATTTCAACTTTGAATGTTTTGGCATTACGAATTGTAGCTATATTTTCGATCTTTGCTTCAACCGTTGGGCCTGCGTCAAAGATATCTACGTAACCGTTAAAGGTGAAACCTTCGTTTTTTAAAAGTTCAATAGCAGGACGCGTGTTAGCGTGCACTTGACCGATTACAGCTTGCGCATCTTTGCTCAATAAGTTGACGTAAATTGGATACTTAGGCATTAACTCAGCAATGAAAACCTTTTGACCAATCCCGGTGAGGTAGTCGGCAGTAGGAAAGTCCATTGAAAAAAAGTGCTCTTCTAACCATTGCCAGAATGGGCTTTCACCGTTTTCGTCTGATACACCACGCATCTCAGCAATCACAGTTTCAGCAAAGCGTTCTCTATGCTGGTTTATAAACATAAAACGCGCTTTTGAGAGTAATTTACCATTATTATTTTTACGGTAGCCATCTTTTAGGAATAACGTGCATAGCTCTGTTGCCCCTGTGTAATCATTACACAAGGTAAGAATATCAACAGCTTTGTATACATCAAGGGTCCGTGAAGAGTGAATCACTTTACTTAAATGGTAGTGATAAAAAGCATCATCTAAACCAACAGCTGCTTCGATACCAGAAGTACCAACAACTTCACCAGTCTCGCTATCCTCAAGAACAAACAAGTAACCTTCATCACCTGGTTGTTGGGCAGCTTTTGCAAATGAGCTGACAGAATGATCTATTTTCTTTTGTAGCAATTGTTCATTATTAGGCAAAGATGTGAAGCCATGTCCTGACTCTACGGCAATCTTTACTAATGAAGCGTAATCACTTTGCTGAATTGGGCGAAGGATCATCATAAGTCCGCTTGCTCCCTTATAAATAACGGTAAATTAAGAAATGTGGGCAAGCTATGCTTGCCCTGAGTTGGCAGTTAAGAAATTAACTATTAGCGACTTTAGCAACCGCTTTTTCAAAACGAGCCATACCTTCGCGGATATCAGCTTCTGGAATTACAAGTGACGGAGTGAAACGAACAACATCAACACCTGCAACTAAAGACATCACGCCTTCTTCTGTTGCTGCAACTAAGAACTCTTTTGCACGACCTTTAAACTGCTCTGTTACTACAGCACCAATTAATAGGCCTTCACCACGGATTTCAGTGAATACATTGTGCTTTTCGTTAATCGCCGTTAGTAACTCACGGAATAATGCCGACTTTTCTTTAACACCATTTAATACTTCTGGTGTATTTACTGTATCGAATGCCGCTTCTGCTACTGCACATGCAAGTGGGTTACCACCGTAAGTAGAACCATGAGTACCTACTTTTAAGTGCTTAGCAATATCAGTTGTGGTGATCATCGCACCGATTGGGAAACCACCACCTAACGCTTTGGCTGTAGTTAAGATATCTGGAGTTACGTTTAGACCTTGATAAGCATAAAGCTCACCAGTACGACCAACACCTGTTTGTACTTCATCAAAAATTAAAAGTGCATTGTGTTTAGTACACAGCTCACGTACACCTTCTACAAATTCTTTGGTTGGTGAAATGATACCGCCTTCGCCTTGCAGAGGCTCCATCATTACCGCACACGTATTATCAGAGATAAGCGCTTCGAATGCTGCTAAGTCGTTATAGTCACAGTGCACGATATCGCCAGGTTTAGGACCAAAACCATCAGAGTATGCAGCTTGGCCACCTACCGTTACAGTGAAGAATGTACGACCGTGGAAACCTTTATTGAATGAGATAATTTGCGACTTTTGCTCGCCATAGTTATCAAGAGCAAAACGACGCGCTAATTTTAGTGCCGCTTCATTTGCTTCTGCGCCTGAGTTAGCAAAATATACTTTCTCTGCAAATGTTGCATCAGTTAGCTTTTTAGCTAGACGAAGTGCAGGCTCATTAGTCATTACATTTGATAAGTGCCAAATTTTCTCGCCTTGCTCTTTTAATGCACTTACAAGAGCTGGATGGCAGTGACCTAGACAGTTAACTGCGATACCACCAGCAAAATCGATAAATTCGCGACCTTCTTGGTCCCATACACGAGAGCCTTCGCCTCGAACAGGAATAACACTTGATGGTGCATAGTTAGGAACCATTACTTGATCAAATAATTCACGATTGACTGTCATTTTATATCCTCTTAATTGTAAGCACACGAAGAGTAAGGTGGCATCTTAAAGCTAAACTAAGCCATTTTAATTAGCCGATTGAGCTTAGCGTAAATTCACCAAAATTACTCTTTGGTTCAATTTTCATTCGCTCATTATTTCAGAAAATTTTCGTTCTGTCTCTTAGAAAACTTTCATGTAGCCCTTGAAAATAAAGGGCTCGAGATATTTTTTCATGGATAGTGAATAACTATTTGAAGGTTGTTTTTTAGACTAAATACGATAAAAAGGCGTGCTGCTAGTAAGCACCGCAGAACATGCTTACAGAAAAATTGTCAGTGAGGATTGATAAACAATGAATGAATAGTCGCAAAAAAATTAACATTTTTTTTAATTAATTTGGATATGGAAGCGATCAAAATTGCATTTTGCAAGCTGATCGAGCTCTTCTTGAGTGAAGTTAAAGTGCGCAAACCAATGCTCAGTTTCGTCTTGTTCAACTAATTGGTGCTCATTTAAACTTAAGTATTGAGCATAACAACGCGCTTTTAATATCACTTCTGTTAGTGGTAGGTACTCATCGTTTTTAGCTAGTGGCGTTGTTAATTGCTGCATCACCGCATTAAAGGGTAAATACTTAAATGACATTTGCTCAATAACAGTAGCGGTCACTTTCATTGACAGAGTTCTCAATAATGAGCTTAAAAACAAGGGATCTGGCTTAAGCTCTAAAAGTGCCGTGTGTAAGTCTTTCTTTTGTTCTTCACGCGCTTTTGCCACTTGTCGCTGCCAAACTCGCTCAAAGGTGCGTAAATACAAACGCACTAAAGCAATTTTGCCAACATCCAATAACATACCTAAGGTAAACGCGTGTACCTCATTTACACCATTTAATTTAGCAAGCTCTTGAGCCGCAATGGCACACGCCATCGAATTATCGCGCAAACGACGCTTTAATAATGGAAATGGTTCTGTACTGTGAGGCATCCAATGGCGAACCGCAAATGTAGGCACAACAAACTTTAAATTATCTAAACCAATATAACGCAGCGCTAATAATGGGTTATCAACTTGAACCGAGGTATGCTTGTTACGCTGCTTACGATAGAAAGGCAAATTAACAAAGGCAACCAACTCGCGGCCTAACCAACTTAAATCTTTAACTAAAGGTTCAAGGCGACCAACCGATGCAGAGCGTACTGCTAATATTTCTAAAATCGCTGGAACACTATCTTGAATACCAATTGTTTCATGCACAACCGAGTCGACGTCTTCTAGCTGCTTGTTCATAGCTGCTTCTATGACTTGATGTAACTGCTTACTCGCCTGAGCACGGTACTTATGGTGTGCTGTACTGCTTTTTTGTCGCTTCTTTTCGGCTGCAACTTCCACCTCTAATAAAGTGCGTTGCTCCATCGACTCACCGTAGTCAATCTCTAAGGTGTGAATATAACCAATTTGGCGCTGTGCAAAACTATGACCAAGCAATAGATCGTGGGCGCGTTCATTGAGCACCATCGAAGTCCTTTGTTGTCGTTTTTCTTCAGTAATTTGCACAGGGGTATTATCAGTCATATTTGTTAATTCATTAGCCTAAGATTAGAAGCGAGTTAAAAAGTTAGCAAGTAATTCAAGTCCCTGCTGAGTCAAAATTGCTTCAGGATGAAACTGCACCCCTTCAAGCGCTAAATTAGCATGCATTAAACCCATTATTTCTTCGAAATCAGAATTTTGCTCAGTCCAAGCAGTGATTGTAAGGTCATTAGGTAAATGCTGCTTATCAACCACTAATGAATGATATCGGCAAACGGTAAGTGGGTTTGCTAACCCCTTAAACACCCCTTGGTTGTTATGTTTAACCAATGAAGTTTTGCCATGCATAACTCGTTTTGCTCTGACTACTTCAGCCCCAAGCGCCTGAGCAATAGTTTGATGCCCTAAGCAGATCCCAAGAATAGGCACTTCACCTTTTAGCTGTTCGACCACCTGTAACGAAATACCCGCTTCGTTGGGTGAACATGGGCCGGGTGAAAGAACAATATGTTCAGGATTAAGCTGTTTGATCTCTGCAATGCTGATCTCGTCATTACGTTTTACCAATACATCTTGATCTAAGCGCTGAAAATACTGCACTAAGTTGTAGGTAAACGAATCATAATTGTCGATCATTAACAGCATTGCGTGTAACCCAAAATTACTCAGTCAAAATAATGAAGGCGCATTTTAACCCAAGTGCTGCTAAATGTCGGCAAAAAATGGTTTATTCCTCAGCGATTAAATGCGCTGTAAGGTCAGCCCTTTCCTGCTCATTAAGTTTTTGCGAGCATTTATTTGCAAAGTCGTAACGCACGAGTACAGTTTTACCAACGGCGCAGCAGTTATCTTGTTGCCATGCTTCTTGGCGAAGCACAAATGAGCTAGAGCCGATGTGCTCTACACTGGTTTTAACGGTTACATCGTGGCCATAAAACAACTCACCGACAAAACTTACCTCAACCTTAGCAATGATCAATTTCCACTCATAAGGGTTTAGATCGGGGGTAAAAAACCTGAAAATAGGCGCTCGGGCGGCTTCAAACCATACAGGGAGTACGGTATTGTTGATATGCCCTAGCACATCAGTTTCGCTAAAACGAGGTGTGATAGTCTCAGTAAACATAGTAACCCTATAAAAAATATAAACTAAAGGTAGCTCATGACGGACTTTATTCGCGTATACGAAAACGCCCTCAGCAAAGAATTTTGCGACAACTTTATCACGGTATTTGAACAAAGCCCGCATTTAAAACAAGGCATTACCTCTGGCGGCGTGGATTTAGCAAAAAAAGACAGCCGCGATTTATATCTTAATAATCATCCAGAGTACGTTGAGCAACTTAAGCATATTCAGCAAACAACCGCCAGCCACATCTTTAAATACCTTGAAGAGCATATTTTCATGATGATAGGTGCATTTGGTTTAAAGGTATATCATCCGAAAACAGGTCAGCCAGTTGATCTTACACAAGATAATTTTGAAGAAGTTGGCAAACCACAATTGCCATTACTCGTGCAGCAAATTTTCCGCCTCGGGCCTATTCAAGCACAAAAATACGATATCAATAAAGGAGGCTACCCGTATTGGCATAGCGAGGTATACCCACAAAACGGTCATAACGAAGCCTTGCATCGCGTACTGTTATTTATGTTCTATTTAAATGATGTCGAAGAAGGTGGTGAAACTGAGTTTTACTATCAACAGCGTAAAATATCACCGAAGCAGGGTTCTATGGTCGTAGCACCGGGTTACTTTACTCATACGCACCGAGGTAATAAGCCCATTTCAAATGATAAGTATATTTTAACGTCGTGGGTTCTATTTAACCGTGCAGAGCAAATCTATGGGCAACCACAATCCTAGCGGTAAAAATCCAACTGACTGTTAGCTCTGTCAAATAGCAGCCCCTTCGGGCTGCTTCAAACTTATAGCTAAAAACTTAGCTTTAATTTTTTAGTAATTGATCAAATAAATCAAAAACCTTATCAAGCTCTTCAATTGTATTGTAATGCATACAGCCAATGCGAACTACGCCGCCTGTCTCTAATACACCGAGTTGCTTACATAAGCCTTGCGCGTAGAAGTTACCATCCCACACACAAATATGTTGCTTCCCTAAGAATTCAGAAACAACACGCGGCTCGACGCCTTCAAAAGTTAAAGCAAAAGTCGGTGTGCGATTAGCAACACGCTCTAGATCATTAATACCAAACAGCTTAATGCTCGGGTAATCTGCTAAACGAGTTAAGAAATACTTACTTAATGCCATTTCGTGCTGTTTAGTGATAGCAAAGGCAGCCGCCAGTTTTTCTCGGCGTGAATGACTGTCATCAAGCTCACTAATTGTAGCAATGTAATCAACAGCAGCAATGAGACCAGCTAGCGCTTCAAAGCTTTGCGTACCCGTTTCCCAGCGACCTGGGGCAACATCTTTTGCAGGCTCAACTTTGTATGGTGTGAAACCTTCAAGGTGCTCACGTTTGCCATATACAATACCAAGATGAGGGCCAAAGAACTTGTATGCTGAGCACGCTAAAAAGTCGCAATCAAGTGCCTGTACATCTACCAGCTCATGAGGTGCGTAATGAACGGCATCAACATAAACTAGCGCACCAACTGCATGAGCAAGCTCAACAATGCGTTTAATGTCATTAATTGAACCAGTAGTGTTTGATGCATACGTCACTGCAACAAGCTTTGTTTTACTTGATAAAAGGCTTTCAAAGTGTGCCATATCTAAGCTGCAATCAGCTTCATTGATAAGAGCCGTTTTTACTGCTACACCCTTATCTTCAGCAGCTTGCTGCCAAGATGAAACATTTGAGTAGTGATCAGCATTTGTGACAATAATCTCATCACCGGCAGTCCAACCACGCGAGATGGCACGACTAAAGCTGAACGTTAAGCTTGTCATGTTTGCACCAAACACGATTTGCTCTTTAGATGGGGCATTTAATAAATCGGCTGCTGCTTGGCGAGCGTTAGCCATTAACTCAACCGTTTTATCACTTGAGAAAAATGCACCACCTAAGTTCGAGTTGTAGTAACCCAAATAAGCAGTCATGGCACTTAAAACTGACTGTGGCACTTGCGAGCCACCCGGGCCATCAAGGAAAATCGGTGACTGACCAGCAACTTGTTGCATAAGTGCAGGAAATTGACGACGTAATTGCGTTAAGTTCATGATATACCCTTACGCAGTTAGTACGAAGCAATCAAGATAACCTTCTTTGCTTGCGTCTAATTTATTCATTGGTGTTGCGTTGTGCCATACTTCACGGTCATTAATAAGCGCGAACATGCCGTCTTTAATTTCCATTTTGAAACAAGGCTCTGCTTGCTGATGTTCATAAACAAGTAACTCACCCCCTTCAAGGTTTTCGTGTGATACACCACATACACATACGTGATCAAAACCATCTTGGTGAACACCTTCAGGCGCAGCGGGTGTATCGCTGTCAATCGCAAGCATTCTGAATTGGTGAATTTCAATATCGCGATCATCGCTGATCCCCGTCATATCGCGGAACTGATTAACGATTTGCTTCATGCCATCAGTGGCTAATAAGCTATCTTCTAAATTTTCATAAGTACGTTCAACATTACCTTGGAAGGTATTGATTGAGTCATCCTGCACAAATGCTTTAGTTGGTTGTAGCTTTAATTCACCATCAACGACTTTGATTACTGAATAGCGACGCTTACGAAATTGACCATCGGCGTACGGATTCGCAGGTAGGTTAGCAAAAGAAGGCTTTACTGCGTCAATATGAGCTTGGCTTACAAAACGAAGTTGCAATAGATTCTGGTTGTTTAATTTTGTCATAACGATCTCGCCTTAATATGTTGAGAATATTGGCGAGGATTTTAATGCAATTGGTAGGAAATTTTTGCGTTATTATGTAAACAGCAATGATGATTTATGTAGCTTTAAGATCGAATTTAGAAGTAAATTAGAATTTTTATCTAAAATAAAAAGCCCGCTGGATGCGGGCTTTTTAGCTATTTAATTTTAATTAGAATTAAACGGCTTGCTGAACGATTACTTGGTCTGCCTTTTTAGTGTATTGAGGCATACGGTGGAAGTTCAGGTAACGATATGTATCAGCTGCAGTTGCATTGATCTTATCTGCATACTCTTGGTACTCAGCAGGTGTAGGTAGTTTACCTAAGATTGCCGCTACTGCTGCAAGCTCTGCTGATGCTAAGAATACGTTTGCGCCAGTACCTAGACGGTTAGGGAAGTTACGCGTAGAGGTAGACACAACCGTTGCTTTATCAGCAACTCGTGCTTGGTTACCCATACATAGTGAACACCCTGGAGTTTCGATACGCGCACCTACACGACCAAAGATACCGTAGTAACCTTCGTCAGTAAGTTGGTCTTTATCCATTTTCGTTGGTGGTGCAACCCAAAGTTGAGTTGGGATACGGCCACTGAAACCATCTAGTAGTTTACCTGCAGCACGGAAGTGACCGATGTTAGTCATACAAGAACCGATGAATACTTCATCGATTTTCTCGCCTGTTACGTCTGAAAGAAGACGTGCATCATCAGGGTCATTTGGAGCACAAAGGATTGGCTCTTTGATATCAGCTAGGTCGATTTCAAGTACGTGTTTGTACTCTGCATCAGCATCAGCTTCCATCAGCTCAGGGTTAGCTAACCACTCTTGCATTGCTGTGATACGACGCTCAATAGTACGCACATCACCGTAACCTTCAGAGATCATCCACTTAAGCATTACAATGTTTGACTCTAGGTATTCAGCGATAGACTCTTTAGAAAGTTTAACTGTACAACCTGCAGCTGAACGCTCAGCTGATGCATCAGAAAGTTCGAAAGCTTGCTCAACAGTTAGGTGCTCAACACCTTCGATTTCTAGTACACGACCAGAGAATTCGTTGATCTTACCTTTCTTCTCAACTGTTAGAAGACCTTCTTTGATACCGTAATAAGGGATAGCATGTACTAGGTCACGTAATGTGATACCTGGCTGCATTTCGCCTTTAAAACGTACTAAGATTGACTCAGGCATATCAAGTGGCATTACACCTGTTGCTGCTGCGAATGCTACTGCACCAGAACCCGCTGGGAATGAAATACCTAGAGGGAAACGAGTATGCGAGTCACCACCAGTACCTACTGTATCTGGTAATAACATACGGTTTAACCATGAGTGGATTACACCGTCACCTGGACGTAGTGATACACCGCCACGGTTCATGATGAAATCAGGAAGTGTGTGGTGAGTGTTAACGTCGATTGGCTTAGGATAAGCTGATGTATGACAGAAAGACTGCATTGTTAAATCTGCAGAGAAACCTAAACACGCTAGATCTTTAAGTTCGTCACGCGTCATAGGACCTGTTGTATCTTGCGAACCAACCGTTGTCATTTTCGGCTCACAGTATTGACCAGGACGTACGCCAGGCATGTTACATGCTTTACCAACCATCTTCTGAGCTAATGTGAAGCCTTTACCAGAATCAGTTACAAGGGCAGGTTTGCGGAAGATATCTTCAGCTTCCATACCTAGTGATGCACGTGCTTTATCAGTTAAACCACGACCGATGATCAGTGGAATACGACCGCCAGCACGCACTTCATCAAGAATTACGTCTGATTTAAGAGAGAAAGTTGATATTACTTCATCTGTGCCGTGACGCTTAACAACACCTTCGTATGGGAAGATATCGATTTGGTCACCCATGTTTAGCTCATCAACAGGTAGTTCGATTGGTAATGCACCAGAGTCTTCCATTGTGTTGAAGAAGATAGGCGCGATTTTACCACCTAAACATACACCACCAACGCGTTTGTTTGGTACGTGAGGAATATCATCACCCATGAACCAAAGTACAGAGTTAGTTGCAGATTTACGAGAAGAACCCGTACCAACTACATCACCAACGTATGCAAGAGGTAAACCTTTAGTTTTAAGCTCTTCTAGTTGTGAAATTGGACCAACTTCACCTGGTTTGTCAGGGTTGATACCATCACGTTCGTTCTTCAGCATTGCTAAAGCGTGTAGTGGGATATCAGGACGTGACCATGCATCTGGAGCAGGTGAAAGGTCATCTGTGTTTGTTTCGCCCGTTACTTTGAATACGGTAACTGAGATTTTTTCAGCAACTGCAGGCTTGTTTACAAACCATTCTGCATTTGCCCAAGATTCGATTACTTGCTTAGCAAATTCGTTACCTGCTTTCGCTTTTTCTTCTACATCGTAGAAAGCATCGAACATTAATAATGTGTTTGATAAACCTTTAACAACGATTGGTGCTAACGCTTCGTCGTCTAGAAGTTCGATCATAGGTGCGATGTTGTAACCACCTAACATAGTACCAAGTAGCTCAGCTGCTTTTTCTTTTGATACAAGTGGTGAGCTCGCTTCGCCTTTTGCTACAGCTGCAAGGAAACCAGCCTTAATGTAAGCAGCATCATCAACACCTGGTGGTACGCGGTTAACAAGAAGGTCTACGATAAATTCTTCTTCACCTGCCGGTGGATTTTTGATTAGTTCAATAAGATCAGCCGTTTGCTGAGCATCTAGTGGCGCTGGTACGATACCTAACGCGGCACGTTCTTCTACGTGTTTACGATATTCTTGTAGCACAATATTGCCCTCTTGGTGACGTGAAAGTACTCGGTTCTATTAATCTAAATAGCAATTTTACCCAGTACTTATAGTATTCTGACGGTTAATTATAAAGCTTTTAAGTATAGATGAAAATCCATGCTGCGCTTAGGCACTTTATATTCAGTATAAATAACATGAATAGTACTAAAAAAAAAAGCTATTCTGATGAATATTTATTAAGAATCATTCCTATCTGTGTTTTAAAAGCAAAAAACCCAGCACTAGGCTGGGTTTTAAACTCTATGCAAAGTCTAACTATTAACGCTCTACTTTAACACGTTCAATAACTTTAACTTTTGCTTCTACACGACGGTTTTCTGCATGTGCTTCCGGCGTGTTAGCTGGATTTTTAAGACGCTCTTCACCATAACCAACTGTAGTTAGGCGCATCGCATCAATACCATCTTCAATAAGCTTCTTAGCGACTGCATCAGCACGTTTTTTCGATAACCACTTATTGTAGTCTGCTTTACCAACAGATGAAGTGTGACCTTCTAATACAACATCAGTGCCTGGATGCTCTTTTAAGAATGCAGCTGCACTGTCAATATCATCTAAATATTGTTGTGAAACTTTAGATGTATTGTTAGGGAATGTGATTAGTAAGCTCTTCGTTACTTCACGGTCTTCGTATAATGTACAACCAGAAGCATCTACAGCATCTGTCATAGGTGTATTAGCGCATTGGTCATCTGCATCTGGAATGCTGTCGCCATCGCTATCAACTGGCTCAACCGGAACAGGTACAACTGCAGGTGCTGGCTCAACTGGCTCTGGTTCGCTTTGATCACCAAAGATATAGCTGAAACCTAATTTAGCACCAACATCAGTGTAGCCACGGTCAAGACCTTGGTATAAAGAAGTTTCTGCGTTAAATGCAAAGTTATCTGTAAAGTAGTGCTGGTAACCGGCACCCACGTTAGCAAACATTAAATCTTCATCAACAGCGTCAAGGTTTTTCAAACCGAAAATACCGTAGAATGGGCCACCGCCAAAGTGATACAAACCATCGATACCGTAACGCTTACCGCTTTCAGAACCACTCATTGTAGTTCCATCGTTGTCGGTCACGTTCCAATCGAAATCCATATCTGCGTATTCTAAGCGGGCACTCCAGTAGTCGCTAAAGCGATAACCAAGCTCTAAACCCCACCCTGTTGAGTCGTCTACGTCTAGGCCACCTGGCGGATAATCACGGATATTCTCCCATGAATTATCGTAGTAATCACCAAACGCACCAATATAAAAACCTTGTTTCTCGGCTGCGATTGTTGAGGCACTTGTTGCAGCAAGCGCTAAAGCAATTGTAAGTGGTTTCAGTTTCATGTTTCATTCCCTTCCATTTAAGATAACTTAAGGCCGTGTAGCCTACATTCCGTCAAGATAGTTGATGAGTAATTAATCCAAACTTAATAAACCCAAACAACATAATAAATTTTCTTAATTTAACAACACCAACTAAATACAGCGACGTAAAAAGAATCAATATAAATCCAACAATATTGATACTAAAAAAACATTACAGTAAAAATAATTATATTACCTAATAATTATTCTACAAGGTAACTAAAAAAGCTATAGCACAAATGGTTGATAGTTACTTTGATGATTCAAATCAATATTCACTTAAATTATCATTTAACAAAAAGGTACATTCTGAAGATTATTTTATTTAATCGAAAAATAATTATGTTCTTAAATTAAAAAAAATAAAGCCGAACCAACTACTTGGCTCGGCTTTACTATTTGTAACTATTTATAAATATAGGAGTATTTACATATTTATAATAGTTTAGTCTTATTTACGAAGAACTTTTACACGTTCAACGCTTGTAATTTGCGCTTCTACACGACGGTTTTCAGCATGTGCTTCCAGTGTGTAGGCTTTATTTTTCAAACGCTCTTCACCGTATCCAACTGTCGAAATTCTATCTGCAGCGATACCGTCTTTGATAAGTTCATCAGCAACATCTTGTGCGCGCTTTTCTGAAAGCTTCATATTATAGTCAGCATCACCCACTGCAGAGGCGTGGCCTTCTAATACAACTGATGTGTCTTGGTTTTCTTTCATAAACGCAGCCACATCTGCAATATCGCTGAAGTATTTGTTTGGTACTTCTGCTACATCATGCGGGAAAGTAACTAACAAGGTGATAGTTGCTTCTTTTTCTTCGTATAATGTACAGCCTGTGCTATCTACTGCATCAGTCATTGGTGTGTTAGCACACTGATCATCAGCATCCATAACACCATCATTATCGCTATCAGTTGGAGCGCTAACAACCGGCGCAGGCTCTACTGGCTCAGATGAGCTTTGGTTACCGAAAATATAGCTGAAACCTAATTTAGCGCCAACATCAGTGTAACCACGATCAAGACCTTGATATAAAGACGTTTCAGCGTTAAATGCGAAATTGTCTGTAAAGTAGTGTTGATAACCGGCACCAACGTTAGCAAACGTTAAGTTTTCATCTAGAGCACTTAGGTTCTTAAGACCAAAAATACCATAGAATGGGCCGCCACCTAAGTGATATAAAGCATCAATACCGTAACGCTCGCCGCTTTCAGAGCCACTTGTTGAAGTACCATTAGCTAAATCTGCAGTCCAATCAAAGTCCATGTCTGCATATTCTAGACGCGCGCTCCAGTAATCACTGAAACGATAGCCTAACTCTAAGCCCCAACCAGTTGAGTCATCAACATTCAATCCACCTGGCGGATAATCACGAACATTTTCCCAAGAATTGTCGTAATAGTCGCCAAATGCGCCAATATAAAAACCTTCTTTTTCAGCAGCGAGGGCTGTAGAACTCGTTGCAGCCAGTGCTAACGCAATAGTAAGTGATTTTAGTTTCATTATTTCCTTCCCATTTTCACAATAAAGCTGTTTTCAGCTAATGTTTGTTGAGTATTTAAAAACTGTTGAGTAGCTCAAAAAATCAATCTTACGATAGTTCATAAGCCACAATTTTACTTATTTATTAATTATCAATGCTTAACACTTGATGCTTAATACTTAATAAAGCTGAATCCAATATAACAAAAGAATTATTTAAATTACGTCTAACATGATTCTAAAGTCGTATTAGATCATCATCTAAAGCAATAAGTTAACTCCATTCTATGATAGCACTTGCGTTTATTCTGCTCAATCAGCAAGCATTTAAAAAAACTAAATAAACACTTTTTATTTCAAGCAAGTACAAATGCATTAGGTACCACAAAATGTTTGATAATTAGCATCGCCATTTTCAGGTGGCTCATACCAAGATTCGAATTGCTGATCGTAAACGTAGGGCTTTGATAAAACTGACAAAAAGCCATTCAGCATTGAACTACATCCTGTTTTTTCATATTCCGCCAAGATCATTTCAATATTATGATTGCGTGGAATGACTGCAGGATTAACAGCACGCATGATGTCATAACTTTCAGCTGATGTTCTGACTCGCCACTTTGCAGCCCACCCCTTAATACTATCCGGTAATGCAAAATCCGCAAGTAATGACTCCGTAAGAGCATTGAAAGTATTAGTATAATCAAGGTTATTTTGCTGCATCAGAGTGAGTAACTCAGTCACTAAAGCTTGGTTATCGTCGTGTTCATCTAGAAGTCCTAACTTCCGTCGCCACATTGTAGTAAATGCAAGATTAAACTTTTCAGCAAAACTATTTACTGCACTGGATAATAACGACAAAGCTTGCTGTTCATTTTTAAATAATGGCAGCAAGCTCTCAGCTAATCGCGCGCAATTCCAATTCGCAATGTTTGGTTGGTTACCGAATGCATAGCGCCCTTGATGGTCTATGGAACTAAACACAGTATCAAAGTCAAACTGGTTCATCATAGCGCATGGGCCGTAATCAATGGTTTCACCACTCACTAATGTATTGTCTGTATTCATTACACCATGGATGAATCCCACTCGCATCCAACTGATGATAAGCTCAATTTGCTTATCTATGACTGCGGTTAAAAAGTCTACATAACGTTGCTCTGCACGCGTATCTATCTCTGGGAAATGACAACTGAGTGCGTAATCAACTAACTTTTCTAAGCCTTCAATATCGCCCTGGGTTGCTAAATACTGAAATGAACCAACGCGAATATGACTTTTTGCTACGCGAGTTACGACAGCGCCTGGCCGAGGTGGTTGTCGATACACCGTTTCGCCGGTAGTAACAACAGCTAAGCAGCGAGTTGTCGCGACACCTAATGCAGCCATCGCTTCGCTCATTATAAACTCACGAACCGCCGGCCCAATCGCACAACGTCCATCACCACCACGTGAAAACACTGTAGCACCCGCCCCTTTAAGCTGTATGTCCCACAGTACTCCTTGATCGTCTTTAACTGCTCCAAGCAAATGCGCTCTGCCATCCCCCAGACGTGGTGAAAAATGACCAAATTGATGCCCTGAGTAACCTAAAGCAATAGGCTTTACGCTGTCATCAGTTATTGAGCCACTTAACTGTCCTGCTAGGTATTCTGGATCATGATTAATACCAAGCGACTGAGCTAATTTATCATTGAATAACAATAATGCGGGATCAGCGGCGCGATTAGGCATATCTTCAATAGCCAATAGTTCGCTGATATCGGTATACCTAGTTTGCAGTTTCATAAAAAATCCTATCGCGCAGCTATGCCAACGCGGTTATCGCCTACCCCATAGGCAACTAATTGACTTAGCGCTTGCAGGCTAAAGCCACTTTGTTGTTGTAGCTCGTTGAAAAAGTCTTGTGCAGCTTGTAATGACTTTTTAGTTTGTAAGCCACCGTCAATTAATTCATGAGCACGTAAATAATTTTCTACGTCTCGAGACAGTAAAAAAGTATCCTTACCCATGGCACGCAATGCATAAGGCCCTGTGTTCCCACCTAGTCGCGCACCATGCTTTTTTAAGTAAGCCCACAAACCGATAATATTATTTACTGGCCAATCAGCTACAAATTGGCTGAAACTACCATGTTTTTCGGCTACTTCATGGATCATGTAGGCATTTTCAGGGATCGTTTGTACTTTTTTAAAGTTACGAATAATACGTTCATCACTGGCTTTTTGCTCGAGCATATCAGGTGGCATCATTAATAATTTTTCAACACTGAAGTCCCAAAATACCTCTCGAAATCCTGACCACTTACTATTGATAACAGACCAATAAAAACCACTTTGGAACACTTTACGCGTTAACTCTTCCAACCATAAGTCATCATGCATTTTGGCAATGTCAGCGCTATCAAGCGGGTCAGAAAGCAGTGCAAGCAGCATTTCTTCACTGCCCTTACGGGTGACAGCTCGCTGATAGATATCGTTAAACTTTTCCATTTTTCTTCCAATTCGTCTGGGTAATACTAGTGTACTAAAAACACGCTTATACGTAACCATGTTGCAAAATCGGTCACTAAAAAAACGAATACTCCGCCTTGACACCTAGATGGCTAAAATGCTTTAATCGCCGCTGATACCCTATTTAACTATGTTGGCTTTAAGCTATAAAGCGAGCATAAAGGGCTGGAAGAGGTGCGTTATTCAGGTAGCGTATAGGAGGAGCACAGACTCTGTTGATCATACGTGAGGGGAATTAACGCCGAGAAGTAACACCGTTTGTGAGGTGCTTATTTCGGGCGACTGGGCTGAATCCCAGCGACTGTCACCAACAATAGCAAAACGCTATTGATTAGTTTGGTGGAGAGCTTCTGGTCTTAGTATAATAAGGCCGTTGCGTCTTTATTATCTTAAGCCCATTCGCTCTTCGAATTATACCTTGTTCGAATGACGACATGCGGCTCCATTCAATTGCTCCCGCATAAACTCTTCGAATACCTTATAAGTTCGTGAGAGATGATCAACAATTTTGATTTAAACGACTATCCACTATGGACAGCGCTTGTCACGCCATTTTCTGAATCTGGCGAGGTCGATTATACGGCCCTTGGACAACTAGTCGCCGAGCAGCAAGATGCTAATAACGGTATTTTATTGCTTGGCAGCACCGGCGAAGGACTGGCGCTTTCACTTAAAGAGCAACAAGCCATTGTTGAACATGTTTGCCAATTAGCCCCGACTGTACCACTTATGGTCGCTGTGGGCGGCATGAACCTAAAGCAGCAAATTGCTTGGGTTGAATACTGCAATCAACTACCTATTCATGGCTATCTATTGGGCTCTCCTCTGTATGCAAAACCTGGGGTTGTTGGCCAAACACATTGGTTTGAAAGCCTACTTAACGCAAGTCATCACCCTTGTATGTTGTATAACGTACCAGGACGAAGTGCAGTTGAGATTTCACCGCAGGTGATCAAAAACCTTGCTGAGCACAAAAACCTTTGGGCTTTAAAAGAAGCCAGTGGTGACATTAGCAAATTTGAAGGCTTTAGAACGGCGTCACCAACACTGGCTATCTTCAGTGGTGATGATGCACTTATGCCGTATTTTGCTCAAGCTGGTGCAAAAGGCTTAGTTTCGGTTGCCGCAAATGCTTGGCCGAGTCAAACCCATGAGTTTGTTAAACGCAGTTTAAGTGGTCAATATCCAAATCTATTCACCGATTGGTCGCAAGCGATTCAAAGCTTATTTGCTGTCGCAAATCCAATCCCCGTAAAAGTACTGATGCACCTGCAAGGTAAAATAAATACCCCGCATTTACGTCCGCCGCTTACGCATTTAGAGCTAGAGCAAACAGACAGCATCACCCACGCAAACAACACAATTTTATCTTGGAACTAAAAACAGGTTTTATCATGAGCTGGTTAGAATTATTAAACAACTTAGAATCGGGCGCAGTGCGCGCAGCAACACAAGACGAAAATGGCAACTGGCATGCCAACGTTGAAGTTAAACAAGGCATTTTAGAAGCCTTCAAAAATGGTACTAACACCGAGTTCCCGGGTGGTTTTGTGGATAAGCACAACCTAGCACCACAGGGCTTTGCTGCAAATGCCGGCGTGCGTATGGTACCAGGTGGTAGCAGTGTTCGTCGTGGCGCACACGTTGCTAAAGGCACGATTATCATGCCACCAGCGTATGTAAATATTGGCGCATTCATCGACGAAGGTACGATGGTCGACAGTCACGCATTAGTGGGTTCATGCGCACAAGTAGGTAAAAATGTTCACCTAAGTGCAGCAGTACAGTTAGGTGGCGTGCTTGAGCCAATTGGTGCCAGCCCTGTGGTTATTGAAGATGACGCTTTCATCGGTGCAGGCTGCGTTATTGTTGAAGGTGTGGTTGTGAAAAAAGGTGCTGTACTTGCGCCGGGTGTGCGCTTATCTGCAACCATCCCTGTCTACGATTGTGTTAATGAGCGCCAGCTAAACAAAGGTGAAGCAATTCCAGAAAACGCGATTGTAATCCCAGGTTCTCGCCCTGCTTCAAATGCATGGGCTCGCGAGCAAGGTTTAAGCATGTCTTGTGCATTGATCGTGAAATACCGTGACGAACAAAGCGATGCATCATTATTGTTAGAAGAGGTTTTACGTTAATGAGCTTTTTGAGCACGCCCATCAAGCAAGCGGTTGAACAAGTTTCAACACATCTTGATACGCCATTTTTTATCTATGATTTAGATAAATTAACTGCACATTTAAATCAATTAACTGCGCAAACCGATGTGAAACTTTGGTATGCCGTTAAGGCCAACCCGCTGTCTCGCATTATTCAATGTTTAGACAGCGCAGGGTTTAATTTTGATGTTGCGAGTAAAGGTGAACTTGAGCAAGTACTTGCCCAAGGCATCGATAGCGAGCGCGTGCTCAACACAGGGCCTGCAAAGAGCCCTGCACAAATTTCACATTTTATTGCTCGCGGCGTACGTACCTTCGTGGCCGAGAGCATAAACCAAGTTCGCTGGTTAAATGAGCAAGCAACAAAAGCAAATTGTCAGCTGCAAGTTCTGTTGCGTGTACAACTTCGTTGGCCAGACAGCGAAAAGAACCCACTTGGCGGCGATAGCCTTACTCCTTTTGGTTTGGGCTGTGATGAGTGGCAAGCGCTCACAGTAAGTGATTACCCTGCTCTTAACTTTGATGGCCTGCATATTTTCCAATGGGGCAATATGCTGAGCACTGACAAACTCGCCGAGCTATGGCGTGCGATGATTGCGCCATTACAACAACTAGCAAGTGCATTAAATATTAACCTTAATATTCTCGATTTAGGGGGTGGCTTAGGCATTCCTTATACTCAAGATGCTAACCGACTCGATTGGTCTGCACTTATCGAGACTCTGGCGGGTATTAAAGCAGATGCCGGTGTCAAAGAGCTTTGGATGGAACTTGGCCGCTATGCGGTGGGCGAATGCGGCCATTACGCCACACCGGTTGTTGAACGCAAAGAAAATTACAATCAACAGCAGGTGATTTTATCAGGCGGTATTAACCATTTACTTCGCCCTGCTGTAACAAGCCAAGATTTTCCTGCGGCGTTACTGCGTGAGTCAACGGCTGAGCCAAGTGCAATGACTTTATACGGGCCGCTTTGCACTGCACTTGATTGCTTAGGTGAGCACCAACTAGCTAGTGATTTAAGTGAGCAAGACTGGTTGGTATTCAGCCAATGTGGCGCGTATGGCTTTACCGAAAGTATGCCGTACTTTTTATGCCACGAATTAGCGGCTGAATACATCCTTGAACAAGGCAATATTGAGTGCATTCGTAGCGCTGAAGATGCCAGCTATTATTTAAGGTAATCACCATGAGTAAAGAATTAATCAGCCAAGAGAATATTGTGGTTGGCGAAATTGCCAACGGCCTACCACTGACAATTCCTGTGTATCGTTTAAAAGGCGATGGCACAGGGCCAAACGTGTATATACAAGCTAATATGCACGGTGCTGAAGTACAAGGTAACGCTGTAATTTATCAATTGCTTGAGCAGCTAAAATCACTCAAGCTGCGTGGCGACATTACCCTAGTGCCTTATGCCAACCCAATTGGTTGTAATCAAAAGTCAGGTGAGTTTACTTTAGGTCGCTTCGATCCAATTACTGGCACCAACTGGAACCGCATGTACCGCTTTAATAAAGTATTACCATCACAAATTGCTGAACTGCACAAAGACAGTGATGATGCGACCCTTAAAGCTGCGTTTAAACAGGCACTCGTTGCTGACATCGACAGCCAATTAACGGGCCCAGATTACAGCTTAACAACGGGTAAGCGCATTGCACTTAACTTGCAAAAGCTTGCCCATCAGGCTGATATTGTTTTAGATCTTCACACAGGGCCTATCTCAAGTAAGCACTTATACTGCCCCCAATACGCCAAAGCCAGCGCGAGCTATTTTAATATTGAGCATGTGTTATTGATCCCAAGTGATTTTGATGGCGCAATGGATGAAGCGAGTTTCTGCCCATGGTGGTCACTATCTGAAGAGCTTGCCAAACAAGGCCGTGAATTTGCAGTTCAAGTCGAAGCATTTACCGTTGAACTTGGTAGCCAAGAAAAAATCGATTTAAGTGCAGCCCTTGAAGACGCCAATAGCATTTTAAGTTACCTCAATCATAAAGAGGTATTGGTTGATGCCGCATATCAACCAAAAGCGATGACACGCTATGCCTGTATGCTTGAAGATTATGTAGCTTACTACGCACCTATGGGTGGCATGGTTGAATACCTTGCACCACTCGGTGGTCATATAAAAGCAGGCGAACCTATTGCTCATATTTTACGAATGGAGCGCTACCTTTCTGAGCAGCCACTACAAACATTGAGTTTTGATAAAGACGCCATCGCTATTTTGCATTTTGCCTCAGCAAGCGTGAATCAAGGCACCGAACTTTATAAGTTTTTTACTAACGTATTTGAGCTATAAGCTCACCCCTTCTCATTGCGTGAGAGTCGACGGCTTATGCCCTTAGGCCGTCACAGCAGGGCTCCAAGCTTAGCTTGGGGCTCTCTATTTACCTAAAATATCAACAATTCAGTATAAGTTCACGGTTACTTATGTAAAAATCGTTATAATTATTCTTACTTATAAGTCTATTCAAAAGGGAACTGCAATGGGATGGCGCACTTGGCTGGCAGCTGCTGGCTTATTTTCTGTACCTGTATTTGCTCAAACTGAACAACCACAAACCAATGAACAAGATGACGCGCTAGAACTCGTAAAGCAGTGTATTTTGAACGAAGCCATTGGCGGTGACGGCAAACAAACACTCGAAGAACTTCGTAAAAAATGCTCTGACTTAGACGAGAGTAAAAAACTTACCGCTTTAGACAAACGTAAAGCCCGTGAAGAAGTGAGCAAGAAAAACCGTAATGTGATCACTCCTCATAAGCGTAACTACATTTTACCACTTTCATATGTATCTAATCCGAATGAGCGTCCATTTGATGGTTTAAAAGATCTTGCTGAGCAAACTGATGGTGAACCACTTGATAACCTTGAAGTGAAATATCAACTATCAATTAAAGTGCCTATTTTCGAAGGCTTCTCAGATAAAGATCAGGGCGTATTCTTTGCGTTTACCATGCAATCGTTTTGGCAGTTTTATAACAAAGATATTTCATCACCGTTTCGTGAAACAAACTACGAACCAGAGATCTTCTGGGTGAACTACCTTGATCCTGAGCATGTGCTTTGGGGCGATGAAATGGCAATTGCAATTGGTGCATCACATCAATCTAATGGTCGCAGCCAACCAAATTCACGTTCATGGAACCGTATCTATGCCGATTTCTTATGGGAAAAAGACGGCTTTGTATTTAGCTTTAAGCCTTGGTACCGAATTCCGGAAGATAAAAAAGACGATGAATTAGAAGCGCGTGGCGATGACAACCCTGATATTTACAAATACATGGGTTACTTTGAATTCTCAGGTGCATACCGTTATAACGAGCATGAATTTAGCTTTATGACCCGTAATAACTTAAATTCAGATAACCGTGGTGCAATCCAATTAGATTGGTCTTTCCCTCTATGGGGCAGATTACGTGGTTACGCACAATACTTTAATGGTTATGGCGAGAGCTTAATTGATTACAACGCCGATATTGAACGTTTTGGTGTGGGTATTCTGTTAACTGACTTGCTTTAGCTGATAAAGAGCGAGATTTAGTTAGCTCGCTCTGAATATGCGTTATTTTTTAACAATGAAGTGACCTTCAAATTCAGCAACTAACACATCACCATCGTATACATTCACTGGTACATGGTAGCTTGCTTTGCCACTGTCTTCTAAATCCGCTAACTTGCCTTTACAGCCAGCCAGCTCAACACTACCACGAGGGTCGTTATTCAGTGGCTTAAGGTATTTAATGTTAGCATCAGCTAATACGATATTCCCTTCAAGGCCCGCTTCTTTCAGTGCAAGGTAAGTAGCACCCCAGCCAGTTAAAGTCGCCAGACTGTAAATTGAACCTGCAAACATAGTGTTATGAAGGTTTAAATTCGCATCTAAATCAGCACGAGTAGTAAATTGCCAATCGGTATAGCTTTCAACTTTAATTCCCATCGCATCACTGATTGGAATCGACTCACGCCACGTATTTTGCAGTACTTGTGTCCAGTTTGGATGACGGAACCAGCCCGGCTCAGACGGTTTTTGTTTTACCATTTTCCAGTGTTGTACATCGTCATAGGCAAGGTGCGCTTTTTCTTTTAGCTCGTAGCCGTGACGTTTATAAAACTCTAAGGCACGTTCACGGGCAAAAAGCACGAGCTCATCGGCATCTTGAGTCCACGCTATTTTTTCTAGCTCATGCAGTAAACGACTACCAATGTGCTGATTACGATTCCCTTCAGCAACCGCCATATAGCGTACTTGTGCTTGTTGATGATTATTAAAATGCAAACGTGCTACACCTAATACTTCGCCATCATTGTTTTTAATAAAGCGATGCTCGGCATCTTGCTCTAAGTCATCTTGCTCAGAACCGCGCGGCTCACCCCAAGGTGCTCTTAAAACCTGCCAACGTAATGAATAATACGCTTGCCAATCTTCGCTACTTTGCGGTGTGGTCACTTTAAACATAAATACTCCTGTGAAAATACAGCCACTGTCTGTTATTTTTCTAACGTGGCTCGACGAATGCAAATTACGATACGCGATCTTCTTGCAAGTTGGAATAATACTTTGGTGACCCAGCTTAAATTATTATTCAGAGCTGTAAAAACTAATGCACAATTGCACTTTATGGTGACTAGTCTATGCTGAAACAATTGTCATACTTTTTAAACATAAAAGCTAAAGGCCCGAGATATGGAACATTTTTTTGAACCCAGTGGCGCAATAAAGCATAGTTTTATTGAAGAATGTCACCAGTTAGGGCAGCTGATTTACTGGCACAAGCAAGGCAATTACAGCATTCAAGTTAGGCAACTCAATCAACTACGTTGGTTATTGATTAACGAAACTCTTCAATCCGTTATCGAAAAACGTCAGCCTAACAGGCTTCTTTTCCCTCATTTACAATATCTTGCGAAGCTCTGGCAGAAACTTGATGAACCTAAAAAAATTTTAGAGTTAGGCTTAGGTGGCGGGGCAATTCGTAACTATCTTCAGCATACCTACCCTGATAGCCAGCTTATTTCAGTGGAAAAAAACCCCGATATTATTCACTGTTATAAACGCTACTTTGGTGGAGATCACACAAGTAATTTACGCTGTTTCGATGCTCAACAAATACTTGAGCAAGGACACGAATACAATTGGATTATATTGGATTTATTCAGTGAAGTAGATGGCCCACTGTTTTTATACAAACATACTTTTTATGCCAAGCTTCGCACAGCGATGGCTAAAGGTGGTGTATTATTTATTAACTTTTTATCCAGTCACCCATCGCAGTTAAAGCAACTTGAGCATTTACTTATCACCGAATTCGGCAAGCGACCAAGTATCGAAAAGATCCCTAATTATGTGAATCATATCGTGATGATCAAAAAATAAAAATACTTATACCAATCCGCTTAATTAAGTAGTCTATTTTGAGGCAATAAAACCTCGTTGATAACAAGGCAAAAATTTCGTTATTTAGTTTGTTCTAAATCAGAAATTTTTAACGCAGGTAGCGACAGGTTTAATCCCTCAAAATGATTAAGTATTATTGCGGATTAATGGAATGGACTCTCTCCACTCCCCAACGGCGTCATAATGCGCCATAGTAGTTTGGGGTAAGTTTTAGCTTAA